>NZ_JBCAUP010000002.1:0-464637 GCF_038433355.1 Brucella cytisi
GAACGTACGAAGCCCCACGTTAACATCGGCACGATTGGTCACGTTGACCATGGCAAGACGTCGCTGACTGCAGCGATCACGAAGTTTTTCGGCGAGTTCAAGGCGTATGACCAGATCGACGCCGCTCCTGAAGAGCGCGCCCGCGGCATCACGATCTCGACGGCACACGTCGAGTACGAAACGCCGAACCGTCACTATGCACACGTCGACTGCCCAGGTCACGCTGACTATGTGAAGAACATGATCACCGGTGCTGCCCAGATGGACGGCGCAATTCTGGTTGTTTCGGCCGCTGACGGCCCGATGCCGCAGACCCGTGAGCACATCCTGCTCGCTCGTCAGGTTGGCGTTCCGGCAATCGTCGTGTTCCTGAACAAGTGCGACCAGGTTGACGATGCAGAACTGCTCGAACTGGTTGAACTGGAAGTACGCGAACTTCTGTCGAAGTACGACTTCCCGGGCGACGAAGTTCCGATCATCAAGGGCTCGGCTCTTGCTGCTCTGGAAGATTCTTCGAAGGAACTGGGCGAAGACGCCGTTCGTTCGCTGATGGCCGCTGTTGACGACTACATTCCGACCCCGGAACGTCCGATCGACCAGCCGTTCCTGATGCCGATCGAAGACGTGTTCTCGATCTCGGGCCGTGGTACGGTTGTGACGGGTCGCGTTGAGCGCGGTATAGTCAAGGTTGGTGAAGAAGTTGAAATCGTCGGCATCAAGGCGACGGCGAAGACGACGGTTACCGGCGTTGAAATGTTCCGCAAGCTGCTCGATCAGGGCCAGGCTGGCGACAACATCGGCGCTCTGATCCGTGGTGTTGGCCGTGAAGACGTTGAACGCGGCCAGGTTCTCTGCAAGCCGGGTTCTGTGAAGCCGCACACCAAGTTCAAGGCAGAAGCCTACATTCTGACCAAGGACGAAGGTGGCCGTCATACGCCGTTCTTCACGAACTACCGTCCGCAGTTCTACTTCCGCACGACGGACGTGACCGGTGTTGTCACGCTGCCGGAAGGCACGGAAATGGTTATGCCTGGCGACAACGTCGCTATGGACGTCACCCTGATCGTGCCGATCGCCATGGAAGAGAAGCTCCGCTTCGCTATCCGTGAAGGCGGCCGCACCGTCGGTGCAGGCATCGTCTCCTCGATCATCGAGTAATCAATTTGACTGGCGGTTACGCCGCCAGTCTGGCATTCTGCCGATCAGGCATTGCAATGCCGCATAGGGGTATAGCTCAGTTGGTAGAGCGACGGTCTCCAAAACCGTAGGTCGCGGGTTCGAGCCCTGCTGCCCCTGCCATTTTATAACGGGTGCTCATGGCTTGACTATGGGCGCCCGTTTTCTATATTATAAATTAGGTGGCAATCTATGCCGCCTTACCTTTTCGACGGTGGCGCAGGCTTCGGCAAGGCGACGTCGTTAAAATGATAATTCCCTGCGGGATTTGTTGGCCGGGTAGGGAAGGATCGCCGCCGCACGATTGGATGGTGCGCCGAGTGATATTCGCAAGGACCGGATTTCCGATAAGCCTGTATGGTATTCTTTTAACCTTTGGGCTTGTTTTTTTCGGGAATCGATTCTATGTAGCGTCAACAGACACGCGGCGCGTGGGGCTGAATTTTCAGCTTTGCGTGCCGTATACGCGTGACTTCAGGCTTCTGATTCGTTTCGACGGGTTAGGGTTTGGGGGTAGCGCAGGATCAATGACAGAGCGGCAGATGGCATCCAAAACGAATCCGATCACCTTTTTTCAGCAGGTTCGCGCCGAAACGGCGAAGGTGACCTGGCCTACACGGCGTGAAACGGTCATCTCCACCATTATGGTGGTGATTATGGCGTTTCTGGCTGCCGCGTTCTTTTTTCTTGCCGACCAGCTTATGGCCTATGGCGTAGAATTTATTCTCGGCCTTGGTCGATAAGTTAGGATTGGGGAGTTTTTAGATGACGGCGCGCTGGTACATCGTTCACGCCTATTCCAATTTCGAAAAGAAGGTCGCCGAGGATATCGAAGCCAAGGCGAAGCAGAAGGGTCTGTCCGAGCTGATTGAGCAGATCGTTGTGCCGACCGAGAAGATCGTTGAAGTGCGCCGCGGCCGCAAGGTTGACGCAGAGCGCAAGTTCTTCCCGGGTTACGTGCTGGTTCGTGCAACCCTCACGGATGCCGTCTTCTCGCTTATCAAGAATACCCCGAAAGTCACTGGTTTCCTTGGTGATTCCAAGCCTGTTCCGGTTTCCCAGAAGGAAGTCGACCAGATTCTGAACCAGGTTCAGGATGGTGTCGAGCGTCCAAAGACTTCGGTATCCTTCGAGATTGGCGAAAACGTTCGCGTTTCCGATGGTCCGTTCGCTTCGTTCAACGGCATTGTTCAGGAAGTCGACGAAGAGCGTGCGCGTCTCAAGGTTGAGGTTTCCATCTTCGGGCGCGCAACGCCTGTGGATCTGGAATACGGTCAGGTCGACAAGCTCTGATCGTTTTGCCCGCAAGGGCATTCACCCTGACCGAATTTCGGGCGGGGTGAAATGGTGGAAGGGAAGGCGGCTTAGCCGGTCGTCGAGCTCCGAACCACCGAACTGCCCGCCAGTTCAGCTGGCGTCAGTCGAGAGCTGGAATTTCCGGCATTAATCGAGAAAGCCGGGTTTTCCGGCAAATTAAAAAGGCAGAAAGCAATGGCTAAGAAAATTGCAGGCCAGCTTAAGCTCCAGGTAGCGGCAGGTGCGGCCAATCCGTCGCCCCCGATCGGTCCGGCCCTGGGTCAGCGCGGCATCAACATCATGGAATTCTGCAAGGCGTTCAACGCTGCCTCGCAGGAAATGGAAAAGGGTTCGCCGATTCCAGTCGTGATCACCTATTATCAGGACAAGTCTTTCACTTTTGTGATGAAGACCCCTCCGGTGACCTACTTCCTCAAGAAGGCCGCTAACCTCAAGTCCGGTTCGAAGACCCCGGGCAAGGCGAGCGCCGGCACGATCTCCCGCGACAAGGTTCGCACAATCGCTGAAGCGAAGATGAAGGATCTGAACGCCGCTGATATTGAAGCAGCGATGCGCATGATCGAAGGTTCTGCCCGTTCGATGGGCCTGGAAGTGGTGGGCTGAGACGATGGCGAAGATTTCCAAGCGCATTAACAAGATCCGTGAAGGCGTCGATCGCAACAAGCTGTACGATCTGTCGGCTGCTATCGGCCTCGTCAAGGAACGTGCTGTCGCCAAGTTCGATGAAACCATCGAAATCGCGATGAACCTCGGCGTCGATCCGCGTCACGCTGACCAGATGGTTCGCGGCGTTGTCAACCTGCCGAATGGCACGGGCCGTACGGTTCGCGTTGCTGTTTTCGCTCGCGGCGACAAGGCTGAAGAAGCCAAGAAGGCTGGCGCCGACATCGTCGGTGCGGAAGAACTGTTCGAAATCGTCAATGGCGGCAAGATCGACTTCGATCGCTGCATTGCAACCCCGGACATGATGCCGCTCGTTGGCCGTCTCGGTAAGGTTCTCGGCCCGCGTGGCATGATGCCGAACCCGAAGGTTGGCACCGTCACCACCGACGTTGCAGCCGCTGTTGCTGCTTCCAAGGGCGGTGCAGTCGAATTCCGCGTCGAGAAGGCTGGTATCATCCATGCCGGTATCGGCAAGGTTTCCTTCGACAATGCCAAGCTCGAAGAAAACATCAAGGCTTTCGCTGACGCCGTCATCAAGGCAAAGCCGTCGGCTGCTAAGGGTGAATACGTCAAGCGCGTATCGCTTTCCTCGACCATGGGCGTTGGCGTCAAGGTCGATCCGGCAACCGTCAAGGTCGTCGCCTAAGTTTTCATGGGCTCCGGTTAGCCGGAGTCCAAGCCTTTCCGGTTGGGGAGGCGTGGCTGCCAGCCAGTCCTGTAAAGCAGGGCGAAAGGCAAAAATTCCGGATCGCAAGATCCGGATAGCCGGACGAAAGTCCGGTTATCCTGTCCGAGATTGCAGGCGGATCATCATCTTCGGATGATTGTCCTTAAACATGTGGCCTGCATGAGACGTGGAATAACCCTGTTTCGCGTGAATACGCATGCAAGGTTTGAACCGTAGTTGCCTTTGAGTGACGCCTGGCTTCCAGGATAGCTGAAGGGGACAGGATCCTCGAACGTCGGGCTGACTGTGAAGTTCGTCCGGCAAAGGCAACCCGGCAGGGCCATGTGGTCCTGCCTACTGGAGAGAGACAGTGGATAGAGCGGAAAAACGCGAATTTGTCTCGTGGCTGAACGGCGCTTTTAAAGAGTCCGGTTCGGTCGTCGTGGCCCACTATACCGGTCTCACCGTTGCGCAGATGAGCGATCTTCGCTCGAAGATGCGTGATGCAGGTGGGTCCGTTAAAGTCGCGAAAAACCGCCTTGCCAAGATCGCTCTTCAGGGCACGGAATCGGAAGGCATTTCTGATCTGTTTACAGGTCAGACGGTTGTTGCTTATGCAAACGACCCGATTGCTGCTCCGAAAGTAGCCGTCGAATTCGCCAAGGCTAACGACAAGCTCGTTATCCTCGGTGGTGCAATGGGTGCAACGACGCTTAACGCCGATGGCGTCAAGTCGCTTGCTTCGCTCCCATCGCTCGACGAACTGCGCGCAAAGCTGGTTGGAATGATCCAGACCCCGGCTCAGCGTCTCGCAGTACTTACCAGCGCACCAGCGGGCCAGATCGCTCGCGTTATTGGCGCGCACGCCCGGAAGAACGAGGCGGCGTAAGGCCGTTTTTCGCTGTCAATTGTTCAAACCTTGAAACTAAGGAAATACCAAAATGGCTGATCTCGCAAAGATCGTTGACGACCTGTCGGCACTGACCGTTCTCGAAGCTGCAGAGCTTTCGAAGCTTCTCGAAGAGAAGTGGGGCGTTTCGGCTGCTGCTCCTGTTGCAGTTGCTGCTGCTGGTGGCGCTGCTCCGGCTGCTGCTGCTGAAGAGAAGACCGAATTCGACGTCGTTCTCGCTGACGGCGGCGCTAACAAGATCAACGTGATCAAGGAAGTGCGCGCAATCACCGGTCTCGGCCTCAAGGAAGCCAAGGACCTGGTCGAAGGCGCTCCGAAGGCTGTCAAGGAAGGCGCTTCGAAGGACGAAGCTGAGAAGATCAAGGCACAGCTCGAAGCTGCTGGCGCCAAGGTCGAACTCAAGTAAGTTCGGACTATTCTGGCGGATGGTTTTCCATCCGTCAGTTCCCGCCGGACTTTCCTGGTGGGTCGGATAACTGGAACCCTTTTCCTGAGTGCCGGAACGGCTTTCAGGAAACGGGTTTTAGCCCGTTAAGAGCGCCGCGTGCCGGTAACGATGCGGAAGGCAGCTCTGGAAAGTTTGCACGTGATCCTTTTCGATCCATCCGATCTGAAGGGGCCGATCTGAAGGACCATGTGCTCGAAGGACCGCCGAAGGGCGGCGCATGATAAAGGCCGCAAGGCGTGAGCAAGCCGCAAGGCTATAGAACGAGGAGCGACGATGGCTCAGACCCATTCATTCAATGGTCGCAAGCGCGTACGCAAATTTTTCGGCAAGATCCCAGAGGTCGCCGAGATGCCGAACCTTATCGAGGTTCAGAAGGCATCTTACGACCAGTTCCTTATGGTTGAAGAACCATCCGGTGGGCGTTCTGACGAGGGTTTGCAGGCGGTTTTCAAGTCTGTTTTCCCAATTCAGGATTTCTCCGGCGCTTCAATGCTCGAATTCGTTCGCTACGAGTTCGACGCACCAAAATTCGACGTTGACGAATGCCGTCAGCGCGATCTGACGTATTCGGCGCCACTCAAGGTGACGCTGCGTCTTATCGTGTTCGATATTGACGAAGATACCGGCGCGAAGTCGATCAAGGACATCAAAGAGCAGGATGTCTACATGGGCGATATGCCGCTCATGACCGACAACGGCACCTTCATCGTCAATGGCACCGAGCGCGTGATCGTTTCGCAGATGCACCGTTCGCCGGGCGTCTTCTTCGACCACGACAAGGGCAAGACCCATTCTTCGGGCAAGCTCCTGTTCGCCGCGCGCGTCATCCCTTACCGCGGTTCCTGGCTTGATATCGAATTCGATTCCAAGGACATCGTCTACGCACGTATCGACCGCCGCCGCAAGCTGCCAGCCACCACGCTGCTGATGGCTCTCGGCATGGACGGCGAAGACATTCTGTCGACGTTCTACAAGACTGTCACCTATACGCGTGACGGCGACAACTGGCGCATCCCGTATTCGGCTGACCGCTTCAAGGGCATGAAGATCATCTCCGATCTCATCGATGCGGACACCGGTGAAGTCGTTCTTGAAGCTGGCAAGAAGCTGACCGCCCGTTCGGCCAAGCAGCTTGCTGAAAAGGGCCTCAAGGCCATCAAGGCGACGGAAGACGATCTGTTCGGTTCGTATCTTGCGGAAGATGTCGTCAATTACGCAACCGGCGAGATCTATCTCGAAGCCGGTGACGAAATCGACGAAAAGGTCCTCAAGACTCTGATCGACACCGGCGAGACGGAAATCAACGTTCTCGACATCGATCATATCAACATCGGTGGCTACATCCGCAACACGCTGGCTGTCGACAAGAACGAAAGCCGTCAGGAAGCCCTGTTCGACATCTATCGCGTCATGCGTCCGGGCGAACCGCCTACGATGGATTCCGCCGAATCGATGTTCAACTCGCTGTTCTTCGACGCTGAGCGCTACGACCTTTCGGCCGTTGGTCGCGTCAAGATGAACATGCGTCTGGATCTCGACGCGGAAGACACCGTGCGCGTTCTGCGCAAGGAAGACATCCTGGCCGTGGTCAAGATGCTGGTGGAACTGCGCGACGGTCGCGGCGAAATCGACGACATCGACAATCTCGGCAACCGCCGTGTGCGTTCGGTCGGCGAACTGATGGAAAATCAGTATCGCGTCGGTCTGCTCCGTATGGAGCGCGCGATCAAGGAACGTATGTCCTCGATCGAAATCGACACGGTCATGCCGCAGGATCTGATCAACGCGAAGCCGGCTGCTGCAGCCGTGCGCGAGTTCTTCGGTTCCTCGCAGCTGTCGCAGTTCATGGATCAGACCAACCCGCTTTCGGAAATCACCCACAAGCGCCGTCTCTCGGCTCTTGGACCGGGCGGTCTGACCCGCGAGCGCGCTGGCTTCGAAGTCCGCGACGTGCATCCGACCCACTATGGCCGTATCTGCCCGATTGAAACGCCGGAAGGCCCGAATATCGGTCTGATCAACTCGCTTGCAACTTTTGCCCGCGTCAACAAGTACGGCTTCATTGAAAGCCCGTACCGCAAGGTTGTCGACGGCAAGGTAACGAACGACGTTGTCTATCTGTCGGCGATGGAAGAAGCCAAGCACTCGGTTGCGCAGGCTAACGTCGAGCTGGACGAGCGGGGCGGTTTCGTTGACGAATTCGTCATCTGCCGTCATGCAGGCGAAGTAATGATGGCTCCGCGTGAAAACGTGGATCTGATGGACGTGTCGCCGAAGCAGCTCGTTTCGGTTGCTGCGGCTCTCATCCCGTTCCTTGAAAACGACGACGCCAACCGCGCTCTCATGGGCTCGAACATGCAGCGTCAGGCTGTGCCGCTCGTTCGCGCTGAAGCGCCGTTCGTCGGTACGGGCATGGAAGCTGTCGTTGCGCGTGACTCCGGTGCCGCTATTGCAGCACGCCGTGGCGGTGTGGTCGATCAGGTTGACGCAACGCGTATCGTTATCCGTGCGACTGAAGATCTCGATCCGTCCAAGTCGGGCGTCGATATCTATCGCCTGATGAAGTTCCAGCGTTCGAACCAGAACACCTGCATCAATCAGCGTCCGCTCGTACGCGTTGGTGATCCCATCCAGAAGGGTGACATCATCGCTGACGGTCCGTCGACGGATCTGGGCGATCTGGCTCTCGGCCGTAACGTGCTCGTCGCGTTCATGCCGTGGAACGGCTACAACTACGAAGATTCGATCCTTCTTTCCGAGAAGATCGTTTCGGACGACGTGTTCACTTCGATCCATATCGAGGAATTCGAAGTAGCTGCCCGCGACACCAAGCTTGGACCTGAGGAAATCACTCGTGACATTCCGAACGTTTCGGAAGAAGCGCTGAAGAATCTCGACGAAGCCGGTATCGTGTACATCGGTGCCGAAGTGCATCCTGGCGACATTCTTGTCGGCAAGATCACGCCGAAGGGTGAAAGCCCGATGACGCCGGAAGAGAAGCTCCTGCGCGCCATCTTCGGTGAAAAGGCATCGGACGTCCGTGACACCTCCATGCGTATGCCGCCCGGAACCTACGGTACGGTTGTGGAAGTTCGCGTTTTCAATCGCCACGGCGTTGAAAAGGACGAACGCGCCATGGCTATCGAACGCGAGGAAATCGAGCGTCTCGCCAAAGACCGTGACGACGAACAGGCTATCCTGGATCGCAACGTCTATGGCCGTCTTGCCGACATGATCGATGGCAAGGTCGCTGCAGCGGGTCCGAAGGGCTTCAAGAAGGGCTCGACGATCACCCGTGAACTGATGACCGAATATCCGCGGTCGCAGTGGTGGCAGTTTGCTGTCGACGACGAGAAGCTCCAGGGCGAACTCGAAGCTCTGCGTGGCCAGTATGACGAATCCAAGAAGCTGCTCGAAGCACGCTTCATGGACAAGGTCGAGAAGGTACAGCGCGGCGACGAGATGCCTCCAGGCGTCATGAAGATGGTCAAGGTCTTTGTCGCTGTGAAGCGCAAGATCCAGCCAGGCGACAAGATGGCTGGCCGTCACGGCAACAAGGGTGTGGTTTCCCGCATTCTGCCGGTCGAGGATATGCCGTTCCTCGAAGACGGTACGCATGCCGACATCGTGTTGAACCCGCTTGGCGTTCCGAGCCGTATGAATGTGGGCCAGATTCTGGAAACCCACCTCGGCTGGGCATGCGCTGGCATGGGCAAGAAGATCGGTGAGCTCATCGACGTTTATCGCAAGACGGCCAATATCGAGCCGCTGCGCGATACGCTGGAGCACATCTATCCGGACAACGACCGCAACGAACCGGTCCGGTCTTATGACGACGATTCCGTCCTCATGCTGGCCAACCAGGTGAAGCGTGGCGTGTCGATCGCAACGCCGGTCTTCGACGGTGCGGTGGAAGCCGACATCAACGCGATGCTGACGGATGCGGGTCTTGCAACGTCTGGTCAGTCGACGCTTTACGATGGCCGTACGGGTGAGCCGTTCGACCGTCAGGTGACCATGGGCTACATCTATATGTTGAAGCTCCACCACCTGGTCGACGACAAGATCCACGCTCGTTCGATCGGACCTTACTCGCTCGTTACGCAGCAGCCTCTGGGCGGCAAGGCCCAGTTCGGTGGCCAGCGCTTCGGCGAAATGGAGGTCTGGGCTCTGGAAGCATACGGTGCGGCTTACACGCTGCAGGAAATGCTGACCGTCAAGTCGGACGACGTGGCAGGCCGTACCAAGGTCTACGAAGCGATCGTGCGCGGCGACGATACGTTCGAAGCAGGCATTCCGGAGAGCTTCAACGTTCTCGTAAAGGAAATGCGTTCGCTCGGTCTCAATGTCGAGCTGGACGATACACGCGACGAACAGCAGCAGGCCCTGCCTGACGCAGCGGAATAAAGCTCAAGGGCGCGCCACGGTATTGCCGCGGCGCGCCCGTATAATCGTTTCCAGAATATGCGGAACACGGTTCCGCACCGGAAACGAAACTACGGCAAGCCAGTTCATAACTGCGTAGTACCGCGATTTCTTTTCAGGATGGCAAGGATTTTCAGCTTGTCATCGACGACACAGGGCGACGGATCGCCCTCAAGGAGAACGGCATGAACCAAGAGGTCATGAATCTTTTCAATCCTCAGGCTCCGGCACAGACGTTCGATTCCATCAGAATCTCGATTGCCAGCCCTGAGAAGATTCTGTCCTGGTCATACGGCGAGATCAAGAAGCCGGAGACGATCAACTACCGCACGTTCAAGCCTGAACGCGATGGTCTCTTCTGCGCGCGCATCTTTGGCCCGATCAAGGACTATGAATGCTTGTGCGGCAAGTACAAGCGTATGAAATACAAGGGCATCATCTGCGAAAAGTGCGGCGTGGAAGTCACGCTCTCGCGCGTTCGTCGCGAGCGCATGGGCCACATCGAACTCGCAGCCCCGGTTGCCCACATCTGGTTCCTGAAGTCGCTGCCGAGCCGTATCGGCACGCTCCTGGACATGACGCTCAAGGATATCGAGCGCGTCCTGTACTTCGAGAACTACATTGTTACCGAACCGGGCCTGACCTCGCTGAAGGAGCATCAGCTTCTTTCGGAAGAGGAATACATGATCGCCGTCGATGAATTCGGCGAAGATCAGTTCACGGCCCTCATTGGTGCTGAAGCCATCTACGAGCTTCTGGCTTCGATGGAACTCGAAAAGATTGCCGCCGATCTGCGCGTCGATCTTGCCGAGACCACCTCGGACCTGAAGCAGAAGAAGCTGATGAAGCGTCTGAAGATCGTCGAAAACTTCCTGGAGTCGGGAAACCGCCCGGAATGGATGATCATGAAGATCGTTCCGGTTATTCCGCCAGATCTGCGTCCGCTCGTGCCGCTGGATGGCGGTCGTTTCGCGACGTCGGATCTGAACGATCTCTATCGCCGCGTCATCAACCGCAACAACCGTCTGAAGCGCCTGATCGAACTGCGCGCTCCGGGCATCATTATCCGTAACGAAAAGCGCATGCTGCAGGAAGCTGTGGACGCGCTGTTCGATAACGGCCGTCGTGGTCGCGTCATCACCGGTGCTAACAAGCGTCCGTTGAAGTCGCTGTCCGACATGCTCAAGGGCAAGCAGGGTCGCTTTCGTCAGAACCTGCTCGGCAAGCGCGTCGACTATTCCGGTCGTTCGGTCATCGTGACCGGTCCGGAACTCAAGCTGCACCAGTGCGGCTTGCCGAAGAAGATGGCGCTCGAACTGTTCAAGCCATTCATCTACGCACGTCTTGACGCCAAGGGTTACTCCTCGACCGTCAAGCAGGCGAAGAAGCTGGTTGAAAAGGAACGTCCGGAAGTCTGGGATATCCTCGACGAAGTGATCCGTGAGCATCCGGTTCTTCTGAACCGCGCGCCTACGCTGCACCGTCTTGGTATCCAGGCCTTCGAACCCACGCTGATCGAAGGCAAGGCTATCCAGTTGCATCCGCTCGTTTGTACGGCGTTCAACGCCGACTTCGACGGTGACCAGATGGCTGTTCACGTTCCGCTGTCGCTCGAAGCCCAGCTTGAAGCACGCGTGCTGATGATGTCGACCAACAACATCCTGCACCCTGCCAACGGCGCACCGATCATCGTTCCTTCGCAGGACATGGTTCTCGGCCTCTATTATCTGTCCATCGTGGCAGACAAGGAGCCGGGCGAGGGCATGATGTTCGCCGATATGGGCGAGCTGCAGCATGCGCTTGAAAACAAGGTCGTTACGCTGCATACCAAGATCAAGGGCCGTTTCAAGACGGTCGATGCCGAAGGCAAGCCTGTGTCGAAGATCTACGACACGACGCCTGGCCGCATGATCACCGGTGAGCTGCTGCCGAAGAACGTCAACGTGCCTTTCGACATCTGCAATCAGGAGATGACAAAGAAGAACATCTCCAAGATGATCGATCACGTCTACCGCCATTGCGGTCAGAAAGAGACGGTTATCTTCTGCGATCGCATCATGCAGCTCGGCTTCGCGCATGCCTGCCGTGCAGGCATTTCCTTCGGCAAGGATGACATGGTCATTCCGGATACGAAGGCGAAGATCGTTGCCGACACCGAAGCGCTTACGACCGAATACGAACAGCAGTACAATGACGGCCTGATCACTCAGGGCGAAAAGTACAACAAGGTCGTCGACGCCTGGGGTAAGGCAACCGACAAGATCACCGAAGAGATGATGGCGCGCCTGAAGGCCGTCGAATTCGATCCGGTGACCGGTCGCCAGAAGCAGATGAACTCGGTCTACATGATGTCGCATTCGGGTGCCCGTGGTTCGGTCAACCAGATGCGTCAGCTGGGCGGCATGCGTGGCCTTATGGCCAAGCCGTCAGGTGAAATCATCGAAACCCCGATCATCTCGAACTTCAAGGAAGGCCTGACCGTTAACGAGTACTTCAACTCGACCCACGGTGCCCGTAAGGGTCTGGCAGACACCGCCTTGAAGACTGCTAACTCGGGCTACCTGACCCGTCGTCTCGTTGACGTTGCACAGGATGCGATCATTTCGGAAGTCGATTGCGGCGCCGAAATCGGTCTCACCATGCAGCCGATCGTCGATGCCGGCCAGATCGTGGCTTCGATTGGCCAGCGCGTTCTGGGCCGTACGGCTCTCGATCCGATCCTGCATCCGACCACCGGCGAAGTCATCGTCGAGGCTGGCCGCATGATCGAGGAAAAGGACGTCGAGATCATCGAGAAGGCTGCCATCCAGTCGATCCGCATCCGCTCGGCCCTGACCTGCGAAACCCGCAACGGCGTTTGCGCCAAGTGCTATGGTCGCGACCTTGCACGCGGTACTCCGGTCAACCAGGGCGAAGCTGTCGGCGTTATCGCTGCTCAGTCGATCGGCGAGCCGGGCACTCAGCTCACCATGCGTACCTTCCACCTTGGCGGTACTGCACAGGTTGTTGACAGCTCGTATCTCGAAGCTTCGTATGAGGGCACCGTCAAGCTGCGTAACCGCAATGTGGTTCGCAACTCCGATGGCAACCTCGTGGTGATGGGCCGTAACATGGCTGTGCTGATCCTCGACAATACGGGCAAGGAACGTGCGGTCCATCGCGTGACCTACGGTTCGCGTCTGTTTGTTGATGAGGCCGATACGGTCAAGCGCGGCCAGCGTATTGCCGAGTGGGATCCGTACACCCGTCCGATCATGACCGAAGTTGAAGGCTACGTTGAGTTCGAAGATCTCGTCGATGGTCTCTCGGTTTCGGAATCGGCTGACGAGTCGACCGGTATCACCAAGCGCGTCGTTATCGACTGGCGTTCAACCCCTCGCGGTTCGGACCTCAAGCCTGCCATGGTCATCAAGGACAAGGCTGGCAAGATCCTGAAGCTGTCGAAGGGTGGCGATGCCCGCTTCATGCTCTCCGTGGAATCGATCCTTTCGGTCGAGCCGGGCGCGCATGTTAAGGCTGGTGACGTTATCGCTCGTCTGCCGATGGAAAGCGCCAAGACCAAGGACATCACCGGTGGTCTGCCGCGCGTTGCGGAACTGTTCGAAGCACGTCGTCCGAAGGACCATGCCGTCATCGCCGAGATCGATGGTACCGTTCGTTTCGGTCGCGACTACAAGAACAAGCGTCGCATCATCATCGAGCCGAACGACGACACGATCGAGCCGGTCGAGTACCTCATTCCGAAGGGCAAGCCGTTCCATCTTCAGGACGGTGACGTCATCGAAAAGGGTGAGTACATCCTCGACGGCAACCCGGCACCGCATGACATTCTGGCGATCAAGGGTGTCGAAGCTCTGGCTTCGTACCTCGTGAACGAAATCCAGGAAGTCTATCGTTTGCAGGGCGTTTTGATCAACGACAAGCACATCGAAGTGATTGTCCGTCAGATGCTGCAGAAGGTGGAAATCACGGAATCCGGCGATACCGGTTACATTCCGGGCGACCACGTCGACCGCATCGAGCTGGAAGAGATCAACGAACGTCTTATCGAAGAAGGCAAGAAGCCGGGTTCCGGCAATCCTGTCCTCCTCGGTATTACCAAGGCTTCGCTGCAGACGCCTTCGTTCATCTCGGCTGCGTCGTTCCAGGAGACGACCCGCGTGCTTACCGAAGCTGCGGTTGCCGGCAAGATGGACACGCTGCAGGGTCTCAAGGAAAACGTCATCGTCGGCCGTCTCATTCCGGCCGGTACTGGCGGCATGACCAACCAGATCCGTCGCATCGCAACTGCACGCGACGAGCTGATCATCGATGAGCGCCGCAAGTCTTCGGGTTCTACCGAAGCCAATGCAATGCTGGTCGATATGACCAACAACGCTGCCGAGTAAGATCGACAGATATGAAACTGAAAAAGGCCGCCTTTCGAGGCGGCCTTTTTGTATTTCGATATTTCCTGCAAAAGCGGGTGCGGCTTGATGCTGGTTAAAAAAAATGCCGGTCGGAACCGGCACTTTCTTCTGATGCTTATTCTTCTTCTTCGTCGTCGCCGTCGAATTCGATCAGCGCGACTTCGCCGCTGAGCGCGGTGGCCCAGGCACTCTTGTGCGGCTCTTCTTCCGGTTCTTCGGTCAGCGTGCCCATCTCGAGAAGCTCGGCTTCATGGTAGCCTTCTTCGGCAAGAATGCTTAGGACCGTCTGGACGAGATCTTCATTCTCGTCCGATTTCAAAAGCAGGTGCACTTCAACCGGAGATTCTTCACCTTCGTTCCAGACGTCAGCAATGACGAGATGGACGGTTGGCGAATCGTCGCCGGCTGTTGGGGATGTGGAAGACATTGAGAAACCCTTAATATTCTGTTGCGTTTCGACTCAGATGTGCTTCAATAACCTTTACCAAGTGGCTGCGCCATGCTTGCATAGGAAAATGACGGTTTTGATCGCGAAATATTAGCGAATAGACGTCAAATGCGGCGCAATAACCTGTCCGGGCGAAGCCAAAACGCTGGTTTCGGACCGTCCATTGAAGAAACTTGAGCCGCTGCCCTTGACGAAACGTCGCTAAAGACGTATCAGCACCCCATCTGAGCCGATGTGAGACAAGCTTTTTCGGGGCGACGCGCCCTGAAGTTCATCTCAAACAGGGTTCGTTTTACGATCGAAATGCAACTTGCCGTTCGCATGAAGCGTCAGCTTCCTCTGCTTTTGTTCGGGGTGGTCACCGGTTGTCGTGACTTGTCCCGAATTCGTGCATCAGCATGGCGGTGAAACGGCCCGTATGGGCGTGGATACGAGATTTTTTATAGAGGAAGGTTGTATGCCAACCGTAAACCAGCTTATCCGCAAGCCGCGCATTGCGCCGGTAAAGCGTAATAAGGTTCCTGCACTGCAGGCAA
The DNA here is from genome assembly GCF_038433355.1 of Brucella cytisi. Taxonomy (NCBI): domain Bacteria; kingdom Pseudomonadati; phylum Pseudomonadota; class Alphaproteobacteria; order Hyphomicrobiales; family Brucellaceae; genus Brucella; species Brucella cytisi. The sequence continues at coordinate 15,000 of NZ_JBCAUP010000002.1, forward strand.
ACCCTCAGAAGCGCGGCGTTTGCACCCGCGTTTACACGACGACCCCGAAGAAGCCGAACTCGGCTCTCCGTAAGGTTGCCAAGGTTCGTCTGACGAACGGCTTCGAAGTCATTGGTTATATCCCTGGTGAAGGGCATAACTTGCAGGAGCACTCCGTCGTCATGATCCGCGGCGGTCGTGTAAAGGACTTGCCGGGTGTGCGTTACCACATCATCCGGGGCGTTCTCGATACCCAGGGTGTCAAGAACCGCAAGCAGCGCCGTTCGAAGTACGGTGCAAAGCGTCCGAAGTAAGATTTTCCGGGGATACCGGCCGCCAGAAGGCGAGCTGAGCCCGATGTAATTGAAAGAAGAGACGAAATGTCCAGACGCCATAAGGCTGAGAAGCGTGAGATCAATCCGGATCCGAAGTTCGGCGATCTCGTTATCACGAAGTTCATGAATGCAGTCATGCTTCATGGCAAGAAGTCGGTTGCTGAAAGCATCGTTTACGGTGCGCTCGATGTAATCGAAGCCAAGGCCAAGTCCGAGCCGGTCGCGCTGTTCCATCAGGCGCTCGACAACGTAGCTCCGCACATCGAAGTCCGTTCGCGCCGCGTTGGTGGTGCAACCTATCAGGTTCCGGTTGATGTGCGTCCAGAACGCCGCCAGGCACTTGCCATCCGTTGGCTCATCAATGCTGCTCGTGGCCGTAACGAGACGACGATGATCGATCGTCTTTCCGGTGAGCTGCTTGACGCTGCTAACAACCGTGGTTCTGCTGTGAAGAAGCGTGAAGACACGCACCGCATGGCTGAAGCCAACCGCGCCTTCTCGCATTACCGCTGGTAATCGTCGAAACCTATTCAAAGAGCGACTATCATGGCCCGCGAATATAAAATCGAAGACTACCGCAATTTCGGTATCATGGCTCACATCGACGCCGGTAAGACGACGATGACCGAGCGCATTCTGTTCTATACCGGTAAGAACCATAAGATCGGCGAAACCCACGATGGTGCGTCGACCATGGACTGGATGGAGCAGGAGCAGGAACGCGGTATCACCATCACGTCCGCTGCCACGACCACGTTCTGGCAGGGTCAGGATGGCAAGAAGCGCCGCTTCAACATCATCGACACGCCGGGCCACGTTGACTTCACGATTGAAGTTGAACGTTCGCTCCGCGTTCTCGACGGCGCAATTGCACTGCTCGACGCCAACGCTGGCGTTGAGCCTCAGACCGAAACCGTGTGGCGTCAGGCTGAAAAGTACCACGTCCCGCGTATGGTCTTCGTCAACAAGATGGACAAGATCGGTGCCGATTTCTACCGTTGCGTAGAAATGGTCGGTTCGCGTCTTGGCGCAGTAGCACTTCCGGTTCAGCTGCCGATCGGCGCTGAAAACGAGTTCGAAGGCGTCATCGACCTGATCGAAATGAAGGCACTGACTTGGGATGGCACGATCGGCGCAGCTGCGACCGTTGGTGAAATTCCTGAGCACCTCAAGGATCAGGCTGAAGAATACCGCGAAAAGCTCATCGAGCTGGCTGTGGAAATCGACGAAGCTGCCATGGAAGCTTACCTCGAAGGCACGATGCCTACGAACGAACAGCTCCGTGCGCTGATCCGTAAGGGCACCATCGAGGTCAAGTTCCACCCGATCCTTTGCGGTACCGCGTTCAAGAACCGTGGCGTTCAGCCGCTTCTCGACGCTGTTGTGGAATTCCTTCCGGCTCCGACCGACGTGCCAGCGATCAAGGGCATCGACGTCAAGACGGAAACCGAAACCACCCGTGAATCTTCGGATGAAGCACCGCTTTCGATGCTCGCATTCAAGATCATGAACGACCCGTTCGTTGGTTCGCTGACCTTTGCTCGTATCTACTCGGGCAAGCTGACCAAGGGCGTTTCGCTCGAAAACACCGTCAAGGGCAAGCGTGAGCGTATCGGCCGTATGTTGCAGATGCACTCCAACAGCCGTGAAGACATCGAAGAAGCCTTTGCAGGCGACATCGTTGCTCTGGCTGGCCTCAAGGAAACCACCACTGGCGATACGCTCTGCGATCCGCTGAAGCCGGTTATCCTCGAGCGCATGGAATTCCCGGATCCGGTTATCGAAATCGCTATCGAGCCGAAGACCAAGGCCGACCAGGAAAAGATGGGCATTGCGCTCAATCGTCTGGCTGCCGAAGATCCTTCTTTCCGCGTCAAGTCGGACGAAGAATCCGGTCAGACCATCATCGCCGGCATGGGCGAACTTCACCTCGACATTCTCGTCGATCGCATGAAGCGCGAATTCAAGGTTGAAGCCAACGTCGGTGCCCCGCAGGTTGCTTACCGTGAATCGATCACCCGCCAGGCTGAAATCGATTACACCCACAAGAAGCAGTCGGGTGGTTCGGGTCAGTTCGCTCGCGTTAAGATCATCTTCGAACCGCATGATGGCGACGATTTCATCTTCGAATCGAAGATCGTTGGTGGCTCGGTGCCGAAGGAATACATTCCGGGTGTCCAGAAGGGTATCGAAAGCGTCATGGGTGCAGGCCCGCTGGCTGGCTTCCCGATGCTCGGCGTGAAGGCCACCCTGATCGACGGCGCATACCATGACGTTGACTCGTCTGTTCTCGCCTTCGAAATCGCGTCCCGTGCAGCGTTCCGTGAAGGTGCGCAGAAGGCAGGCGCTCAGCTCCTCGAGCCGATCATGAAGGTCGAGGTTGTCACGCCGGAAGATTACGTTGGTGACGTTATCGGCGATCTGAACTCGCGTCGCGGTCAGATTTCCGGCACCGAAGCCCGCGGCATCGCCACGGTCGTCAATGCAAATGTTCCACTCGCCAACATGTTTGGTTACGTGAACAACCTGCGTTCGATGTCCCAGGGCCGTGCACAGTACACGATGCAGTTCGACCATTATGAGCCGGTTCCGACGGCGGTCGCACAGGAAATCCAGAAGAAGTTTGCGTGACCTAAGGGTCACGCTCCCAATTAAAAGAATGCCTGAGCAGGCTAAATTTACGGAGAGCTCAAATGGCAAAGAGTAAGTTTGAACGTACGAAGCCCCACGTTAACATCGGCACGATTGGTCACGTTGACCATGGCAAGACGTCGCTGACTGCAGCGATCACGAAGTTTTTCGGCGAGTTCAAGGCGTATGACCAGATCGACGCCGCTCCTGAAGAGCGCGCCCGCGGCATCACGATCTCGACGGCACACGTCGAGTACGAAACGCCGAACCGTCACTATGCACACGTCGACTGCCCAGGTCACGCTGACTATGTGAAGAACATGATCACCGGTGCTGCCCAGATGGACGGCGCAATTCTGGTTGTTTCGGCCGCTGACGGCCCGATGCCGCAGACCCGTGAGCACATCCTGCTCGCTCGTCAGGTTGGCGTTCCGGCAATCGTCGTGTTCCTGAACAAGTGCGACCAGGTTGACGATGCAGAACTGCTCGAACTGGTTGAACTGGAAGTACGCGAACTTCTGTCGAAGTACGACTTCCCGGGCGACGAAGTTCCGATCATCAAGGGCTCGGCTCTTGCTGCTCTGGAAGATTCTTCGAAGGAACTGGGCGAAGACGCCGTTCGTTCGCTGATGGCCGCTGTTGACGACTACATTCCGACCCCGGAACGTCCGATCGACCAGCCGTTCCTGATGCCGATCGAAGACGTGTTCTCGATCTCGGGCCGTGGTACGGTTGTGACGGGTCGCGTTGAGCGCGGTATAGTCAAGGTTGGTGAAGAAGTTGAAATCGTCGGCATCAAGGCGACGGCGAAGACGACGGTTACCGGCGTTGAAATGTTCCGCAAGCTGCTCGATCAGGGCCAGGCTGGCGACAACATCGGCGCTCTGATCCGTGGTGTTGGCCGTGAAGACGTTGAACGCGGCCAGGTTCTCTGCAAGCCGGGTTCTGTGAAGCCGCACACCAAGTTCAAGGCAGAAGCCTACATTCTGACCAAGGACGAAGGTGGCCGTCATACGCCGTTCTTCACGAACTACCGTCCGCAGTTCTACTTCCGCACGACGGACGTGACCGGTGTTGTCACGCTGCCGGAAGGCACGGAAATGGTTATGCCTGGCGACAACGTCGCTATGGACGTCACCCTGATCGTGCCGATCGCCATGGAAGAGAAGCTCCGCTTCGCTATCCGTGAAGGCGGCCGCACCGTCGGTGCAGGCATCGTCTCCTCGATCATCGAGTAATGAAGGTTTGTGCAGGAACGCTCGCTTTGGAGCGAGCGTTCCCGCGTAACAAGGAACAGATGAAATGAACGGTCAAAACATCCGCATTCGCCTCAAGGCGTTTGATCATCGGATCCTTGACGCTTCGACGCGGGAAATCGTGTCGACTGCCAAGCGTACCGGTGCAAATGTGCGCGGACCGATCCCGCTTCCTACGCGGATCGAGAAGTTCACGGTTAACCGGTCGCCGCACATCGACAAGAAGAGCCGCGAGCAGTTCGAGATGCGCACGCACAAGCGTCTTCTCGATATCGTTGACCCGACCCCGCAGACGGTGGACGCGCTGATGAAGCTCGATCTGTCCGCCGGTGTCGATGTCGAGATCAAGCTTTAATCGGCTTGAGGACGGAAGGAACGAACCCGATGCGTTCAGGTGTTATTGCACAGAAGCTGGGCATGACCCGCGTCTATAACGACGCCGGCGAGCATGTGCCGGTGACGGTTCTCCGCATGGAGAATTGCCACGTGGTAGCTCAGCGTACAGTTGAAAAGAATGGTTACACGGCTGTTCAGCTTGGCGTTGGACTTGCCAAGGTAAAGAACACGTCCAAGGCTATGCGCGGTCATTTCGCGAAGGCCGAGGTCGAGCCAAAGGCGAAGGTCGCGGAATTCCGCGTTTCGCCGGACAACCTCCTCGAAGTCGGCGCTGAAATCACCGCCGAACACTTCGTCGCTGGCCAGAAGGTCGATGTGACGGGTACTTCGATTGGTAAGGGCTTTGCTGGTGTTATGAAGCGTCATAACTTCGCCGGTCATCGCGCTTCCCATGGTAACTCCATTACCCACCGCGCTCACGGCTCGACCGGTCAGCGTCAGGACCCGGGTAAGGTGTTCAAGGGCAAGAAGATGGCTGGTCACATGGGCCAGACCCGCGTAACCACGCAGAATATTGAAGTTGTCTCGACGGACAGCGATCGCGGCCTCATTCTGGTTCGCGGTGCGGTTCCTGGCTCCAAGGGCGCCTGGATCATCGTGCGCGATGCGGTAAAGGTCTCGCTGCCTGAGAACGCGCCGAAGCCGGCCGCTCTGCGTGCAGGTGCCGCGAAGGCTGAAGCTGTCGCGACTGAGGGAGCCGAATAATGGATCTCACGATTACCACTCTTGAAGGCAAGGATGCCGGCAAGGTCAAGCTGAACGAAGAAATCTTCGGCCTCGACCCGCGTGACGACATTCTTCAGCGCGTTGTGCGCTGGCAGCTGGCTCGCCGCCAGCAGGGCTCCCATAAGGCTCAGGGCCGTGGCGACGTAAGCCGCACCGGCGCAAAGATGTACAAGCAGAAGGGTACGGGTCGCGCTCGTCACCATTCGGCTCGCGCTCCGCAGTTCCGCGGTGGTGGTCAGGCTCACGGACCGGTTGTCCGTTCGCACGATCACGATCTGCCGAAGAAGGTTCGCGCTCTTGGCCTGCGTCATGCCCTGTCTGCAAAGGCAAAGGCATCTGACCTGATCATCATCGATGATCTGGCTGCAACGGAAGCCAAGACGAAGCAGCTTGTTTCGCAGTTCGCCAAGCTCGGTCTTGAAAATGCACTCGTCATCGGCGGTGCAGAGATCGACGTGAACTTCCAGCGCGCGGCTTCGAACATCCCGAACATCGACGTTCTGCCGGTGCAGGGCATCAATGTTTACGACATCCTTCGCCGCGGCAAGCTCGTTCTTTCCAAGGCGGCTGTCGAAGCCCTCGAGGAGCGTTTCAAATGACTGATCTTCGCCATTACGACGTGATCGTCAGCCCGGTTATCACCGAGAAGTCCACCATGGTTTCCGAACACAACCAGGTTGTCTTCAACGTAGCCCGCAAGGCAACGAAGCCGGAAATCAAGGCTGCAGTCGAAGCGCTGTTCGGCGTCAAGGTTACCGCAGTCAACACTGCAGTGCGCAAGGGTAAGGTTAAGCGGTTCCGCGGCCTTATCGGGCGCCAGAGCGACGTCAAGAAAGCGATCGTTACTTTGGCCGAAGGCCAGAGCATCGACGTTTCGACCGGTCTCTGAGAGGCCATGGAGTAAGAGACAATGGCACTCAAGCATTTTAATCCGATCACGCCAGGCCAGCGTCAGCTGGTCATCGTGGACCGTTCGGGACTCTACAAGGGCAAGCCGGTCAAGTCCCTGACCGAAGGTCTGTCCAAGAAGGGTGGCCGTAACAACACCGGTCGTATCACTGTTCGCTTTCAGGGCGGTGGTCACAAGCGTACGTACCGTTTCATCGATTTCAAGCGTCGCAAGCTTGACGTCGTCGGCACTGTCGAACGTCTGGAATACGATCCGAACCGCACCGCGTTCATCGCGCTGATCCGTTACGAAGACGGTGAACTGGCATACATCCTGGCTCCGCAGCGTCTGGCTGTTGGTGACAAGGTTGTTGCAGGCAACTCCGTTGACGTGAAGCCGGGCAACGCAATGCCGCTCGCTTCCATGCCGGTTGGTACGATCGTTCACAACGTCGAACTGAAGCCTGGCAAGGGCGGTCAGATCGCTCGTTCGGCTGGCACCTACGCCCAGCTGGTTGGTCGCGATCAGGGCATGGCCATTCTGCGCCTCAACTCCGGTGAACAGCGTCTGGTTCCAGGTGCCTGCTTCGCTTCGGTCGGTGCAGTGTCCAACCCGGACCACGGCAACATCAACGACGGTAAGGCCGGTCGTTCGGTGTGGCGTGGCAAGCGTCCGCACGTTCGCGGCGTTGCAATGAACCCGGTTGATCACCCGCATGGTGGTGGTGAAGGTCGTACGTCGGGTGGTCGTCACCCTGTCACTCCGTGGGGCAAGCCTACGAAGGGCAAGAAGACGCGCTCGAACAAGTCGACCGACAAGTTCATCATGCGTTCGCGCCATCAGCGCAAGAAGTAAGAGAGGTAGTCTGAAGTGGCTCGTTCAGTTTGGAAAGGTCCGTTCGTCGATGGCTATCTTCTCACGAAGGCTGAGAAGGTACGCGAAGGCGGTCGTAATGAAGTTATCAAGATGTGGAGCCGTCGCTCCACCATCCTGCCGCAGTTTGTCGGTCTGACTTTCGGCGTCTACAACGGCAACAAGCATGTGCCGGTGTCGATTTCGGAAGAAATGGTCGGACACAAGTTCGGTGAATTCGCGCCTACACGTACCTACTACGGTCACGGCGCGGACAAGAAGTCGAAGAGGAAGTAACGATGGGCAAGGCTAAAGCTCCCCGTCAGCTCAAGGACAACGAAGCGCAAGCTGTTGCCCGTACGCTGCGCGTCAGCCCGCAGAAGCTGAACCTTGTTGCGAGCATGATCCGCGGCAAGAAGGTGAATGCGGCTCTTGCCGATCTGACGTTCTCGCGTAAGCGGATCGCCGATACGGTTAAGAAGACGCTCCAGTCCGCAATTGCGAACGCAGAAAACAACCATGACCTCGACGTTGATTCTCTGATCGTCGCCGAAGCCTATGTAGGTAAGTCGATCGTCATGAAGCGCTTCCACGTCCGTGGCCGTGGCCGCGCGAGCCGTATCGAGAAGCCGTTTTCGCATCTCACCATTGTTGTCCGCGAAGTCGCGGAAAAAGGGGAGGCCGCATAATGGGTCAGAAGATTAATCCGATCGGTCTTCGTCTCGGCATCAACCGCACCTGGGATTCGCGTTGGTACGCGAATACCGGTGAGTACGGCAAGCTGCTGCATGAAGATGTCAAGATCCGCGAATTCCTCACCGAGGAACTGAAGCAGGCTGCGATCTCCAAGATCGTAATCGAGCGTCCGCACAAGAAGTGCCGCGTGACGATCCATTCGGCTCGTCCGGGCATCATCATCGGCAAGAAGGGTGCAGACATCGAAAAGCTCCGCAAGAAGCTTTCCGAGATGACCAATGCCGATACGTCGCTCAACATCGTTGAAGTTCGCAAGCCGGAAATCGACGCTACGCTGATCGCTCAGTCGATCGCTCAGCAGCTCGAACGCCGTGTGGCATTCCGTCGCGCCATGAAGCGTGCCGTTCAGTCGGCAATGCGTCTTGGAGCCGAAGGTATCCGTATCAACTGCTCGGGTCGTCTGGGTGGCGCGGAGATCGCTCGCATGGAATGGTACCGTGAAGGTCGCGTTCCGCTTCATACGCTTCGCGCCGATATCGACTACGGCACGGCAGAAGCGAAGACCGCTTATGGTATCTGCGGCGTGAAGGTCTGGGTCTTCAAGGGCGAGATTCTTGAACACGATCCGATGGCTTCCGAGCGTCGTGCGGTCGAGGGTGACAATCAGGGTTCCTCGTCGAACCGCCGCCGCGAAAACGCTTAAAAAGCGGGCCGCGGGCGAGAAATTTGGAGTAGAGAACAATGATGCAGCCTAAGCGCACCAAGTTCCGCAAGCAGTTCAAGGGCCGTATTCACGGCAACTCGAAAGGCGGCACGGATCTGAATTTCGGTGCATTCGGTTTGAAGGCCGTTGAGCCGGAACGCGTCACTGCACGTCAGATCGAAGCGGCCCGCCGCGCGATCACCCGTCACATGAAGCGTGCCGGCCGCGTGTGGATCCGCATCTTCCCTGACCTGCCAGTTACGTCGAAGCCTACCGAAGTCCGTATGGGTAAAGGTAAGGGTTCGGTTGACTACTGGGCATGCCGTGTGGCACCAGGTCGCGTGATGTTTGAGCTTGACGGCGTACCCGAAGATGTGGCACGCGAAGCCCTCAGACTCGGCGCAGCAAAGTTGCCGATCAAGACGCGCTTTATCCAGCGCATTGCTGAATAAGAGAGAGGCAACTATGAAAGCCGCAGACGTTCGGGCGAAGAGCCTCGATCAACTGAATGACGAGCTGGGCACCCTGAAGAAAGAGCAGTTCAACCTGCGCTTTCAGAAGGCCACCGGCCAGCTCGAAAAAACCGCGCGCGTGAAGCAGGTTCGCCGCGACATCGCGCGTATTAAGACTATTGCCCGCCAGAAGGCGGCCGCAAGCAAGGCATAAGGAAAAATATAATGCCTAAACGCGTTCTGCAGGGCGTTGTCGTCAGCGACAAGAATGACAAGACTGTTGTGGTCAAGGTTGAGCGCCGCTATTCGCATCCGCTCCTCCAGAAGACCGTGCGTCAGTCTAAGAAGTACAAGGCGCATGACGAAAACAACCAGTTCAAGGTTGGCGATCTCGTTTCCATTCAGGAATCGGCTCCAATCTCGAAGGACAAACGCTGGGTCGTTCTCACGAACGAAGCAGCAGGCTAAATTATAAACACGCAGCTTAGGTAGGGCAGGAGCCCTTAACCAGCTGAGAGGAAAGAAGGCGGCCAGTCATGATTCAGATGCAAACAAACCTCGACGTGGCGGATAACTCCGGCGCACGTCGTGTCATGTGCATCAAGGTGCTGGGCGGCTCGAAGCGGCGTTACGCTTCCGTTGGCGACATCATTGTGGTGTCGATCAAGGAAGCTATTCCGCGCGGTCGCGTCAAAAAGGGTGATGTGATGAAGGCGGTTGTTGTACGCACCGCCAAGGACATCCGTCGTCCGGACGGCAGCGTTATTCGTTTCGATAACAATGCAGCCGTTCTCATCGATAACAAGAAAGAGCCGATCGGCACGCGTATCTTCGGACCGGTTCCGCGCGAACTTCGCGCAAAGAACCACATGAAGATCATCTCGCTGGCCCCGGAAGTTCTGTAAGGAAGCAAGACGATGCAGAAGATTCGCAAAGGCGACAGCGTTGTCGTGCTGTCCGGTAAGGACAAGGGCCGTAAAGGCGAAGTTCTCAAGGTTATGCCTAAGGACGAGCAGGCGCTCGTTCGCGGTATCAACGTTGTGAAGCGTCATCAGCGTCAGACCCAGACCCAGGAAGCCGGCATTATCTCCAAGGAAGCGCCGATCCACCTGTCCAACCTGGCAATTGCTGATCCCAAGGACGGTAAGCCGACCCGCGTCGGTTTCCGCGTCGAGGACGGCAAGAAGGTTCGTGTCGCAAAACGTTCTGGAGCGCTGATCGATGGCTGAAGCTAAGGCACTTCCCCGCTTCAAGAAGCTTTACAACGAAAACATTCGTAAGGCTCTGCTTGAAGAATTCAAATACGACAACGAGATGCAGATCCCACGCATCACCAAGGTTGTCCTCAACATGGGCGTTGGCGAAGCCACTGGCGACTCCAAGAAGCCGGCTGTAGCTGCTGAAGACCTTGGCTTGATTGCTGGTCAAAAGGCTGTTATCACCCGCGCCCGTAACTCGATCGCAACATTCAAGTTGCGTGAAGGCATGCCGATCGGCACGAAGGTCACCCTTCGCCAGGACCGCATGTACGAATTCCTTGATCGTTTCATCACGATCGCTCTTCCTCGCGTTCGCGACTTCCGCGGCCTGAACCCGAAGAGCTTTGACGGACGTGGCAACTATGCCATGGGTATCAAGGAGCACATCGTGTTTCCGGAAATCAACTACGATAAGGTTGATCAGATCTGGGGCATGGACATCATCGTTTGCACGACCGCCAAGACGGATGATGAAGCGCGCGCTCTTCTGCGTGCATTCAACTTCCCCTTCCGGCAGTAACGGCAAGCGTAGCGAGGTATAATAATATGGCCAAGACTAGCGCAGTCGAAAAAAACAAGCGCCGCGAAAAGTTGGTTAAGCGTCATGCTGACAAGCGTGCACGTCTGAAGGCGATCGTAATGGATCAGGGCCTTCCGCTGGAGGAGCGCTTCCGCGCCACTATCCGGCTTGCCGAACTGCCGCGCAATTCATCGAAGGTTCGTATTCGCAATCGTTGCGAAGTTTCGGGCCGTCCGCGTGGTTATTACCGTAAACTGAAGATGTCGCGTATTGCGCTCCGTCAGTTGGGTTCGCTCGGTCAGATCCCGGGCATCGTCAAGTCGAGCTGGTAAGGAGTAGCATATGTCTGTGTCAGATCCTATCGGCGACATGCTGACCCGTATTCGTAACGCAGTAGGCCGCAAGAAGACCAAGGTTTCGACCCCGGCTTCCAAGTTGCGCGCTCGCGTTCTTGATGTTCTTCAGTCTGAAGGTTACATCCGCGGATACACGCAGAGTGAATTCGTGAACGGCAAAGCCGAGATCGAAATCGAACTGAAGTACTATGAAGGCGTTCCAGTCATTCGTGAACTGACCCGCGTTTCGAAGCCTGGCCGCCGTGTATACGTGTCGGTCAAGTCGATCCCGCAGGTTGCGAATGGTCTTGGCATCTCGATCCTGTCCACCCCTAAGGGTGTGATGGCTGATCATGAAGCCCGTGAACAAAACGTTGGTGGTGAGCTGCTCTGCCGCATCTTCTGATGCGGTTGACAGCGAACAGATAAAAGACAGGTATTAAAATGTCTCGTATCGGTAAAAAACCCGTGCCGGTCCCGGCAGGCGTGACCGCCAGTGTTGATGGGCAGATCGTCAAGGCCAAGGGCGCGAAGGGTGAACTCTCCTTCGTCGTGCACGATGAAGTTCTGGTCAAGATGGAAGACGGCGCTGTCAGCGTCGATCCGCGCGACCAGTCGAAGGAAGCTCGTTCGAAGTGGGGCATGTCCCGCACGATGATCTCCAACATTTTTGTTGGCGTGAAGGACGGCTTCGAAAAGAAGCTCGAAATCAGCGGCGTCGGTTACCGCGCTGCCATGCAGGGTAAGAACCTGCAGCTTTCGCTCGGCTTCAGCCACGAAGTGGTCTACGACGTGCCTGCTGGCATCACTGTTGCCGTTCCGAAGCCGACGGAAATCGTCGTCACCGGTATCGACAAGCAGCAGGTCGGTCAGGTCGCGGCTGAGATCCGCGAATATCGCGGCCCCGAGCCTTACAAGGGCAAGGGCGTCAAGTATGCTGGCGAGAAGATCGTCCGCAAAGAAGGCAAGAAGAAGTAAGGGAAGCGCGTCATGGCATCGCCAAAAGAAACTTTGCAGCGTCGCGCTGCTCGTGTACGCCGTCAGGTCAAGGCTGTTGCAAACGGCCGTCCGCGTCTCAGCGTGCACCGCTCTTCCAAGAACATCTACGTTCAGGTTATCGACGACGTTCGCGGTGTTACCATCGCTGCTGCTTCGACCCTGGATGGCGACCTGAAGGGCAAGCTCAAGACTGGCGCCGACTCCGCAGCAGCAGCTGCAGTTGGCAAGCTGGTTGCCGAGCGTGCCGTTAAAGCAGGCGTCAGCGAAGTAGTGTTCGACCGTGGTGCATTCATTTACCACGGCCGTGTGAAGGCTCTCGCCGAAGCTGCCCGCGAAGGCGGACTGAGCTTCTAATAGCATTTTGTGCTTCCGGAAAAGAAAAAGGAAATCAGGATATGGCACAGAGAGAACGTAACCGCGAAGATCGCGGCCGTGAGGAGCGCGACAGCGAATTCGTCGATAAGCTCGTTCACATCAACCGCGTTGCCAAGGTCGTCAAAGGCGGCCGTCGCTTCGGTTTTGCTGCGCTCGTCGTTGTTGGCGACCAGAAGGGCCGCGTAGGCTTCGGTCATGGCAAGGCTCGTGAAGTGCCGGAAGCTATCCGTAAGGCTACGGAAGCTGCCAAGCGCGACATGATCTTCGTACCGCTGCGTTCGGGCCGTACGCTGCACCACGATGTTGAAGGCCGTCACGGCGCTGGCAAGGTTCTGCTCCGCGCAGCTCCTGCTGGTAAGGGTATCATCGCCGGTGGTCCGATGCGTGCAGTGTTCGAGACGCTCGGCGTTCAGGACGTTGTCGCCAAGTCGCTCGGTTCGTCGAACCCTTACAACATGGTTCGTGCGACGTTCGATGCTCTGAAGCATCAGATGCATCCGAAGGACATCGCTGCACAGCGCGGCATCAAGTACTCGACCCTTCAGGCTCGCCGCCATGATGTGGTCGGTTCGGAAGAGTAGCCGATAGTTTGTGTTCGTCCGGGGCCGCTCAGGCCACCGGATACGCCATAGACAAGGGATTTGAGTGATGGCTGAGAAGAAGGGCAAGACGGTTACGGTCGAGCAGATCGGAAGCCCAATCCGTCGTCCAGCCGAGCAGCGCGCAACGCTGATCGGTCTGGGTCTTAATAAAATGCACCGCCGCAGCACGCTGGAAGATACTCCGGCAGTTCGTGGCATGATCGCCAAGCTTCCACACCTCGTTCGAGTTGTGGACGAGGTGTGATAGCGCAGGAGATAGAGATATGAAACTCAACGATCTGCGTGACAAGCCAGGTTCGGTCAAAGCACGCAAGCGTGTTGGCCGCGGTATCGGTTCGGGCACCGGCAAGACCGGTGGTCGTGGTGTCAAGGGGCAGAAGTCCCGTTCGGGCGTCGCGATCAACGGCTTCGAAGGCGGCCAGATGCCAATCTACCGCCGTCTGCCGAAGCGCGGCTTCACCAACATCTTCGCAAAGAGCTTCAACGTTGTGTCGCTCGGCCGTGTTCAGGCCGCTATCGATGCAGGCAAGCTTGATGCCAAGGCAGTTGTGAACCTCGATTCGCTGAAGGCTGCTGGCGTGATTCGTCGTGCCAAAGACGGCGTTCGCATCCTTTCGGACGGCGAGCTGAAGGCAAAGGTTGCTTTCGAGGTAGCCGGTGCTTCCAAGGCTGCGGTCGAAAAGATCGAAAAGGCTGGCGGTAGCATCAAGCTTCCTGAAGCCGCTGCCGAATAAGGCTTCGATACAAAAATAAAAAGCGGCGGCCTCAGTGCCGCCGCTTGCACATTTATGCCAATGCGCATATCTGGGTAGGGTCTTTTTAGTCTCGAGGCGCGACCGCAATAGATTGCGCTGACGGGGGCGGAGGACCGGAGACTTTTCACCGGAGAAATTTAATGGCATCGGCTGCTGAACAGCTAGTTTCCAATCTCAATTTTTCAGCTTTCTCGAAAGCAGAAGAACTCAAGAAGCGCATCTGGTTCACGCTGGGTGCTTTGCTCGTATACCGGTTCGGCACCTATATTCCGCTTCCCGGCATCAATCCTGACGCGCTTGCGCAGGCTTTCCAGCAGCATAGCCAGGGTGTGCTCGGGCTTTTCAACATGTTCGCCGGTGGCGCCGTCGGTCGTATGGCCATTTTCGCGCTCGGCATCATGCCTTATATCTCTGCCTCCATCATCGTGCAGCTCATGACGTCGGTTGTTCCGTCTCTTGAAGCGCTGAAGAAGGAAGGCGAGGCAGGTCGCAAGATCATCAATCAGTATACGCGTTACGGCACGGTGCTTCTGGCGCTTGTTCAGGCCTACGCGATTTCTGTCGGCTTGCAGTCGGGCAACGGTATTGTCACCAATCCGGGACCGTTCTTCGTCGTTTCGTCGGTGATCACCCTTGTTGGCGGCACGATGTTCCTGATGTGGCTCGGCGAGCAGATCACTGCACGCGGTATCGGCAACGGTATCTCGCTGATCATCTTCTCCGGTATCGTGGCCAACCTGCCGCACGCTATTTCCGGCACGCTGGAACTTGGCCGTACCGGCGCGCTGTCGACCGGTCTCATTCTGGGCGTTATCATTCTTGCTATCGTGCTGATTGCGGTCATCGTATTCGTTGAACGTGCGCAGCGTCGCCTTCTGATCCAGTATCCGAAGCGTCAGGTCGGCAACCGCATGTTCCAGGGCGATACGTCGCATCTGCCGTTGAAGCTCAATACCGCAGGCGTCATTCCTCCGATTTTCGCCTCGTCGTTGTTGCTTCTGCCTGCGACGGTTGCCGGTTTCGCCAACACGACGGAAATGCCGGCCTGGGCTACTACCGTTCTCAATGCACTCGGTCATGGTCAGCCGCTTTACATGCTGTTCTATGCCGCATTGATGGCATTCTTCTGCTTCTTCTACACGGCCATTGTGTTCAATCCCAAGGACACTGCTGACCAGCTCAAGAAGCATTCCGGCTTTATTCCGGGCATTCGTCCGGGTGAGCGTACCGCCGAATACATAGACTATGTGCTGACACGCATCACTGTTGTCGGCGCCATCTATATCGTGCTTGTCTGTCTCCTGCCGGAATTCCTGATTTCCGCAACCGGTGTGCCGTTCTATCTTGGTGGCACCTCGCTGCTGATCGTTGTGAGCGTAACGCTTGACACGGTTGCGCAAATTCAGGGGCATCTGATCGCCCATCAGTATGAAGGGCTGATCAAGAAGTCCAAACTCAGAGGTGGGAAACGCAATAAATGAGACTGATACTTCTTGGGCCGCCCGGAGCAGGTAAGGGGACGCAGGCTGGACTTCTTACCAAGAAGCATGGAATTCCTCAGCTCTCGACCGGCGACATGCTGCGTGCAGCAGTCGCCCAGCAGAGCGAGATCGGGAAGCGCGCCAAGGCCGTGATGGACGCCGGGCAATTGGTTTCCGATGAGATCGTGAACCAGATCGTTTCGGAGCGCATCGATGCGCCTGACTGCGCGAACGGTTTCATCCTTGACGGTTATCCACGCACGGTTCCACAGGCTCAGGCTCTGGGAACCATGCTGGCGGGGAAGGGCCTAAAGCTCGATGCAGTCATTGAGCTGAAGGTTGACGAGAATGCTCTGGTCAAGCGGATGGAGAGCCGCGTGGCTGAAACGATTGCCAAGGGTGGTCAGGTCCGTTCGGACGACAATCCTGAAGCGTTCCGCAAGCGTCTCGTGGAATACCGCGAAAAGACTTCGCCGCTTTCGAGCTATTATGCCGGAACTGGTGAACTGCGCGTCATCAATGGCATGGCGCCGGTTGAAGAAGTTACTGCCGAAATCGAGAGAATTCTGGTTCCGGCATGAAAATTGAAGGGGCTTGAAGAAGCCTCATTCCAATACGGGCAGGGAAAGCGTGAAGCGTTTTCTGCCCGTTTATTGCTTCCAGAAGTTGCTTGAGTTGCCTGTCAGGCCGGTTTGATGGCTTTACGGACAGTTAAGAGTTGACTTTTTCGGGCGATTCCGTCAAAGACTGCGCCACTTCAACTGGTTTTGAATGGCGGGTATCGGCGGAAATCGAAAGAGGCCGGTACCGGTCGTTTAATGCTGTCTGGTTGATCGCATCTGCCAGATGGAAATTTTTATAACTCAAGGAGAACAGACGTGGCACGTATCGCTGGCGTCAACATCCCGACGAACAAGCGCGTTGTTATTGCGCTTCAGTACATTCACGGGATCGGACCGAAATTTGCTCGGGAAATCGTAACGAAGGTCGGCATTGCTGACGATCGTCGCGTTAACCAGCTGTCGGATGCTGAAGTCCTTCAGATCCGCGAAGCAATCGATGCTGACTACCAGGTCGAAGGTGACCTGCGTCGTGAAGTTTCGATGAACATCAAGCGCCTGATGGACCTGGGCTGCTACCGTGGTCTGCGTCATCGTCGTTCGCTGCCGGTTCGCGGCCAGCGCACGCACACCAACGCACGCACCCGCAAGGGTCCGGCGAAGGCAATCGCAGGCAAGAAGAAGTAATTTCGACGGGACATATGTTCCGTCGGGCCTTTCCGGTGCGCCGGTTGGGTTTGATGCTGGTCCTTTCTTGAGGACCGGTGTAGCCGCTGGAATTACGGCGGTGTAGAGATCGATTGAAAGGACTGTCATGGCCAAGGAAGCCACGCGCGTTCGCCGTCGCGAGCGTAAAAACATCTCGTCGGGCGTTGCCCACGTAAATTCGACGTTCAACAACACCATGATCACCATCACGGATGCTCAGGGCAATGCGATTGCCTGGTCGTCTGCCGGTGCTCAGGGGTTCAAGGGTTCGCGTAAGTCGACCCCGTTCGCCGCTCAGATCGCTGCCGAAGATTGCGCCAAGAAGGCTCAGGAACACGGTATGCGCTCCCTCGAAGTCGAGGTTTGCGGACCGGGTTCTGGCCGTGAATCCGCGCTGCGCGCCCTTCAGGCTGCCGGCTTTGTGATTACGTCGATCCGCGATGTTACGCCGATCCCGCACAACGGTTGCCGTCCGCGCAAGAAGCGCCGGGTCTAATCCTCGTTCACATGCCGTACGAGCCTCGGGCTTTTCAAGTTCGGGGTTCCTCTGCGGTTTCTACACTTGATCGCTACGATAGGATGGTAGCGACGATTGATAGAGGGATACTTACATGATCCAGAAGAACTGGCAGGAACTCATCAAGCCGAATAAGGTGGATTTCATCACCAACGGCTCCCGCACGCATGCAACCGTCGTTGCTGAGCCGCTGGAACGCGGTTTCGGTCTGACGCTCGGTAATGCTCTGCGTCGCGTGCTTCTGTCGTCGCTTCGCGGCGCTGCCGTGACCGCCATTCAGATCGATGGCGTTCTGCATGAATTCTCTTCGATCCCGGGCGTCCGCGAAGACGTTACGGATATCGTTCTGAACGTCAAGGAAATCGCCATCCGCATGGAAGGCGAGGGCCCGAAGCGCATGGTCGTCCGCAAGGAAGGCCCAGGCGTTGTTACGGCTGGCGACATTCAGACTGTCGGCGATGTCGAGATCCTTAACCCGGATCACGTCATCTGCACGCTGGACGAAGGCGCTGAAATCCGCATGGAATTCACCGTCAACACAGGCAAGGGCTATGTGCCTGCCGACCGCAACCGTGCGGAAGATGCTCCGATCGGGCTTATCCCGGTTGACAGCCTCTACTCTCCGGTTCGCAAGGTGTCGTACAAGATCGAGAACACCCGTGAAGGTCAGGTTCTCGATTATGACAAGCTGACGCTGAACATCGAGACAAACGGCTCGGTCAGCGGTGAAGACGCAGTGGCGTATGCTGCTCGTATTCTCCAGGACCAGCTGGCGATCTTCGTCAACTTCGAAGAGCCCCAGAAGGAAGCTCCGCAGGAACAGGTTGCGGAACTGGCTTTCAACCCGGCTCTGCTCAAGAAGGTCGACGAACTCGAACTGTCCGTCCGTTCGGCAAACTGCCTGAAGAACGACAACATCGTCTACATCGGCGATCTGATCCAGAAGACGGAAGCCGAGATGCTGCGGACTCCGAATTTCGGCCGCAAGTCGCTCAACGAGATCAAGGAAGTTCTGGCATCGATGGGTCTCCATCTCGGTATGGAAATCCCGTCCTGGCCGCCAGAAAACATCGAAGATCTCGCAAAGCGCTACGAAGACCAATATTAAGACCGGCAATCCGGCTAGAACTAATTAAGGAGAAGGCCATGCGCCACGGTAATGGACAGCGTAAGCTGAACCGCACTGCCTCGCATCGCAAGGCAATGTTCGCCAACATGGCGGCTTCGCTCATCGAGCATGAACAGATTGTGACCACGCTTCCTAAAGCTAAGGAAATCCGTCCGATCGTAGAAAAGCTTGTCACTCTCGGCAAGCGCGGCGATCTGCATGCACGCCGTCAGGCTATCTCAGCTATTCGCGACGTTAAGCTCGTTGCAAAGCTGTTCGATACGCTGGCTGCTCGCTATGCAACCCGCAACGGCGGCTACATCCGCATCATGAAGGCTGGCTTCCGCGCTGGCGACAACGCGCCTCTGGCGGTTGTTGAATTCGTGGAACGCGACGTCGATGCAAAGGGCAAGGCTGACCGCGCCCGCGTCGAAGCCGAACAGGCTGCTGAAGCAGACGCAGCATAATCTGCACTGTTTCTGATTATTGAAAAGGGCCGCCTTGAGCGGCCCTTTTTGTTTGTTCTTGCTGCTGTTCGGCTCTTTCGGATCGATATGTTTCACGAAAAATTGCCGTGCTGCACTTCAAGGTCACAATGTGGCCCTTTATCCTTGTCCTCAGTTGACTACATATGGACGACGAATCTCATATTTTTTCACGGAAGATATGAGTGCCCTCGGAAAGCGCGGAGTATGTGCATGAATTGGCGACGTTTAGGTGTATTGGGTCTTATGCTGACATCCATCGGGCTGGTTATGCCGCAGGCAATGGCGCAGGATGCGCCTGCAACACCTCCCAAAGAAGTGCCGCTCAGCCGCGCTGATATGCAACTTTCCTTCGCTCCTCTCGTGAAAGAGACGACACCAGCTGTTGTGAATGTCTATGCGGCGCGACAGGTGCAGGCACGGGCACAATCGCCATTTGCAGGCGATCCGTTCTTCGAGCAGTTTTTCGGGCGGCAGTTCGGGGAAAGCAAGCCACGTATCCAGCAGTCGCTCGGGTCCGGCGTGATTGTCGATAGTTCAGGCATTGTCGTGACGAACAATCACGTCATCAAGGATGCCGACGAAATCAAAGTCGCCTTGTCGGACGGTCGCGAGTTCGAAAGCAAGCTGCTTCTGCGTGATGAAACCACGGACCTTGCCGTGTTGAAAATTGAAGCCAAGGACAAGTTTCCAGTGTTGGGCCTCGGCAATTCCGACGAAGTCGAAGTTGGCGATCTGGTGCTGGCCATCGGCAATCCGTTCGGCGTCGGACAGACTGTGACGAGCGGTATCGTGTCGGCGCAATCCCGAACACAGGTTGGCATTTCCGATTTTGATTTCTTTATCCAGACGGATGCGGCTATCAATCCCGGCAACTCCGGTGGCGCATTGATTGACATGCGCGGACGCCTGATAGGTATCAACACAGCGATCTATTCACGTTCTGGCGGTTCCGTGGGCATCGGCTTTGCTATTCCGTCCAATATGGTCCGCGCTGTCGTG
Source organism: Brucella cytisi (assembly GCF_038433355.1). Classification (NCBI taxonomy): domain Bacteria; kingdom Pseudomonadati; phylum Pseudomonadota; class Alphaproteobacteria; order Hyphomicrobiales; family Brucellaceae; genus Brucella; species Brucella cytisi. The sequence goes on from NZ_JBCAUP010000002.1 coordinate 34,621, forward strand.
GAAGCTGCGCAGAATGGCAGCAAAAGTTTCGAGCGCCCCTATATCGGCGCGACTTTCCAAGGGGTCACCTCCGATCTGGCCGAAGGGCTTGGAATGGAAAAGCCCTACGGTGCCCTGATCACGGCAGTTGCAAAAGGTGGTCCTGCAGAAGCCGCAGGGCTGAAGATCGGCGATGTGGTTCTGTCCGTTCAGGGCGTTCGTGTCGATAATCAGGATGTGCTTGGTTATCGTCTATCGACGGCTGGCATTGGTAACACCGTGTCGGTCGAAATCATGCGGGATGGAAAGAACCAGACCATTCCGGTGAAGCTTTCCAAAGCGCCTGAAGTCAAGGAAACTGCGCCGCAGGTGATCAAGGGCGATAATCCCTTCGCCGGTGCAGCTGTTCTTGTGCTGACGCCATCCACCGCTAAAAAGCTGCGTCTCAAGAGTGAAAGCCAGGGGGTGGTCGTTGTTGACGTCTATTCCGGCTCGCCGGCGGCACGGCTCGGATTGCGCCCGGGCGACATTGTTCGAAGCATCAACGGAAATCCTATCCGCTCCGTGGAGGAGATGACCGCGATTCTGGATGGGGGACGTGGTCTTGCCTGGCGGCTTGAGGTGGAACGCAACGGAACGTTGTTGCGTCAGTTCGTGCGTTAAAACTGTCGGCCAGTATATCGCCAAAAGTTGCATGCCGCTTCGGGTAGGATTATGCCTGAAGCGGCATTTAATTTATCGATCGAGCGAATGAAATGAGCGACCTTTTCTCAGCAGCGGCAGACCCGAACGCGGACCGCAACCGGCCGCTTGCTGACCGTCTGCGCCCGAAGCATTTGTCGGAAGTAACCGGTCAGGAACATTTGACCGGACCAGAAGGTGTGCTGACGCGCATGATTGCATCCGGTTCGCTCGGTTCCATGATCTTCTGGGGACCTCCGGGAACCGGCAAGACGACCGTTGCCCGCCTGCTTGCCGGAGAAACTGATCTCGCGTTTGAGCAGATTTCGGCGATCTTCTCCGGCGTTGCCGATCTCAAGAAGGTTTTCGAGACTGCTCGTGCGCGGCGTATGTCGGGCCGGCAGACACTGCTTTTCGTAGACGAAATTCATCGCTTTAATCGCGCCCAGCAGGATTCGTTTTTGCCGGTCATGGAAGACGGCACTGTTATCCTGATCGGCGCCACGACGGAAAACCCGTCTTTCGAGCTCAATGCTGCTCTTTTGTCCCGGGCGAGGGTGCTTACTTTTCATCCCCATGATGGCGAGAGCATTGCAACACTTCTGACCCGTGCCGAAGAGCAAGAAGAACGTCCATTGCCGCTGGACGAGGAAGCACGGGTAAGCCTTGTTCGCATGGCTGACGGCGATGGACGTGCTGCGCTGACGCTTGCCGAGGAAGTCTGGCGTGCGGCCCGTCCCGATGAAGTGTTTACTGCCGAAAAGCTGCAGGATGTCGTGCAACGTCGCGCCCCGGTTTATGACAAGGGGCAGGACGGGCATTACAATCTGATTTCGGCGCTGCATAAATCCGTGCGGGGATCGGACCCTGACGCAGCGCTCTACTATCTTTCTCGTATGTTCGATGCGGGCGAAGATCCGTTATATCTTGGGCGGCGGCTGGTGCGCATGGCGGTGGAAGATATCGGCTTGGCTGACCCGCAGGCACTGGTCATCTGCAACGCCGCCAAGGATGCCTATGACTATCTTGGTTCGCCGGAAGGCGAACTGGCGCTCGCACAGGCCTGTGTTTATCTTGCAACGGCTCCGAAATCGAACGCCGTCTATGTGGCCTATAAAGCCTCAATGCGTGCGGCCAAGGAGAACGGTTCACTGCTGCCGCCGAAGCATATTCTCAACGCGCCAACCAAGCTTATGAAGAACGAGGGCTACGGCGATGGCTATGCCTATGACCACGACCAGCCAGACGCGTTTTCAGGACAGGATTATTTCCCGGAAAGCATGGGCAGGCAAAAATTCTATGATCCGCCGGAGCGGGGTTTTGAGCGAGATATCCGCAAGCGCCTCGAATACTGGGCGCGGTTGCGACAGGAGCGCCAGGGACGCCGTTGAAGTTTGGAGCAGTTCTGTTCCGGCGCAATCGCTCTAACCATTGGTTTTCACGCAGTTTCGACCGTTGAAAATGCGCTATCCCCATAGTTATCCACATTCATCCACAGTTCGGGCCGCTGTAGTGTTGGCAGCGGCTTTTACTTTGCTTCTTCACGCGAGTTTGAAGGCCCCGGAAAGGGGTGACCTGTCGTTAGAAAGGTCTTCTTAATTTTTACGCTTTATCAATCTTTGCAAAGAGACGAGGTTTTCCATGATGCGCGTTTTGTTTCTCGTCGCGCTCGTGATCCTAGGAGGCTGCGCGACTGCCCCACGGCAGGTCAACAATGTGTGTGCGGTCTTCGATCAACGCGACGGTTGGTTCAATAACTGGCAGACGGCTGCCACGCGGGTTTCGCGCGAGTTCGGCGTGCCGGTTCCGGTTCTGATGGCCACAATCTATACCGAATCCGGCTTCCAGCCCTATGCACGCCCGCCACGGACCAAGATTCTCTGGATCATACCGTGGAAGCGGGCTTCCAGCGCCTATGGCTATTCCCAGGCGCTGAACGGCACGTGGGATCGTTACAAGCGGGAAACCGGTCGCTGGACTGCATCGCGCACCAATTTCGCGGACGCTATCCATTTCATTGGCTGGTATCACTATCAAAGCTATCTGAAAAACGGCATCAATCGCGCCGATGCATATAGCCTTTATCTCGCTTACTATTCGGGTCACGGCGGTTACGCTCGTGGTGTCTGGCGCGGGAATGCTACAGCGCTCAATGGCGCAAAACGTGCCCAATCCATGGCCAATCGTTACGCCACGCAGTTGCGCAGTTGCGGAGGCTTCAGTTAAAAAGCGAAAGGCTGGATTCAAACTCGCATTTGAGACACCATCCGGCCTTAATCGCTATTATCATGCGACGGATTCGCTAATTGAGGATGACCATTTCATGCTGAAGAAGATCGGTATTGCCCTTTTCGCCGCCACATTTCTGGCAGGCTGCACCACCGACCCCTATACCGGGGAACAGAAGATGTCGAACACCGCAGGTGGTGCTGCGATTGGCGCGGCTGTGGGCGCTCTTGGTGGCCTGATGGTCGGCGGTTCCAGCCGTGCACAGCGCAATGCCGTTCTGATTGGTGCCGGTATCGGTGCACTTGGCGGCGGCGCAATCGGCAATTACATGGATCGTCAGGAAAACGAGCTCCGTGCACAGTTGCAGGGCACTGGCGTGTCTGTGACCCGTAACGGCGACCAGATCATCCTTAATATGCCGTCCAGCATCACTTTCGATACCGATCAGGATCAGGTGAAGAGCCAGTTCTACCCGACGCTTAATTCGGTCGCGATTGTACTGCGCAAATTCAACCAGACACTTGTGGACGTTTATGGCCACACCGATTCGACCGGTAGCGTCAGCCACAATCAGGCTCTTTCGCAGCGCCGCGCCGCGTCGGTCGCGAGCTATCTCGGTTCGCAGGGTATCGATCCGCGTCGCTTCGCCGTTATCGGCTATGGCGCGAGCCAGCCCGTTGCCACTAACGCAACATCGGAAGGCCGTGCGCAGAACCGTCGCGTGGAAATCCAGATTTCTCCGCTTCGCGCCGCCAGCTGATTCCCTTCCAAGGGTTAATAGGCTTCAAACAACGCAGTTCTTCGATAGAAGGGCTGCGTTTTTCTTTGCTTTTCCGAATCGGTGGATGGGCAGTTTGGTTTGAATTAAGTTAATTCGTGGATAGTTCGATTATTTTCGTAATTGCTGATGTTAGAGAACGATTATAGAACAAAATTTCGGAACTGTTTTTAATCAATGAGTTAGCCCTATTGTCAAATGAGAACAAAACGAATACAAATAGATCATAGCAACGAGCCTGCCGGGCTTCTAGCGAGACAAGAGGATGGTGTAAGATGTCTCAGAATTCATTGCGACTTGTTGAGGAAAATTCAGTGGACAAGACTAAGGCTCTCGATGCGGCATTGTCGCAAATCGAAAGGGCGTTCGGTAAGGGCTCGATCATGCGTCTGGGGAAAAATGCCCCGGTTATCGAGATCGAAACTGTTCCGACCGGCTCGCTTTCTCTGGACATCGCGCTGGGTGTCGGCGGCTTGCCCAAAGGACGTATTGTTGAGATTTACGGACCGGAAAGCTCCGGTAAGACGACACTCGCGCTGCACACGATTGCGGAAGCACAGAAGAAGGGCGGTATCTGTGCATTCGTCGATGCGGAACATGCGCTTGATCCTGTCTATGCACGCAAGCTGGGTGTCGATCTGGAAAACCTGCTGATTTCGCAGCCAGATACGGGTGAGCAAGCACTTGAAATCACCGACACGCTTGTGCGTTCGGGCGCCATCGACGTTCTCGTCGTCGACTCCGTCGCAGCCTTGACGCCACGTGCGGAAATCGAAGGCGAAATGGGTGACTCCTTGCCTGGCCTTCAGGCTCGTCTCATGAGCCAGGCGCTGCGCAAGCTTACTGCTTCGATCTCGCGGTCGAACTGTATGGTGATCTTCATCAACCAGATTCGTATGAAGATCGGTGTGATGTTCGGTTCGCCGGAAACGACGACTGGCGGTAACGCTCTCAAGTTCTATGCTTCGGTTCGTCTCGATATTCGCCGTATCGGTTCGATCAAGGAGCGCGACGAAGTTGTTGGCAACCAGACCCGCGTGAAGGTCGTCAAGAACAAGCTTGCGCCGCCCTTCAAGCAGGTCGAATTCGACATCATGTACGGTGCTGGCGTTTCCAAGACCGGCGAGCTGGTCGATCTTGGCGTAAAGGCCGGTGTCGTCGAGAAGTCCGGTGCGTGGTTCTCGTATAATTCACAGCGACTGGGACAGGGCCGTGAAAACGCCAAGCAATATCTCAAGGACAACCCGGAAGTGGCCCGCGAGATCGAAACCACGCTTCGTCAGAATGCCGGTTTGATTGCCGAACAGTTCCTCGAAGATGGCGGACCAGAAGACGATGCGAGTGACGCTGCCGAAATGTAAGATCGCCAGCATCGAATGAATTATCGAAGCCCCGTGCAATTGCATGGGGCTTTTTGTTTAGCAGTGGGTGTTTTTGCGAAGTGAATGGTGCTGGTTTTATCGCTTTCCGGCAGAAATTGCTTTTATGGCGCAGCGTACTTATCTGGACAGAAAAGCAAGGCACCGCTAAAAGCGGTCAACCGAAAACTCCACTTCACCTCCTGGCAGTGCGGGAGAGCCTCGGGCCTTCAATAACGGTTGGCGGCTATGGGAGTTTGAACAGGATAATTGATACAGCTTTCTGCAGAGCTGTATCCGTGCAGGGCAAAAAAGCCCAAGGGTGACTTATGGCTGGCGTCAACGAGATTAGGTCCACATTCCTCGATTATTACCGCAAGAACGGGCATGAGGTCGTTCCATCGAGCCCACTTGTCCCACGCAACGATCCGACGCTGATGTTCACCAATGCGGGTATGGTTCAGTTCAAGAACGTTTTTACGGGTCTTGAACACCGTTCCTACAATCGCGCGACGACTTCCCAGAAGTGCGTGCGTGCCGGTGGCAAGCACAACGATCTGGACAATGTCGGCTATACCGCTCGTCACCATACATTCTTTGAAATGCTCGGCAATTTCTCGTTTGGCGACTATTTCAAGGAAGATGCCATCAGCTTCGCCTGGAACCTGATCACGAAGGAATTCGGACTTCCGAAGGACAAATTGCTCGTCACCGTTTATCACACGGACGACGACGCTGCGAATTACTGGAAAAAGATTGCTGGTCTTTCCGATGACCGCATTATCCGCATCGCTACAAGTGATAACTTTTGGGCTATGGGCGATACCGGCCCGTGCGGTCCATGCTCTGAAATCTTCTTCGACCACGGCGACCATATCTGGGGCGGACCTCCCGGATCGGCTGACGAAGACGGTGACCGTTTCATCGAAATCTGGAACCTCGTTTTCATGCAGTTCGAGCAGATTACGCCCGAACAGCGCATCGACCTGCCGCGTCCGTCTATCGACACCGGAATGGGGTTGGAGCGCGTCGCTGCGGTTCTGCAGGGCGTGCACGACAATTACGATATCGATCTCTTCAAGGCATTGATCCGCGCTTCGGAAGAAGCAACCGGCGTGAAGGCTGAGGGCGAATTCCGCGCCAGCCACCGTGTGATTGCTGATCATCTGCGCGCTTCGAGCTTCCTGATCGCTGACGGTGTTCTGCCGTCCAACGAAGGTCGCGGCTATGTGTTGCGTCGCATCATGCGCCGCGCAATGCGTCATGCCCAGCTCTTGGGCGCCAAAGAGCCGTTGATGTGGCGCCTGCTGCCAGCCTTGATCCGCGAGATGGGACAGGCCTATCCGGAACTGATCCGCGCCGATGCCTTGATCTCCGAAACGCTCAAGCTTGAGGAAACCCGTTTCCGCAAGACGCTGGATCGCGGTCTTGGCCTCCTGTCGGATGCGACGGAAAGCCTTGTTGAAGGGGATCGCCTCGACGGCGAAACCGCTTTCAAGCTTTACGACACCTATGGCTTTCCGCTGGATCTGACGCAGGATGCACTTCGTCAGCGCGGTATTGCCGTCGATACGGATGGCTTCAGTGCCGCCATGGAGCGCCAGAAGGCCGAGGCCCGTGCGAACTGGGCTGGTTCTGGTGAAGCTGCAACCGAAACGATATGGTTCGGTATCAAGGATAAGGTCGGTGCGACGGAATTTCTCGGATACGAGACTGAGGTTGCCGAAGGCGTTATCACTGCGCTTGTCCGCGATGGCGCGGAAGTACCGTCCGTTGCTGAAGGCGATGTTGTTTCGGTCGTAGTCAACCAGACCCCGTTCTACGGAGAATCCGGCGGCCAGCAGGGCGATACCGGCACGATCTCCGGAGAAGGTTTTGCTATCGCAATCAAGGATACGCAGAAGAAGGGCGAGGGCGTCTTCGTTCACATCGGCGAAGTCACCAAGGGGACGGCGAAGACCGGCGATGCGGTCGAGCTGAAAGTGGATTCGGTACGCCGCACGCGCATCCGCTCTAACCATTCGGCGACGCACCTTCTGCATGAGGCGCTGCGTGAAACGCTCGGCAGTCATGTTGCACAGAAGGGTTCGCTCGTTGCACCGGATCGTCTGCGTTTCGACTTTTCGCATCCGAAGCCGATCTCGGCTGAAGAGCTGACGCAGGTGGAAACTCTCGCCAACGAAATCATTCTGCAGAACGCTCCTGTCAGCACCCGCCTGATGGCCGTTGACGATGCCATTGCCGAGGGTGCCATGGCACTGTTCGGTGAAAAATATGGCGATGAAGTTCGTGTTGTTTCCATGGGCACCGCCAAGCACGGTTCGAAGGAAGGCAAGGCCTATTCGGTGGAACTTTGCGGCGGTACGCATGTGCGCCAGACCGGCGATATAGGTCTCGTCCGCATTGTTTCGGAAGGCGCGGTTGCCGCTGGCGTTCGTCGTATGGAAGCGCTGACGGGTGAGGCAGCACGTCTTTACCTTGAAGAGCAGGACGAGCGCGTAAAGGCCATCGCCGGTGCATTGAAGACGACACCGTCTGAAGCGCTGGAACGTGTCAACGCATTGCTTGATGAACGCAAGAAGCTGGAACGCGAACTTGCTGATGCGCGCAAGAAGCTTGCGCTTGGCGGTGGTTCGGCAGATGGCGGCTGCGCCGTTGAAGCTGTGAATGGCGTCAACTTCCTCGGCAAGATCGTAACTGGCGTTTCCCCGCGTGATCTCAAGCCGCTTGCCGACGAAGGCAAGAAGCAGGTCGGCTCCGGTGTGGTGCTGTTCATTGGTATCGGCGAAGATAGCAAGGCCAGCGCGGTGGCCGCGGTGACGGAAGATCTGGTTGGTCGCTTTAGTGCGGTTGATCTGGTTCGCGCTGCTTCTGCGGCCCTCGGTGGCGCAGGTGGCGGCGGTCGCCCGGACATGGCGCAGGCCGGCGGGCCGGATGGCGATAAGGCCGACGCCGCGATTGCAGCAGTCAAGGCACTGATCATCTAATTCAAAAGGCCGGGTTAACCCGGCCTTTTTTATCGGTGGAATTAAGCCGCATGAATTGTGCGGCTGTCGTCAGGCGCTTCGCTTCGTTCATCCAGACCATAGTCACGCATGACGCTGGCTACACGCAAACGGTAGTTTTCAAAAACACCATTGCGGCCTTGCCCCTGTGCTACCCTATGAGATGGCAGGTTGCGCCATTCACGCACCGCATCGTCGTCGCGCCAGAACGAGAGCGAAAGCAATTTGTCGGGATCGGCCAGGCTTTGAAAACGCTCGATCGACAGAAAACCGTCAATCCTGGAAAGATCTTCGCGCAGGCTTGCGGCAATATCCAGATACTGTTCACGCCTGTTGTCATCGGCTGGCCAGACTTCGAATATGACGGCAATCATGGCTTGATGAACTCCTCATGCGGTGCGGATTGGAGTTTAAGGAAGATGCGGTCTTCGGATCGGATGAATTGTTCTCTGCGCGCAAACTCGTAATTCTCGCGTCCCAGCGGATCGGCGGCAAGCCGTGCCCGATATGCTTCATACGCGGCAAGGTTTTCGACTGAATAGACGCCGTAGGCTGTGGTCGACGAACCTTCATGCGGCCCGAAATAGCCGATGAGATCAGCGCCGCAGCGCGGAATCGCCTGTCCCCAATTGCGTGCATATTCTGCAAAGGCATCCGCTTTGAACGGGTCGATCTGATAGCGGATGAAACAGGTAATCATGCGTGTCTCCTTCAAAAGCATGTCTTCGATGCTGACAATGTAGCAATTGAAATTTCTCCATAGTTCGGTTAGTATCGAAGTATGAAAGATGGCCCGATCATAGCTTCTGTTGCCGCGCTCCTTGGTGATCCGGCGCGTGCAAACATGCTCACGGTGCTAATGGATGGTCGTGCGCTGACTGTCAGTGAACTCGCGTCAGCCGCAGGCGTGACGCTGCAAACCGCCAGCGGGCATCTTGCAAAGCTCGATGCGGCCAATCTGCTGGTCGCGGAGAAGCAGGGGCGCCACCGCTATTTCCGGCTTTCAGGAACAGATGTGGCGCAGGTCCTGGAAGGTTTGATGGGGCTTGCGCAACGCACCGGCGCTGTGCGGGTGCGGACCGGCCCGAAAGATCAGGCACTACGCAAGGCACGCATCTGCTATGACCATCTGGCCGGTGAGCGTGGGGTGGAAATGCTTGATGCCTCGCATCGGCTCGGGCTGATTGTTGATGACAATGAGCCGGTGCTGACAGAAAAGGGCAAGTCGTTTTTCAGTTGCCTTGGCGTTGATGTGACCACTCTGGAGCAGGGCAAGCGCCCGGTCTGTCGTCACTGCCTCGACTGGAGTGAACGTCGCAACCATCTGGGCGGAGCGCTCGGTGCAGCGCTGTTGAACCATTTCATTTCAAAGGGCTGGGCACGCCGCGAAGCGGGGCGTGTCATCGCGTTCTCGCCAAAAGGTGCACAGGCATTCTCACACACGTTTGAGCTGGCTGGCCAGATTACGTGACCTGAACAGCCAGCATTATGTTGTTAATGCTGTGTGGCTGCGGCTGCTGCCTCGTCCAGTTCCGTGGCGCGCTTCATGGCAGGACGATCTTTTAGTCGGTCCCAATAGGCGACGAACGCTCCTCTGGCCGGCAACGTGCCGAAGCGCAGGCCCCAGCCGATGTGCGAGCCGACATAAACGTCAGCCGCCGTGAAGCGGTCGCCGGTGATGTATGGATGGTGCGAAACCGCTTTCTCCAATGTGTTGACCACTGTATCGTAATTGCCGTAGCCGACCATTCCCTGCTTGTCTGCGGGGATTTCAAAGCCGAGCGCATGGTTGGACAAGGCGGCTTCCACAGGACCAGATGTAAAGAACAGCCAGCGGAAGAAATCCGCGCGCTCATTGGGGTGAGGCGCCAGACCAGCTTCGGGAAATGTTGTTGCCAGATAGGCGCAGATTGCAGCCACTTCCGTCACCACCGCATCGCCGTGGCGCAGGGCAGGAACTTTGCCCATCGGATTGATTGTGCAGTAGTCAGGCCCCTTCATCGGTGGCCCGAAATCCAGAATTTCCACATCATAGGGTTTGCCGATCTCCTCCAGCATCCAGCGCGCGATGCGTCCGCGCGACATCGGGTTGGTATAGAGCTTCAACTCAGCCATTTCATCCTCCCTGTAAGCGGTGGCAGGATGCGCTTTTTCCCTTGAAAAGGAAATGAAAAAACCCGGCAGCGAGGCTGCCGGGTTTTCCATATCGACGATAAGCGTCGAATATTTTATCAGGCGGCCATGGCCTTCTGAAGGTTCTCGTCGATCTTGTCGAGGAAACCGGTGGTCGAGAGCCAAGGCTGATCTGGACCGATGAGCAGAGCCAGATCCTTGGTCATGTAGCCGCTTTCAACGGTGTCGACGCAGACCTTTTCCAGCGTGTCGGCAAAACGCTTAAGCTCGGCATTGTCGTCGAGCTTGGCGCGGTGTGCGAGACCACGCGTCCATGCGAAGATCGAAGCGATCGAGTTGGTCGAGGTTTCCTCGCCCTTCTGATGCTGGCGGTAGTGACGGGTAACGGTGCCGTGTGCAGCTTCTGCTTCAACGGTCTTGCCATCCGGCGTCATCAGAACCGAGGTCATCAGGCCGAGCGAGCCAAAACCCTGAGCCACGATGTCCGACTGCACGTCGCCGTCGTAGTTCTTACAAGCCCAAACATAGCCGCCGGACCACTTGAGCGCCGAAGCGACCATGTCGTCGATGAGGCGATGTTCGTACCAGATCTTTGCAGCCTTGAACTTGTCAGCGAATTCGGTCTGGTAAACTTCTTCGAAGATGTCCTTGAAGCGACCGTCATAAGCCTTGAGGATAGTGTTCTTGGTCGAGAGATAGACCGGGTAGTTGCGCTGCAAGCCGTAGTTCAGCGAAGCACGGGCAAATTCGCGGATCGATTCGTCGAGGTTGTACATGGCCATTGCCACACCAGCCGCCGGAGCCTGATAGACTTCGTGTTCGATGGTCTCGCCATCTTCACCGACGAACTTGATCGACAGCGTGCCCTTGCCCGGGAATTTGAAATCGGTCGCGCGGTACTGATCGCCGAAAGCATGACGGCCAACGATGATCGGCTGGGTCCAGCCCGGCACGAGGCGCGGAACGTTCTTGCAGATGATCGGCTCGCGGAAGATCACGCCGCCGAGAATGTTGCGGATCGTGCCGTTTGGCGACTTCCACATCTTCTTGAGCTTGAATTCTTCAACGCGGGCTTCGTCCGGGGTGATGGTTGCGCATTTTACGCCAACGCCGTGTTCCTTGATGGCATTAGCCGCATCAATGGTAACCTGGTCATTGGTGGCATCGCGGTGCTCGACTGACAGATCGTAATATTTCAGATCAATGTCGAGGTAGGGATGGATCAATTTGTCCTTGATGAACTGCCAGATGATGCGGGTCATTTCATCGCCGTCGAGTTCAACGACCGGGTTCGCAACCTTGATTTTTGCCATGGATGAAGCCTCTTTTTCAATGCGTCGCGCCCGTATAGCACTCACGACGAATAAGGCAAAGCGTAAGAGGCTTATTCTTTGGCCTATAGAGCGTTTAGGCGGTCAAAATTTCGGGAGAGACTTGCGAAAAGCGTGAAATGGCTTTTGACGGCACCGATTATGCGGCGCGGTGTGCAGTGCGATTGTCATCACGAGATTTCTCCCAGGAAGATTGCCGCTGGCGATAGTTTTCCTGTTCCCTGACCAGAATGGTGTCTGCATCCAGTGTAGAGATGGCGGTCGACTTGTCTGTGGGAACAAGGCCGTTCAGCTGCAACGAAAGATAACGTCCACAGCAGACCCGCAGGAACGACGCGAAATTGTCGAGGTCGTGCCCCTCATTCCGGGATTCATCGTAAAGTTTGCCGATAAGACGGCTGACCGTGAGATCATCGCGTGCTGCAATATCTTCGAGAGCCCACCAGAAGAAATTCTCAAGCCGGACGCTTGTCACGACGCCATCGATGCGCAGCGAACGTGTTACGCTCAGCCAGAGCTCAGGATCGGCACCGATGAACAGCCTGCACATGATTTCCTCCGGATCATTCTCCCAAACTTACTGTCGCGCAGTTTCGCCCTGCCTGCAACCTTGTTGGGAAACAGGCAGGGCGTTGCGATCAGCTGTGGGTGATCCTGGTGCCGAGCACAGTAAGGAACTGTGACAGCCACGCCGGATGGGCGGGCCATGCGGGCGACGTGACGAGATTGCCATCCGTAACCGCCTGATCAACCGGAATATCAGCATATTTGCCACCGGCGAGTTCAACTTCCGGGCGACAGGCCGGGTAGGCAGAACAGGTGCGACCTTCCAGAACGCGCGCTGCGGCCAGCAATTGCGCGCCGTGGCAGACTGCAGCGACTGGCTTGTTCGCTTCAAAGAAATGCTTCACCACGGCGATAACCTTATCGTCGAGACGCAGATATTCCGGTGCCCGACCCCCAGGAATGACCAGAGCGTCATAGTTCTCAGGCTTAACATCGGTGAAGGTCGCGTTCAGCGTGAAGTTATGGCCGGGCTTTTCTGTATAGGTCTGGTGGCCTTCGAAGTCGTGAATGGCTGTCGCGATATGATCGCCAGCCTTCTTGCCGGGGCAGACCGCATGAACCGTATGACCAACAGTCAAAAGCGTCTGGAACGGGACCATGGTTTCATAGTCCTCACCAAAGTCGCCGCAAAGCATGAGTATCTTCTTACCGGACATGGTTTCCTCCCTTTGATCCTGTATCTGGTGGACAGTCTGGCATGAATGGGCAGCAAATAGGTGTTATCGGGCTACTACACAGGCTTTTCCCTAAAACACGTAAGGGGAATCTTTGCGATTCTGCGTCAATTATGTAAGGGAAACGCCACGATACGATAGCTAATGCGGAAGAGATCATGGCAGGAACAGATAAACAGCGCCCCTTCATCGCGGAAGGACCGGCAATCGTGCTGGTGGAGCCGCAATTGCCGGAGAATATCGGCATGGTGGCGCGCGCCATGGCGAATTTTGGTCTGGCTGAATTGCGCCTCGTCAATCCGCGCGAAGAGTTTCCGAGTGAGAAGGCAAGGGCGGCAGCCAGCAAGGCCGATCATGTGATCGACAATGCGGTAGTCTATGACGACCTGCCGTCCGCTATCGCCGATCTCAATTTCGTCTATGCGACGACGGCACGTGAACGTGATGGCTTCAAGCAGGTTCGCAGCGCCGTGGAAGCGGGGGGCGAACTGCGCCGTCGTTTCCGGACTGGTGAGAAGACCGGCATCCTGTTTGGCCGTGAACGCTTCGGTCTCAGCAATGAAGAGGTCGGTCTTGCGGATGAACTGGTGACGTTTCCGGTCAATCCGGCTTTCGCATCGCTGAATATCGCTCAGGCCGTTTTGCTGATGTCCTATGAATGGATGAAGTCGGGCCTTGAGACGGAAACGGAGACCGTGTTCCGCGGGCCGGAGCTTGAGATGGCGCCAAAACAGGAGTTGCAGGGGCTCTTCAATCATCTCGAAGAAGCCCTTGATGTTCGGGGATATTTCCGTCCGGAAGCCCGCAAGGAAATCATGGTCAACAATCTGCGCGCCGTGTTGACGCGTGCTGGTTTCGCATCCGCAGAACTCAAGTTGCTGCGCGGTGTTGTCACGTCGCTTGACGTGTTCACGCCGAAGAAACCACGCGGTTCCGGTGCCCCGGAAGGACGTGCGCGTAAGCCTGCGAGCGAGGCTCCGGCAATGAAGGACGAGGACGAATGAAAAACGCACCCGCTGTAAGCTTTGCCGCCATGCCTTCTGCCGATGTCGAAAGACCTATTTTGGTTTTCGACAGCGGTATCGGAGGCCTGACGGTTTTGCGCGAAGCGCGGGTGCTTATGCCGGATCGCCGCTTTGTCTACGTTGCCGACGATGCCGGGTTTCCCTATGGCGGATGGGAAGAGGATGCGTTGAGGGAGAGGATTGTCGAGCTGTTCGGCAAGCTCATTGCCGCCTATGACCCCGAGATCGCGGTCATTGCCTGCAATACGGCCTCCACGCTGGTGCTGGATGATTTGCGGCAAGCCTATCCTTCGGTGCCGTTTGTCGGCACAGTGCCAGCAATCAAGCCCGCTGCCGAAAGAACATCGTCGGGACTTGTTTCCGTGCTGGCGACCCCCGGTACCGTCAGGCGTGCTTATACGCGCGATCTCATTCAATCTTTCGCCACCCAGTGCCATGTTCGTCTCGTTGGTGCCGATCAGCTTGCGACAGTAGCGGAAGCCCATATTCGCGGCGAAAAGATCGACGAGGCGCTGATCGTGGAACAGATCGCTCCCTGCTTCATTGAGCAGGATGGTAACCGGACCGACATTGTCGTGCTGGCCTGCACGCACTATCCGTTCCTTGCCAATGTGTTTCGCCGTCTTGCGCCATGGCCGGTTGACTGGCTCGATCCTGCGGAAGCGATCGCCCGGCGTACCGTCTCGCTGCTGAAACCACGCTGCGCCGATGAAGAGCTGCATCATCACAACGATCTGGCGGTCGTGACATCCCGCAATCCGGACTATGCCATCCGCAGGCTCATGCAGGGTTTCGGTCTGCATTTTGCTTGAGCCCTTGTTCTCAAGGTCTTGAATTTTCCGGCTATGTAGCGATCATGGCAATGGTCGTTTCATAGGGGAAGATGCAATGACGGGAACCATATCACAGATCACCCTGCCTTCGGACCAGACGGTTCCAGCGCTCGGGCAGGGCACTTGGTATATGGGTGAGGATAGCACGCAACGCCGCTATGAAATCGAAGCACTGAGAAGCGGCATCGATCTCGGGATGACGCTGATCGATACGGCGGAAATGTATGCTGATGGAGAGGCGGAAGACGTTGTTGGCGAAGCCATTACGGGCCGTCGCGATGATGTGTTTCTCGTCAGCAAGGTATTGCCGTTCAATGCGTCCTGGAAGGGTACAATCGAGGCCTGCGAGAGGAGCCTGCAGCGCCTTCGCACGGATCACATTGATCTGTATTTGCTGCATTGGCGTGGGCGATATCCGCTTGAGGAGACTGTCGCTGCGTTCGATGAATTACAGCATGCTGGAAAGATAGTGAGCTGGGGCGTCAGCAATTTCGATACGGATGACATGAAAGAACTCGTCGGTATAGCTGGCGGCAATGCCGTTGCAACGAACCAGATACTTTACAATCTGACGCGGCGCGGCCCAGAATTTGATCTGATGCCATGGTGTGCCGGGCGTAAAATTCCGCTGATGGCTTATTCGCCTATCGAGCAAGGTCGATTGCTGGGCAATTCCGTACTGGCGGAAATTGCAAGCGAGACGGGAGGAACGCCAGCCTCAGTTGCGCTTGCGTGGGCAATGCGCAGCGGCAATGTCATAGCAATTCCAAAGTCGTCCAACCTGCATCATGTGCGGGATAACAGAAAAGCCGCAGACTTGCGGCTTTCCGAAGATCAATTGAAACGTCTGGACCGGGCTTTCGCACCCCCATCCCGAAAGACGGCGTTGGAAATGCTCTAACCCGCGTCTTTCTGGCGAGTGTCCTTCTTCGCCTGAGCGACACTTGCGGCCTTACGGAGTCGTCCACGCTCTGCAGGGCGGACAAGGCTGTCGTATTTCTCGTTCGGGATGTTACGCATGCCGTTCAGCGCATGACGCGTGTTGAAATCCTTGCCTTTCTTTTCGTTTGCTTCCTTGGTCGCAAGCGCTTTTCGGGCATTGGCGATCAGTTCGGCGCTGGCTGACATGCGACGACGGCGTTCAACTTCGGTGTTGATGCGACGCACCGCCATAGCCAGAACGGATACTTTCAGATGTGAACCTTCATCCGCCTTGGAGGGTGTCGCGCCACGAGCGGCTCCCTTTCCGCGCACTTCGCGCCTGCGCTGGTGGGCCTGATCTTTTGCCTTCTTGCGGCGTTCGCGGATCAGTTTCGCCAGATGAGAAAGTTCTTCGTCGGGGACGTTCTGCAAAAAAGGATGGTGCGACTTTTCCACCAGCTCTTTTTCGTCGGCATTGAGAGCGCGAGCTTCCTGCTTCTTGGTGACGGCCATGGGACATCCTTTCTGCTAATGATAAGAATTCTCCGGAGGGGATATAGGCGTGAACATTCCACCGGAAAGATCGGGTTGCTTATTCTGGTTCTTCGGTCGAGGTTTTTTTGCTCTGCTCTTCAAGGTGCTTCAAGATTGCCTTCAGCTTGTCGAGAGGAAGGTGTTCCGCACCTATGGTCTCACTCCTGGCTGTTGAGACGATGGTCAAAATTTCATCGAGTTTTGCCTGTGTCGCGCTTGCTTCGCGATCCTGTGCGTTCTGGATAAGGAACACCATCAGGAATGTGATGACTGTGGTCGATGTATTCACCACCAGTTGCCAAGTATCCGAGAAGTCAAAGAAAGGCCCGCTAATGCCCCATAACAGGATGAACAAGGTTGCCAGCCCGAATGCCAGATAATGGCCTGCAAGTTCGGCGGCTTTTTCGCTGAGCTTTGTGAAGAACTGTGACATCGCAACCTCCAGACGACAGGCGAGAAACGCTTGATGGAGGGGCGGGGTTCCGTAATTGCATAGATATGCGGAACTTTCAGGCGCTGGTCGACGTTTGATCCTCATAGAAAACGCGGAGGTCAAGCGATGGAAATTGTCGAAACCCGCATCAGTTCGGTTGGGGGCTTCAAGCTCTATATGGTGGAGTTCGTCACCGAGGGCGAAGAGAAGATCACTGTCAAGGTTGAGAACGAGACGGAAGCGGAACTGGCGCGCGATGAAGTGATACGTCGTGCCGCGATCAAGCTCGGCGAAGCGCTGGGCGTTGCATGTATGGAATGCGGCATTCAGCCTGAAAACCTGTTGACACGCCCCAGCGCGCGCCGCGCGGGTGACCGGGCAGAGCTGGAGCGCCAGCTTGAAGAGGGCTTGGAAGATACGTTCCCGGCCAGCGATCCGGTCTCGGTTACCAGTTCCACGATTGCCGGTTTTGCCGGACCGAAAAACTGAATGATGGTCCTAGAGCGGTTTCGGTTAAAACGGAGTCGCTGGAACCGTTCTGTGTATTTGTTGCGTCGCATTATGTGACGCATCGAGGCGGGATCAGAAATCAGTCCAGTGAACTGATTTCCCCGCGTAGACGCTTCGCACTTTTGCTGGAAATGCTCCACGCAAGAAGCCGGGCTATTCACCCGGCTTCTGAAGTTGTTCAGAAAATGAGTCCTGTAAAGGGCATATCCATCTGAGAATACTACAGATTACGACGTTTGCCTTCCATCAGGTCGAGCACGGCGCGGGCACAATCAAGCACATTCGAGCCGGGGCCGAAAACCGCCGCCACACCGTGGTCGAACAGATACTGATAATCCTGACGGGGAACGACGCCACCACAGACGACAATGATATTTTCCGCGCCCTTCCTGCGGAGCGTATCCACAAGCTGAGGCAGAAGTGTCTTGTGACCGGCTGCTAGCGACGAAACTCCAAGAACATGCACCTTGGACTTGATCGCCATATCGGCAGCTTCATCCGGCGTCTGGAACAGTGGCCCGGCCAGTATCTCGAAGCCGATATCGCCGAAGGCTGACGCAATGATTTTGGCACCGCGATCATGCCCGTCCTGGCCGAGCTTTGCCACCATCACTTTCGGCGTTTCGCCGATCTGCTTTGAAAAATCGCCAAGCCGCTCAACCAGCGTCTGATATTCGGGCTCGTCCTTATAGGCCGCGCCGTAAACCTTCTTGACGACCTTCGGAACTGCAGCATGATCGCCGAATGCGCGGCGCATGGCGTCGGAAATTTCTCCGACGCTGGCGCGAGCACGGGAGGCTTCAACAGCGGCGGCGAGAAGATTGCCTTCGCCGGTCTTTGCAACTTTTTCCAGTTCTGCCAGAGCTGCTTCGACTTTTGCCTTGTTGCGCGTTTCCTTGATGCGATTGAGACGTGCAATTTGCGACTGGCGAACAGCCGAATTGTCGATTTCCAGAATGTCGATTTCGTCTTCCTGTTCCAGCCGGAACTTGTTGACCCCGACAATGATCTCTTCGCCCTTATCGACCGCCGCCTGCCGTTTGGTCGCTGCTTCTTCGATGAGGCGCTTCGGAAGGCCGCTTTCGACCGCCTTGGTCATGCCGCCCAGACCTTCGACTTCCTCGATCAGCGCCCAGGCCTTTTCGGCCAGCTCGTTGGTGAGGTTTTCGATGTAATAAGAACCTGCCAGCGGATCGACCACTTTGGTTACGCCGGTTTCGTTCTGGAGGATGAGCTGCGTATTGCGAGCGATACGAGCCGAAAATTCGGTTGGCAAAGCAATGGCTTCATCGAAGGAATTGGTGTGCAGCGATTGCGTACCGCCAAGAGCAGCTGACATGGCCTCGAATGCGGTGCGGACGATATTGTTGTAGGGATCCTGTTCCTGAAGCGATACGCCCGAAGTCTGGCAATGCGTGCGTAGCATCAGCGAGCCGGGCTTCTTCGGATCGAATTCCTTCATGATGCGCGACCAGAGCAGGCGCGCGGCGCGCAGCTTGGCGATTTCCATGAAGAAATTCATGCCGATGGCGAAGAAGAATGACAGTCGTCCCGCAAATTCATCGACATTCAGGCCCTTGTTCAGGGCGGCACGCACATATTCACGCCCATCGGCAAGCGTGAAGGCGAGTTCCTGAACCAGTGTCGCGCCCGCTTCCTGCATATGGTAGCCGGAAATGGAAATCGAGTTGAACTTCGGCATTTCGCCTGCCGTATAGGCGATGATATCCGCAATGATCCGCATGGAGGGTTCCGGCGGATAGATATAAGTGTTGCGGACCATGAACTCCTTGAGGATGTCGTTCTGGATCGTGCCGGAAAGCTGGGCGCGGGGCACGCCCTGTTCCTCGCCCGCCACGATGAAATTGGCGAGGATCGGGATCACCGCGCCGTTCATGGTCATGGAAACGGAAATTTGTTCCAGCGGAATGCCGTCGAAAAGGATCTTCATATCCTCGACGGAATCGATGGCAACGCCAGCCTTGCCCACATCGCCTTCAACACGCGGATGGTCGCTATCATAGCCGCGATGCGTGGCAAGATCGAAGGCAACCGAAACGCCCTGCTGACCGGCAGCGAGAGCCTTGCGATAGAAGGCGTTGGATTCTTCGGCCGTCGAAAATCCCGCATATTGCCGGATCGTCCATGGACGACCCGCATACATGGTCGCACGAGGACCGCGCAAGAAAGGCTCGAAGCCGGGCAGGGTGCCCAGATGGTCGATGCCTTGAAGGTCATCTTCCGTATAGAGCGGCTTGACGTCAATGCCTTCTGGCGTTTGCCAAATGAGGCTGTCAGCTGGCCGCTTCAGTTCCTTCTCGGCCAATGCTTCCCAGTCTGCTCGGGTTGTGGGGCGCTCGCTCATATCGACCTCACTCAAATTCCATAATCAGTTCGTCTACGGCAAGGCTGGAGCCAGCCTCCGCTGTGATGCGCTTTACGGTAGCACGGCGTTCCGCACGCAGCACGTTTTCCATCTTCATGGCTTCTACGGTGGCCAGTGGCTGACCGGCTTCGACAGTTTCACCATCCTTGACGAGGATCGATGTGATGACGCCCGGCATCGGGCAGAGCAGCATTTTCGACGTATCTGGTGGCAGCTTTACCGGCATGAGTTTTGCGAGTTCTGCGACACGTGGCTTGCGGACGTGAGCGACCATATCCATGCCGCGCCAGCGCAGGCGCCAGCCAGTGCCCACGCGCGAAACCTTGATGGCAATGGGCTTGCCGCCAACGGTAAATGAGCCCAGATGGCTACCGGGATGCCAGTCGCTGGCAACTGGCAGGCTACCGCCATCCACGAAATTGATCGTCGTTCCGCCTTCGCCTTCCACAATGCGAACCGGCAGGGTGAACCCGCCAAGTGTCGCCACCCAATCAGTCGCGACCGATTGCTTTTCGCTGGAAATCCGTCCGGTAATCTGCATGTTGCGCTGTTCGATCGCCAGATTGATCTGGGCAGCAACCGCAGCAAGCACCCGCGCATCATCTTCCGAAACCGGGACGCCGACAAAGCCGTCCGGATATTCCTCGGCAATGAATGCGGTTGTGAGTGCACCTTCGCGGAAACGCGGATGATCCATTACTGCCGACAGGAAGGGCAGGTTGTGACCGATGCCTTCAACCTCGAATGCGTCCAGAGCATCTCCCATCGCATCGATGGCGCTGGTGCGATCCGGCCCCCAGGTGCAGAGCTTTGCGATCATCGGATCATAATACATCGAAATTTCGCCGCCTTCGAACACGCCAGTGTCATTGCGCACGATCGTACCATCCGAATTGCGGCCTTCGGCTGGTGGGCGATAGCGGGTCAACCTGCCGATAGAGGGCAGGAAGTTGCGATATGGGTCTTCCGCATAGAGGCGGCTTTCCATAGCCCAACCGTTGAGCTTCACGTCGCTCTGGTCGAAACGGAGCTTTTCACCCGATGCAACGCGGATCATTTCTTCCACGAGGTCGATGCCGGTAATGAGCTCCGTCACCGGATGCTCAACCTGCAAACGCGTATTCATTTCAAGGAAGTAGAAGTTGCGGCTGCCATCAACGATAAATTCCACCGTGCCTGTAGAGTAATAACCAACGGCCTTTGCGAGAGCCACTGCCTGCTCGCCCATGGCTTTGCGGGTGGCTTCATCAAGGAATGGCGAAGGTGCTTCTTCAATGACCTTCTGATTACGGCGCTGGATGGAACATTCGCGTTCGCCGAGATAGACAACATTGCCGTGCTGGTCACCCAGAACCTGAATTTCAATATGGCGCGGCTGGGTAACGAATTTTTCGATGAAGATGCGGTCGTCGCCGAAAGAAGACTTGGCCTCATTGCGCGAAAGCTGGAAACCTTCGCGGGCTTCGTCGTCGTTCCACGCGATACGCATGCCCTTACCGCCGCCGCCGGCTGAAGCCTTGATCATGACCGGGTACCCGATGGATGTGGAAATGCGAACCGCCTCGTCGGCGTCTTCGATCAAACCCATATGACCAGGTACGGTGGAAACTTCGGCTTCGGAGGCAAGCTTCTTCGAGGTGATCTTGTCGCCCATGGCCTCAATTGCGTTCACCGGTGGGCCGATGAAGGTGACGTTGGCGGCTTTCAGTGCTTCAGCGAAACGCGGATTTTCCGACAGAAAGCCATAGCCGGGATGCACGGCATCTGCGCCGGTTTCCTTGATCGCAGCCAGAATCTTGTCGATGACGATATAGGACTGATTGGACGGCGCTGGTCCGATGTGGACTGCTTCGTCAGCCATTTTGACATGCAGGGCATTGCGG
The DNA here is from genome assembly GCF_038433355.1 of Brucella cytisi. Lineage (NCBI taxonomy): Bacteria > Pseudomonadati > Pseudomonadota > Alphaproteobacteria > Hyphomicrobiales > Brucellaceae > Brucella > Brucella cytisi. The sequence goes on from NZ_JBCAUP010000002.1 coordinate 55,881, forward strand.
TCGGCGTCGGAATAAACCGCGACCGTCGCAATGCCCATCTTCTTTGCGGTCTTGATCACACGGCATGCGATTTCGCCGCGATTGGCAATGAGAATTTTCTTGATCATTTTATCTACTCAACTGAACCGGATCACAGCGGAATGGTGTCGTGCTTTTTCCAAGGCGTGCTCTGCTGCTTGTTGCGCAGGCTGGCAAAAGCGCGTGCAATGCGGCGGCGCGAGGAATGCGGCATGATCACCTCGTCGATGAAGCCGCGCTCCGCAGCCACGAACGGATTGGCAAAACGCGCTTCATATTCCTTCGTGCGCGCGGCGATCTTTTCAGGGTCGCCCAGCTCCGAACGGTAGAGAATTTCCGTTGCGCCCTTGGCGCCCATCACGGCGATTTCCGCCGTCGGCCAGGCATAATTGATATCAGCACCGATATGTTTTGAGGCCATCACATCATATGCGCCACCATAGGCCTTGCGGGTGATGAGCGTGACCATGGGAACAGTTGCCTGGCTATAAGCGAAGAGCAGTTTTGCGCCGTGCTTGATGACGCCGCCATATTCTTGCGCCGTGCCGGGCAAGAAGCCCGGAACATCCACAAGGGTCAGGATCGGGATATTGAAGGCGTCGCAAAAGCGAACGAACCGGGCAGACTTGCGCGATGAATCGATATCGAGGCAACCGGCAAGCACCATGGGCTGGTTTGCAACGACACCGATAGTCTGACCATCCATACGGATGAAGCCGGTAATGATGTTCTTCGCAAAAGATTCCTGAATTTCGAAGAAATCGCTTTCGTCGGCCAGCGCGTGGATAAGCTCCTTCATATCGTAGGGCTTGGTGGCGCTATCTGGAATCAGTGTGTCGAGCCGCATTTCGAGCCGGGCCGGATCATCGAATACCGGGCGTACTGGTGGCTTCTCGCGATTGTTGAGCGGCAGGAAGTCGAACAGAATGCGGACCTGTTCCAGCGCTTCAATATCGTTCTCATAAGCGCCATCGGCGACCGATGACTTTCTGGTGTGGGTCGAGGCGCCGCCCAGTTCCTCCGCCGTGACAATTTCGTTGGTCACGGTTTTCACCACGTCGGGACCTGTCACGAACATATAGGAGCTGTCACGCACCATGAAGATGAAGTCGGTCATGGCTGGCGAATAGACTGCACCGCCTGCGCAAGGGCCCATAATGACCGAGATTTGCGGCACCACACCGGACGCATCCACATTGCGCTTGAACACGTCGGCATAGCCCGCGAGCGACGCGACGCCTTCCTGAATGCGCGCACCACCGGAATCGTTGAGGCCGATTACCGGCGCGCCGTTCTTCATGGCCATATCCATGATCTTGCAGATTTTCTGCGCATGGGTTTCGGACAATGAGCCGCCCAGAACGGTAAAATCCTGGCTGAATACATAGACCTGCCGGCCGTTGATCGTGCCCCAGCCCGTCACGACACCGTCGCCAGCGACCTTCTGCTTTTCCATGCCGAAGTCGGTGCAGCGATGCGTGACATACATATCGAACTCCTCAAACGATCCTTCGTCGAGAAGCACTTCGATCCTTTCGCGGGCAGTAAGCTTGCCTCTGCCATGCTGGGCATCGATACGGCGCTGACCACCGCCAAGGCGGGCTTCCGTACGGCGGGCTTCGAGTTGCTCAAGAAGTTCCTGCATAAAGTCCCCACTTTTGGGTGGCCTTTGGAAGGCGAGTTATGAAACTGAAAACATAGTCTTTTCTCCTTCCTGCTTAAAATCCGAAGGCGTTCTGGAAAAGCTTGAAAAGGTGCGATTGTGTAAGATATAAATTTGCAAATAGCGAAATGCGAATTTGCGAAAATGGCACCGAGAAAACTTTATATCGGCAGAAAGATACGCGAAATACGCGAGCAACATAAGGCAACCCAGTCGGGCTTTGCTGAACGCCTCGGTATTTCAACGAGTTATCTCAATCAGATCGAGAATAATCAGCGGCCTGTTTCCGCAGCCGTTTTGCTCGCGCTGGCTGAAAACTACCAGATCGATATAGGCGCCATTTCACTGGGTGATGATGATCGATTGCTTTCAGCTGTTTCCGAGGCACTGGCTGACCCCGTTTTCGACAATTACAAGCCGAACCTGCAGGAACTGAAGCTCATTACGCAAAATGCGCCGGGGCTGGCTCATGCGCTGATTGCCTGCCATCAGGCCTACCGCCGCAACAGCGAACAGCTCGCAAGTCTGGATAATCAGCTGGGTCGCGCTCCGTCTACTGCGGAGCCCGCGCCTTATGAGGAAGTTCGCGACTTTTTCCATTTTATCGACAATTACGTACATGAGATTGATATTGCCGCAGAAAAGCTGGCAGCGGAGCTAAATATTCCGTGTCGGGACATCGGTGTAGCCTTGCCGCAATATATGGCGGAGCACCACCGTGTGCACATTGCGCGGGCCGGGCCGGAGGAGGCAGTCCTGCGTCGGTTCGATCCTGCAGCACGTGTGCTTTATCTCAACCCCTATTCTCCCGCCTCAACCCGCAGTTTCCAGATCGCGTTCCAGATCGCCGAACTGGAAATGGAAGAACTGGTGAGCACGATTGCTGGACGAGCGGATTTTCGCTCTGCCGAGGCTGTTGAAATTTGCAAGATCGGCTTGCGCAATTATTTCGCCGGGGCGCTGATGCTGCCCTATCAGACATTCCTTTCAGCAGCCAAGGAGCTGCGCCATGATCTGGAGCTGTTGGCATCGCGTTTCGGGGCAAGTCTGGAACAGGTTGCACATCGGCTTAGCACCTTGCAGCGTTCCGGCCATCGGGGCGTACCGGTGTTTTTTGCTCGCATAGACAGGGCTGGGAACATCACGAAGCGACACAGCGCTGCCAAGCTGCAATTTGCGCGCTATGGTGCTGCGTGCCCGCTATGGAATGTGCATCAGGCATTCGAGACGCCGGGACGGATCATTCGGCAGCTTGCCGAAACGCCGGATGGTGCGCGCTATCTTTGCATTGCGACAGAACTGACCAAGAGCGAGGGGGGATTCAATGCACCTCAGCGGCGCTACGCTATCGCCCTTGGCTGTGAGGTGGCCTACGCGCAGGATTTTGTCTATGCGGATGGGCTCGACATAGCAGTGCGCTCTGCCTTTGATCCGATTGGCGTTTCCTGCCGTATCTGCGAACGCGCTGAATGTGTGCAGCGCGCCGTTCCGCCGCTTAAAAGCAGATTGGCGGTCGATCATGACCGCCGCGGAATATTGCCTTATCGGCTGCTCTAGATATTTGTTTAACGCACATCTTTACCGAAAACCGTTTCACACTTTTCGGGATGCGCTCTGAATTTTAGAAGCCTGTATGTTCCTTGAGGAATTCGGTTTCCTCGTGGGTGGTATCGCGACCAAGCACCTTATTGCGATGGGGAAAGCGTCCAAAGCGTTCAATGATATCGTGATGCTGGCGGGCGAAACCGAGCGAGAACTCGTCGCCGAGCCTTTCATAAAGATCGACGCAGCGCTTCTGGTCGCTCAGATGCTCACTATGCATGAATGGCAGATAGAAGAACTGGCGTTGTTCGGGCGATAGTTTGCGGTCGAAATCGTGATCGAGCGCCTGCGCCGCCACATCTCGGGCCAGCCCGTCACTTTCAAAAGAACGCGGTGAACCACGGAACATATTGCGCGGAAACTGGTCGAACAGAATGGTGAGCGCAAGCGCACTTTCGGGCTGTTGTTTCCAGTGTTCCAGCTTGTCGGCGCGAGCATCTTCGTAAGCCGTCAGAAATTTCTCACGAATTTCCGCGTCGATCTCATCACTTTTGCTGAACCAGTTTTCTCGCATCTTCGGCGAGAACCAGAAATCGAGAACGTCCTTGGGTTCGATAGCCATGACAGGCCTCCTTTCTGGTTTTACTGTGCCTTCTGGTTTGTAGCTTCCGGCTGCGGGCAGGGCGGTTCGCCCTTGAAATTGCGCGACATGCAGGCGAATCGATCAAAACTCTTGCCTGTATCCATGGCCGCCTTACCAGCTCCCCCGCATCCGGCAAGAACGGCCAGAGAAATCAGAATAGCGAAGTTTTTCATGGGGGTCCTTTCAGGGGCCATGTGGTCTGCTTCTATAATAGGGATCGTGATCTTCAGTCGCAACAGCGACTCCGATCAACTGGAGCGGTTCCAGTTAAAACGGGTTCACTGGAACCGCTCGATCTCTTTGTTTTCGCATTATCCTACGCAAAACTGCTTCGCACTTTTGCTGGAGATGCACTAGCCTCTACCACGATAGTTGGGCACGCCTTGTTCCGGTATCCAGACGTTCTGCGGCGCCGCTCCGGTCTGAAAGAAAACGTCGATGGGTATACCGCCACGTGGATACCAGTAGCCGCCGATCCTGAGCCATTCCGGCTCCAGCAGCTCGACGAGGCGCTTGCCGATGGTTACCGTGCAATCTTCGTGAAATGCACCGTGATTGCGGAAGGAAAACAGGAGCAGTTTCAGAGATTTGCTTTCCACCAGCCACTGGCCGGGAACATAGTCGATGACCAGATGCGCAAAGTCTGGCTGTCCCGTCATTGGGCATAGCGAGGTGAATTCAGGTGCGGTGAAGCGCACACAGTAAGGCGTTCCCGCTTGCGGATTTGCGACCCTTTCAAGGATGGCATCTTCCGGATTTTGTGGGATCGAAGCGTTGGAGCCGAGCTGCTTGAGATCGGAATATATCGTCTTTTCAGACATTTGCGTGCCTTTGTTTCAAGCCACGTCGCAGTCTTGCAGCGCTTGATTGCGCTCATCCTTGTTTTGACCGGGTAGGCTGCGACCGGTGGCAAACTGCCAATGACCGGGAGCTAGCAGACCACAACCGTCTCGTAAAGAGTGCAAACAAAAGCCCGCGCATTGAGCACGGGCATAAGTATCAGGCTGTTCTTGCTGTTCAGCGGCGATCAGAAATGGCGCACCCGATGGCAACACCGATGAGAATACCGATAATTCCGGCAGTTCCGAAAAGGGTCGTGGCTGTGCCTGGGTTTTCGCGAACCGTTTCGGCAACGACCTGACCGCGTTCACGCACGGCCTGCGCGGCATGACGGAAACGACCGGACGCATCATCCATGACGTCCTCCGCGCGTTCTCTCAGCTCGCCAGAATGTGACGCCAGCGACTTTGAAAGGCGCTTCAGTTCAGTGCGCATATCGGCAATCTGCTTTTCGAGAGCCTGCTGGATTTCGTTCGTGATCTTTTCGTCGGCCATTTGAAGTCTCCGTTGAATTGATGACGATAAAACGAGTGAAAACGCGTTCGGTTCCATGCTGCGACAATGCGGTTAAAAAACATGGTAAACCGCTCGTAAACCATTTTAATTTATCATTTTCGAATACAAGAACGATCTGGAGCGGGGCCAGAATGCATATCGAAAAAGATACGTTTGTCGGTGGCTGCGAGCCGGTAGCTGCGCGCGTTGTCCGTGCTGCTCAGTTGGCCCGGCAATGTACTGACCAGCTTCAGTCTGATCATGCTCGTGCACATGCAGAAGCCGCATTGACGCTTTTGCTTGATGATCCTTCCCCGAAAGTTCGCATGGCTATTGCAGATGTGCTTTCGACCAGCGTGCATTCGCCTTTGCATATCGTAACGGCGCTTGCAGCCGATCAACCGGAGGTGGCGGGATATATCCTTGCACGCTCAAAGCTTCTTAGCGACGCTGATCTGATTGATCGTGTGGCCTATAGCGCTCCATCGATGCAGGTTTTGATTGCCGCGCGCCCGCATGTTTCATTCGCAGTCGCGGCGGCAATCGCCGAAGTCGGGAATAATGAAGCTGTTGCTGAAATGCTCTTCAACAGCTGCGCCCGTATCGCCCCCGTTTCGTTTCGGCGCATCAGCGAGCGCTGCGGACATGATGCTGTCGTACGGGAAGCCTTGCTGGCCCATCCGCATCTTCCGGCTGAATGCCGTCATCTACTCGCAGTGAAAGTCGGAGAGGTTCTCCAATCTCTTCCGCTGGTGAAATTGCTTCTGGGTCAACGCCGCGCCGATAAGGTTGTAGGCGATGCGACCGCTCGTGCCTCAATGCAACTGGCGGAAAACTGTTCACAAGAAGAACTCCCGGCGCTGGTCGAACATCTGCGTCTGCGCGGTGAAATCACGACCAGTTTTGTTATCCGTGCCGTTGCCGGAGGCCGTATAGATTTCTTCGCTAGCTTGCTGGGCGCGCTTTCCGATCTCGATGATAGGCGGATTTGTGCGATTATTTCGGGCGGACGTCCTGCTGCCCTTGCTGCGCTTCTTCGCTCTTCCGGATTGAGCGATGCCACGCATGCGCCCTTGATTGTTGCCATCGAGGCCTGGCGGGCGGTTGCTGCCGGGCGAAAGCGTATGGGCGCTGCGGAAATATCAGCACTCATGTGCGAGGCTGTCGGGGGCGGCCGATTTGCTGCTGCCAATGACGATCTGGCCGCATTGCTACGTTCGATCCATCTGGAATTCATGCGTGAAACGGCAGGCGACAGACTGAAGGCTATTCCCGCTGCCTGATCAGCCTTCTTGCCGGAAAGGGCGCATAAGGCTGAGGCCATAGCCAACAGCAATGCCAAATATGGCTCCGGCCGCCTTGAAAACAAAGTCTATGAACTCGCCGTGACGCCCAGGTGCCAAACGTTGCATCAGTTCGAAAAGTGCGGCGCAGCCGACTGTTAGCAGAAGAACACCCATCCAGTGGCGAGGATAGGCGAGGGCGAACAAGGCACCGACCAGAAAGAAAGCCGCAAACCGCTCTAGATCGACGGGCTCACCTGTCACGGGGCGGAATTTAATCGGGCTGATCGTAACTGCAAGGATGGCCAGAAGTATCATCCAGGCGCCAATGCGCAAAAATCGCTTCATGAAGAGCGCCTTTATTCATCCGTATAATCGCCGGGTGGTTCATCTTGCTTCGGATCGCCACAACGTTGGTACATTCGGTCGGTTATTGACTTTTTCAATGCGTTACCGAATGGCAACTCATAATGGGAAATGACATCGACGCCCATACACCATTTAATGTCGTGAGGCGACAGCGCATAATTGGTTTCGAGAAAACCAAGCGCGTAATTCATGCCTTCGTCGCATTGCTCTGTCTGACAGAAATTACCGTCTCTGGCGAGCTGACGAATCGAACCTTCTCCGATCTTCACGACAATTGGTTCGACGGCAAATGGGGCCGCGCCTATCACAGCGATGACGACAAGTCCGATCAAGGTAAATTTTATAGAGCGCCGCATGAATCGCCGTTTGTAACTGGTTTCCGCAAGTTCATAACGCATGAGCGGCAATATGATGGCAAGTCGCAATCCATGGGAAATCAGCGGAAATTAAGGGGTTTCAGCTGAATATCCTTTGGAAAAGCCTTCACCGTTTCTGGCGGTAGGTGAAATTGATTATTCCGGTTTTCGGCCAAATTGTAGCTAGATGTATTTTAGTTCGCATCGGTTTAATGTTGACTTTTACGTAAATGGGGGAGCACAACTTAGCCTCTGAACTCAATTCGGTTTAGAGGCTGGTCCGCTTGATATAAGGCAGGAATGTTGTGGTGCGCGAATATTATACGATCACAGAGTTGACGCGCGAGTTCGGTATTTCAACCCGTACTTTGCGCTTCTACGAAGATGAAGGCCTGATCGCTCCTGTGAGACGTGGCCGCACACGACTGTTCCGTCCCGCCGACCGTCATCTTCTGAAGCAGATTCTGCGTGGCAAGCGGCTTGGTTTTTCGATCGCCGAAATCCACGAAATCATCCAGATGTATCGTGAGCCGCCCGGCGAGACGGGGCAGCTGAAGCTGCTCATGAAGCGCGTTGAGGAAAAACGCGCCGATCTTCGTCAGAAGCGACGCGACATTGAGGAGACGCTGGGCGAACTCGACCAGATCGAGGAATCCTGCATCGAGCGTCTTGCCGAACTGGGCGTCAATACCTGATCTGTTTTACTGGGTATCGGGCACCGGTGAGCACATTTGTGCGATATCCTGGACCGTGCTGTTGTTCTCCTGATCGATCTTGCCGCTAAAGACATCATCAAACAGTTTTGCCTTGTCCAACTCTGTTACGACACAGCCACAGAACTGCTGGCATAGCTGTTCGCTTCCGTTTTGCAGGCATGCAGCCACACAGGATTGCGTGAAAGCTTCTCGCGGTGTTGGCTGTGCCGGAGGCATCAGTTGCGAGAAGACATAAACTAGCGCGATCAGAACTGGCTGATGAATGAGATAAAAAGCCAGACTATGCCTGCCGATAAATGTCAGCGGCTTTTCAAGAAACTGGGGTTTGATCCCGCCAGCCAAGAGCTGAAGCCAACCAAAACGCTGAAATATGCGCGCCGCTGCCATGCCGATAAGGACAGCTCCGAACCAAGGAAACAGCGGCACATAATCGTTCGAACGCGGCGCCACGGTCGAAAGGCCGACCCAGCTGAGCGCGGGATTATTGAAAATATCGGCGCTTGCGTAAAGCGGAGCGCTGATGACCAACGCTGCAATGATCAATGTTGCAAAGGCGGGCAGGCGCAGGAAAAGAAGACCGAGCACACTTGCCAGAGCGATCTGGTGAAGGATGCCGAAGAAGATGAAACTGTCCGGCGACATATACCATGTGACTGCTGAAATCGCGGCCGCAGCGATTACGATTTGTGTCAGCCGTTTCGCCATTGATTTCCAGCGAATCCCGTTGCCATGCGCCAGAACGAGGCTGAAGCCGACCAGAAACAGGAAGCTTGAAGCAATACAGCGGGCGAAAAGCTTCCAGCCCCCATGGGCAGTTGTGGCAGGCGCCATATAGCCGAAAAACTCAAGATCCCAGCCAAAATGGTAGATCGCCATGGCGATCAGCGCGATCCCACGCGCAATATCGATGCGCCCGAGACGAATACGGGACGAAGGTGCAATATCCTGGGGCGTGATGTTAGACATGGTTCCTTCCGGCTGGATAGCGCTATCCGGCGTTTTTCGATTCCCGGCAAATCTCTAACACAGGCTTTTGCAACACTATAGTATGCGGTCGCACACGGATTCGTGCTGGCATGGGCACGGACAGAGGGCTGGATATTGGAGAGCTTGATTGTTTTTTAGTCTGTCGAAGATTTTCTGGCTGTTTTTCCAACCTGTTACGATAATTCTCGTTCTTGTCCTGATTGCTTTTCTGGCCATATGGCGAGGTTCCCGACGGCTCAGTATGAGTGTGCTGGGGTTGTCTATCGCCATTCTGTTTTTTGCGGCTTTCACGACACTGGGTTCTGTTCTGCTTGCCCCGCTGGAGGATCGTTTCGCGAAGCCGGATGCAATGCCACGACATGTGGATGGGATCGTTGTTCTTGGCGGCTATATGAATGGCGACATCAATGCCGGGCGCAAAGGTTTCGAGTTGAATAGCGCGGCCGACCGCATTTTCGAAGCGATGCGGCTGGCGAGATTATATCCAGACGCCAGGGTTATTGTTTCCGGAGGTGATGGAGCCTTTTTCGAAGAATCCGTCAAAGAGGCAGATAGCACGCGGCAGATGCTGGTAGATCTCGGCTTTTCCGGCGAACGTTACATCTATGAAAACAAGTCTCGGAACACGGTTGAAAATGCAATTTTCTCGAAAGAACTGGCCCAGCCCAAGCCCGGCGAAACGTGGCTTCTGGTGACTTCCGCATATCATATGCCGCGATCCGTTGGCTGCTTTCGCAAGGCGGATTTCGATGTTGTCGCCTGGCCGGTAGACTACAAGACGCGCGCCAGCGAGCGTTTTGCCCTTTATCTCGAATCCCCGAATGAAGCGCTTTCGTGGTTCAGCGTGGCCATGCGTGAGTGGGTAGGACTTGCCACTTACTGGTTGGCGGGCAAGACAGATATGCTTCTACCTCAACCCTGATGCCGCATTTCTGCCGTCACTTTAAAGCTTTTGTTAAGGTTATCTATTGGTAACTGATTGATAAAGAAAGCTTTCATGAAGCGTATGTTCAATCCTGAAAATTCATCGCCACAATTCAGTCGCTTTTCGCCGTTGCGTTCCGTTGTTCACGAAGCTATATGATTGGTAACAGCGTTGTGAAGGACGCTGTGTAAAAGAGTTGCACAACAAGGTTGCCAAAATCTCCATGGACGAAACCGTTCAAAAATCCTGCTGGGGCGTTACGCTCTGGGCAGTCGTTGGTCTCGCTGCTGTCATCCTCATGGCCTATCTGTTCTCCGTCTAGAGCATGTCTCCCGAAAGTGGGAACCGGTTTTGGGATAAAGACATGCGTGAAAACAAACGGATAGAGCATTTCCAATGAATCAAACAAAACAGGAAATGCTCTAGAAGTCAGGCGGCGTTACGTATTCCGGAAATTTGATGCCGCATTTCAGCATTCCGTTTGCGTTGATCCTTTCCTACACTATCTGATAGAGATACGCGGTTTCTGCGTTAGCGACTTTTTGCCGATTTTTGTCTAGAATGGACGATCAGGCAAATGGCGGGCGACGCTGCGATCAGGAATCAATCAGCCTTATGACGGCTGCAGAAGGTGTGGAATGTTTCTGTCGGTTTTCGATCTTTACAAGATTGGCATTGGGCCTTCCAGTTCGCATACGATGGGCCCGATGACGGCTGCGCGCATGTTTCTCAATGAAATTATAGGCGGAAACTGGCCACGGCCTGCGCATTCGAAAATCCACCGGTTGAAAGCGAGCCTGCACGGCTCTCTTGCATATACCGGCGTCGGGCATGCGACGGATCGAGCCGTCATTCTGGGGCTCTGCGGTCATCTGCCGGATACGATTGATCCCGACATTATGGACGTTGAAGTAGAGAAGGTTTTTACCGAGAAGAAAGTGAAACCCGAAGGACATCCGGCCTATCATTTCGATCCGAAGGTCGATCTCGTACTGGATCGGAAGACTCCTTTGCCGGGGCACGCCAACGGCATGGCTTTCTCTGCATTCGATGCCGATGACAATCTTCTCTTGCGTCGGGCATACTTTTCCATCGGTGGCGGCTTTGTGGTGACCGAAGAAGAGCTGAGCCGCGTTCAGCGCAGCGGTGCAAAGCAGGACGACAAGGCTGATGTGCCGTTTCCGTTCCGTAGTGCTGCTGAGATGCTTGAGATGGCCCACGACAGCGGGCTGTCGATCGCCGAAATGAAGCGGGCCAATGAAGAAAAGCATATGGCACGCGGTGATCTGGATAATGGTCTCGATCGTATTTGGGGGGCCATGCGTGGCTGTATCGAGCGTGGACTGAGCCGGGACGGTGTCATGCCGGGCGGCCTGAATGTCCGTCGTCGTGCGCGACAGCTTCATGATAAGCTTCAGGATGACTGGCGCAATAATCGCAGTAACCCGCTTCTGGCAAATGACTGGCTTTCGGTTTACGCGATGGCGGTCAATGAAGAAAACGCGTCCGGCGGCCGGGTAGTCACCGCACCGACAAATGGTGCTGCAGGCGTTGTACCGGCGGTTCTGCGCTATTATCTGCATTTTCATGATGATGCCGATGAGAAAGGCATTCGCGATTTTCTCCTGACGTCTGCCGCAATTGGTGGTGTCATCAAGCACAACGCATCGATTTCTGGCGCGGAAGTTGGTTGTCAGGGCGAAGTAGGATCAGCATCGGCAATGGCGGCAGCGGGTCTTGCCGCTGTGCTTGGCGGATCGCCTGAGCAAATTGAAAATGCTGCTGAAATTGCGCTCGAACACCATCTTGGCATGACCTGCGACCCGGTTGCCGGACTTGTGCAGGTGCCGTGCATTGAACGTAACGCGCTTGGTGCGGTGAAGGCGGTGACCGCAGCGTCACTTGCTGTCAAGGGCGACGGCAAGCATTTTGTACCTCTCGACGCTTGTATCGAGACAATGCGCCAGACCGGTCACGATATGAGCGAGCGTTACAAGGAAACCAGTCAGGGTGGTCTCGCCGTCAACGTGGTCGCCTGTTGATTCGCAATTCTGGGCGGAATGCGATGCTTCAGGCTTGAAGCGCGCATTCGTCTTGGCTAAATCACCCCTATGGCTCTCAATCTCGTCAAACTTTGTGTCGGCTGCGACAGTATCGAAGATCTCGCGGCTTGGATCGATTTCCGTCTCGCTGAACAGCGTGCGGCCGGTTTGGTGCCGGAACAGTTTCACACAACGAGAATGGTTCCGAAACGGATCGATGAGCTGCTGGAAGGTGGCTCGCTCTACTGGGTTATCAAGGGCAACGTCCAATGCCGTCAGCGCCTGCTGGATGTTCGTCCATTTACGGATGAGCAGGGTATCAATCGCTGTCACCTTGTTCTCGAACCCAAGGTCATTCCGACCGAGTGGCAGCCACGCCGTGCTTTTCAGGGTTGGCGCTATCTGGCTGAAAATGAAGTCCCGCGTGATGAAGCCGCGGGTAAAGCGGGCAGGGCTGCCTTGCCTGCAGAATTGCGCCAGGAGCTGGCGGCTCTGGGATTGCTTTGAAGATTGACACACTCATGTAAAAGGGCCTGCCGGGTAACCGGCAGGCCCTTTTTCATTTCATCTGGTGTTCATTCAGTTTTCTATCGTCAGGCGCACAGAAACTCGGTCGAAATTCACCGGCAGGGTCATCCGCATGGACGCCCGTGGCTGAACTAGTCGCTTGTTGCGGGCTGCATGGCAGATGAGCAGCCCGACCAGATCTTTGGTCTGAAAGCCGGTGCCTCGCCTTACATCGGCAATTCGCAGGGCAGCCTGCTTGAGGCCTTGCACCGAGAACAATGCACCGAAGGCTGAAGTCTTGCCTTCATCCTGTGTCCAGTCGGCAGTCTTGAACGGCGGCTGGCCGAAAGTTTCTCTCATATTTGACATCTCGAAACCCTCTACGCACTACAAATTCGGGTTTGAAGCTGGCAACGAGGGGGCAGAACCCCTCGCAATCGATTAGTTCGCGACTGCATAGCAGCCGAAGTTTTTCTTCTTCAGCGAGGCGCAGGCATCCCAAGCAGCCTGCTTGGAGGAGAAGCCAACAAAGCGCGCGCGGTAGAAAGTTGCGCTACCCTTGTTGAAGGTCTCGGTATAGGGCGACGCCGCACGCAGTGTGCCACCTGCTGTGGCAGAAGCCTTGGCAAGCATGTCCCGCGCCTGACCTTCGCTCGGGAGGGAGCCGATCTGGATTGCCCAGCCACCGGCAGCAGCAGCTGAGGCGGTTGTGACCGGATCGACTTCCTGAGCCTGTGCAGACGGGACGGCGGCCTTCGGTGTGGGGCGAATCGCAGCCTGCGCGGCCAGCGCAGCAGGACGCGCGGTCGGTGCTGCAAGTGCCAGAACCTGAGGCTGGTCGCTATCGCCTTCACCGCTTTCGTTGTTGATGATGTCATCCACGGCTGCAACCTGACGGGTTACCGGAACAGGGGCATTCTTGGCCTTGGGAAGATCGATCGAAGCAACGACCTGCGGTGCATCGTTGCGCATGGCGACGAGCGGTGCAGCGTTACGGCTACGCGTTGCCATAGGAAGATATTTGCGGATGAGCTGAGTCATATGGGCGTCGCGGCTGGCACCGGTATTGCCGCCCATGACCACCGCTACGAGCCTGCGGCCATCCAGACTGACTGAAGAGGCCAGATTGTAACCGGATGCATTGGTGTAGCCGGTCTTGATGCCGTCCACGCCCTCAACGCGACCGAGCAAACGGTTGTGACCGTTGATGGTCTGTCCGCGGAAAACGAAGCTGCGGCGGGAGAAATAGGAGAATTCGTTCGGGAAATGCTGGCGAAGCGCGATGCTGAGGATCGCCATGTCGCGTGCAGTCGTATGCTGCGCCATGTTCGGCAGGCCCGATGCGTTACGGAACGTCGTGTTACGCATGCCAAGACGGCGAGCCTTTGCTGTCATCATCTGCGCAAAGCGCTCTTCGGAGCCGCCGATATACTCGCCGACGGCAGTTGCCACGTCATTGGCCGACTTTGTGATCATGGCCAGCGCTGCATCTTCAGCACGAATGCTTTGCCCCGAACGGAAGCCGATTTTTGTGGGCGGACGTGCGGCGGCATAGGCGGACACCGGGATACGCGTGTCCTTGTTCATACGCCCTGCCTGCATTGCCTCGAAAAGCATATACAGAGTCATCATTTTGGTGAGGGAAGCTGGATAGCGCTGCGCATCCGCATTCGAGGCAAACAGCGTTTTGCCCGTGTTCGCATCGATCACGATCGCTGCATATCTATCGCTAGCCGCTATCGCCGGTATCGTTGTCGAAGCTGTCGAACACCCCGTTACAACTGCAAGAAGAAGGGTGGCTTGCGCCGCTCTTTTCAAGGCATATGCGACTTTACTAAATGCGGTACGCACGATGATGACCTACCTGTATCCCGGATTTTTTGAACTGCGACACAAAAGGCACACAGCGTCTAATTCGGTGATCCTACTGCCATCAGCGTTACCAATCCGTTTATGGTAACCGTGTTGTTCATAAATTTCGGAAAAATTTTGAGGAAGCTGTAACGTTGACAGTCCGTTCAGACCCGATGCGTTGCGAACGTTCACGCAGATGTGTCAATGAAATGCGGTGTTCGTATCAGGGGAAGGCAGTGGTGTCACAACACAAAAAAACCCGCTTGCGCGAGTTTAGTTTTGCTGCTGCCTTGTTTGGGTGGAAGGGGAGAGGCAGCCTCTAGAAATGAGCGGGTTTTAAAAAGTATGTTCTGTTAGTAGCCCTAATGCATTCATTAATGTTTTGATTATGTGAGAAATTTAGTACTTTTTTCGTATTCGTGAAACCGCAATTTGTGTTCCGCTTTTTATAGGGTCGAGTTTATTAGGTCCAATTATTAGTACCTATATTATTTGGCAGCGAAGTGCTCCGGCTATTTTACATAGAGCTGTTTTGTCATGACCTATCGTTCGGACGACATCATATAACTGTGTCAAGCCTCGTTATTGCAATAAGTCCCGGTTGCAAGTGCCAATGAAGGGCTTAAAATCACCACATGACGACCTACATAATAGGGCAAGTTGGGTCAGGCAGATGGGCATCCGGGTAATAGGTTTCATGAGGCATCTCGATATAGTCATGCAAAGCAAGACTGACGGCGGAAATGGTCCGGAAAACGGCACCGTTGTAGTTACGCGTACACAGCCGAAAACCAAGAAGCCCAGCCTCTATCGTGTCCTGCTCCTCAATGACGACTACACACCCATGGAGTTCGTCGTTCATGTCCTGCAGCGGTTTTTCCAGAAGAACCAGGATGATGCCACGCGCATCATGCTGCATGTTCACAATCACGGGGTCGGCGAGTGCGGCGTATTTACATACGAAGTCGCCGAAACCAAAGTTAGCCAGGTCATGGATTTCGCCCGCCAAAACCAGCATCCGCTGCAATGCGTGATGGAGAAAAAGTGAGGTCATATGCCATCGTTCTCCCCAAGCCTTGAAAGGGCCCTGCATCAAGCCCTCACAATTGCAAACGAGCGGCATCACGAATATGCGACGCTCGAACATCTTTTGCTTGCCTTGATCGACGATCAGGATGCGGGCGCAGTGATGCGTGCCTGCAGCGTCGACCTTGAGCATCTCAAACGTATCGTTACCGACTATATTGATCGCGAACTTGATAATCTCGTCACGGGTTATGACGAGGATTCCAAGCCAACTGCCGCTTTCCAGCGCGTCATTCAGCGCGCGGTCATTCATGTGCAATCCTCGAACCGTGAGGAAGTAACCGGTGCCAACGTGCTGGTTGCCATTTTTGCGGAACGGGAAAGTCATGCTGCCTATTTCCTCCAGGAGCAGCAGATGACACGTTATGATGCCGTGAACTATATTTCGCATGGCATCTCCAAGCGCCCGCAGAACAGCGAAACTCGCCCGCCGCGCGGCGCAGAGAGCGCAAGTGAAGAACGCACCAGCACAGAACAGGAAGAAAGCGCCAAGAAGAAGCAGGACGCCCTGTCTGCCTATTGCGTCAATCTGAATGAGAAAGCCAAGGCCGGGCGTATCGATCCGCTGATCGGTCGTGACAGCGAAATCAGCCGCACCATTCAGGTACTCTGCCGTCGTTCGAAGAACAACCCGCTTTATGTGGGTGATCCCGGCGTCGGCAAGACTGCGATTGCCGAAGGTCTTGCCAAGCGGATCGTTGAAGGACAGGTGCCTGAAGCGCTTGCCGATGCGACGATATTCTCGCTCGACATGGGCACACTTCTGGCTGGCACCCGCTATCGCGGTGACTTCGAAGAGCGTCTGAAGCAGGTCGTCAAGGAGCTCGAAGAGTATCCGGGTGCGGTTCTGTTCATCGACGAGATTCATACAGTCATCGGGGCTGGCGCCACTTCGGGCGGCGCGATGGATGCATCGAACCTGTTGAAACCGGCGCTTTCATCGGGTGCTATCCGCTGCATCGGATCGACGACCTATAAGGAATATCGTCAGTTCTTCGAGAAAGACCGTGCCTTGGTGCGTCGCTTCCAGAAGATAGATGTCAATGAGCCTTCGATCCCGGATGCGATTGAAATCATGAAGGGGCTGAAGCCCTATTTCGAGGATTTCCATAAGGTCAAGTACACGGTCGATGCCATCAAGACGGCAGTGGAACTTTCTGCGCGTTATATTTCGGATCGCAAATTGCCAGACAAGGCAATTGATGTGATTGACGAAACAGGTGCCAGCCAGATGCTATTGCCTGAGAACAAGCGCAAGAAGACCATCGGCGTGAAGGAAATCGAAGCGACAATCGCAACGATGGCCCGTATTCCGCCGAAGTCGGTATCGAAGGATGATGAACAGGTTCTCTCGCATCTGGATGCTGAACTGAAGCGTGTCGTTTACGGTCAGGATCTGGCCATCGAAGCGCTGTCAGCGTCGATCAAGCTCGCCCGTGCGGGATTGCGCGAACCGGACAAGCCAATCGGCTCTTACCTGTTCTCCGGCCCGACCGGCGTCGGCAAGACGGAAGTCGCCAAACAGCTGGCAAGTTCGTTGGGCGTGGAACTCCTGCGTTTCGATATGTCGGAATATATGGAACGTCACACCGTATCGCGGCTCATCGGTGCGCCTCCCGGCTATGTTGGCTTCGATCAGGGCGGACTCCTGACCGATGGCGTCGATCAGCATCCGCATTGCGTGCTGCTGCTTGATGAGATCGAGAAGGCACACCCCGATCTGTTCAACATCTTGTTGCAGGTAATGGATCATGGCTCGCTGACCGATCACAACGGCAAGAAGATCGACTTCCGCAATGTGATCCTGATCATGACCACCAATGCCGGTGCATCGGATATGGCGAAGGCAGCAATCGGCTTCGGTTCCACGCGTCGCGAAGGCGATGACATGGAAGCGATCAACCGCTTGTTCACGCCTGAGTTCCGTAACCGACTGGATGCGATCATTCCGTTCGGTCCGTTGCCGGTTCCGGTCATTCATCAGGTTGTGCAGAAGTTTGTGCTTCAGCTTGAAGCACAGCTTGCTGAGCGCGGCGTGACCTTTGAACTGACCGAAGGCGCAATCGCCTGGCTTGCTGACAAGGGTTACGACGAGCGCATGGGCGCACGTCCGCTTGCCCGGGTTATCCAGGAACACATCAAGAAGCCATTGGCTGATGAGGTGCTCTTCGGAAAACTCAAGCATGGTGGCACAGTCCGTGTGGACGTCGTGACGAAACCGGACGGCAAGACCGATCTTTCGCTGGAAAGCGTGGCTGATAAGCCGGTAAGTCCGAAGAAGGATATTCCGGCTGAGAAGAAGCAGCTGCAACGCAAGAAGGCTGCGCCGAAGAAGGCAGAGAAGGAGAAGGTGCTGGCGGGCAAGGCCGAACCGGCGCCGAAATCTTCCCCGAAGTCCTCGGCGGCCAAATCTTCGGTGCCGAAAGTGCCACGTAAGAAGTAACAAGCAAGCGAAACGGCCCTCTCTGAGGGCCGTTTTGTTGTGAGCATGAGGCTGGTGTGAAGGAAAACTGAGGTTTTCCGATCTGAGTGGTAAAAACCGGGTGCAACTTGCTCGGACCTTGCTCTAACGTGACTCCATGCCACCGATTCATTCCGATTATCCTGAGCAAAATTCAGAAGACCATCGTCACCTGCGATGGTTCTTGCGCGGCTGCACACGCATTGGCAGTATTCCAGCTCTATTGTTGATGAGTTCGTTTATCGGTTTTGCGGGACTGGCAATTGAAAGCGGCATCACCGTTGTTCAAGCCGTCTTTATGACTCTGACCATCTGGGCGCTTCCGGCAAAGGTCGTTCTGATCGGAGCGATCAGTGCAGGTGTGGCTTTGCCTGCCGCGGCTCTCGCAGTGGGACTTTCGTCCGTGCGTTTGATGCCAATGGTGGTCGCGCTGCTTCCCGAGTTGCAGGGACCGAAAACGCGAAAACTGACGCTCGCTGCTCTGTGTCATTTCGTTGCCGTCACCGCCTGGGTCATGGCCATGGAGGAGCTGCGCAAGATCCCGCGTGATATGCGGACGAGCTATTTTGCGGGGATCGGTATGGTTCTGGTGGGAACCAATGCAATTGTCGTTGCTATCGTCTATTCGTTATCGACGTCTTTTCCGCCAATTGTTTTCGCGGCACTTTTCATGCTGACGCCGATGTATTTTCTGACGTCGCTCTGGCGTTCAGCCAGAGAAAGGGCAGGGCAGGTCGCAATGATTTCCGGGATCGTTCTGTTCCCCATATTTCATCATCTGGCTCCTGGATATGACCTGCTGATCACGGGGGTTCTCGGTGGGCTGATAGCATTTGGTTTTCACCGGATGCGCCGCGTATCGGTGGGGGCAACTGAATGAACTGGGACAGCTTTTCGACCTGGTGGTGGCCGTTTCTATTTATCCTCCTGGCTGGAGCGCTTCCAACCTATCTGTTTCGGCTGATGGGGGTGCTGGTTGGTGGGCGCGTGCGGGAGGATTCAGAAGTTCTCGTTTTCGTGCGCTGCGTCGCAACTGCGCTGGTTGCAGGCGTTATCGCGCAGCTTATTCTCTATCCTAATGGAGAACTGGCCAATTCGCCGCTCTGGCTCCGCGCTGGTTCCGCTGCGGCAGGATTTGCCGCCTTTCTCACTACCGGTAAGCGATTGCTCGTCGGCGTGCTCGTTGCGGAAATCCTGCTGGTAATCGGCCTGCTTACACTTTGAAAGTGTGAGTCTTATCAGAGCGCTGCACGAATCTTTTCAGCGTTTGCGGAAAGAACCGCTGCGTCTTCCATCTGTCCGGTATGGGGCTTGAGCGCCACGCCTTCAAAGCGCGGGATCACATGAAAGTGCAGATGATAGACGGTCTGGCCGGATGCCGGTTCGTTGAACTGCATGACGGTTACGCCATCGGCATTGAATGCCTTCTTCACTGCCTGCGCGATTTTCTGCACCACTTGAACAACATTCGCGAGGGTTTCCGGCTTGGCATCGAGCAGATTGCGGGAAGCAGTCTTTGGCACAACCAGCGTGTGGCCCGTGCCTTGCGGCATCACATCCATGAAAGCAACGACGTCATCGGTTTCGTAAACACGGGTGGACGGGATTTCGCCGCGCAGAATTTTGGCGAAGATATTGTTGTCGTCATAGGTGGCGGACATGCGATTCTCTCCAATGCGAAAATGTTTGACAGGATCAGACCGTATCAAGTCGCGTTAGGCAAGGTGGATAGAGCGAGCGCATCCCGAAAGGTGTGAAGCGGCTTTCGGATGAGATGCGCGTCAAAACAAACAATCAGAGCGCATCCCTGAATGGCGAGTGTTCTTCCAGGGCGTCCTGAATCTGTTCGACTTCGCGACGTTCATGATCGAGATAGTCGCGTACGGCGTTCCGAAAGCCTTCATGGGCAATATAATGCGCTGAATGGGTTGTTACCGGCACATAACCGCGGGCGATTTTATGCTCGCCCTGTGCTCCGGCTTCCACGACGCTGAGCTTTCGATCAATCGCAAAATCGATTGCCTGATGATAGCAAACCTCGAAATGCAGGTATGGGTGATCTTCGATGCAGCCCCAATGACGGCCGAAAAGTGTATCACCACCGATGAAGTTGATTGCACCGGCAATGTAATGTCCGTTGCGTTTGGCCATGACGAGCAGAATGTCTTCCGCCATGGTTTCGCCGATCCGCGAAAAGAACTGCCTGTTCAGATAGGGCCGTCCCCATTTGCGGCTACCGGTATCCGTATAAAACGCGAAGAAGTCGTCCCAGACGGATTCCCTGAGGTCGCTGCCGGTCAACCAGTCGATTTCGATACCATCCGACAAGGCTTCACGTCGTTCTTTCTTTAACGCCTTGCGTTTCCGAGATACCAGCTCATTCAGAAAATCATCGTAGCTTTTAAAGCCATTGTTTTTAAAGTGAAACTGCTGATCTTTGCGATGAAGAAACCCTGCGCGCTCAAGCGCGATGATCTCACCTGGTAGTGCAAATGTGACATGCGCTGATGAGACGCCGGATTGATCAGCCAGTTCCCGCAGTCCGCCAGCCAGCGCCAGTCGAACGGTTTCGCTTTCATAGGCAATGTGATTGAGGAGGCGCGGGCCAGTAGCCGGTGTAAACGGCACTGCGGCCTGAAATTTTGGATAGTATCGACCACCGGCGCGCTCGAAAGCATCAGCCCATCCATGGTCGAAGACATATTCTCCCTGACTATGCCCCTTGAGATAGTTCGGCACGGCTCCGATGAGGTGGCCCTGATCATCTTCAAGGCGCAAATGGCGCGGAAGCCAGCCCGCTTTTCGTGAAACCGAGCCTGATTCTTCCAGAGCCAGCAGGAAGTTGCGAGTAATGAAGGGATTGTAATGCGCGTCCTGCCGGGAAGCCCCGACAAGACTGTTCCATTCGTCTGCCGTGAATTCGCTGATATTCTCAACGACACGGAGAACAAAGCTTTGCTCATTCTGCGGATCTTCGTCGTTCACCGCTATTCCTTTGCCGTTATCGCACATATTTTGCGGCGTTCGGCGTGTTGTCGTCAAGCCACGAGGGCGCGTGGATCAAAGCCCTCGAACGTGATCTGGTCGACATTGAGATCGCTATGTTTCTGCATTTCCCGATCCCTCACTGTCCAGCTGATCACAGGCATTTGCAATTTCTCCCGAACGAAGGTGACGAACGGGTTGGGCAGGTGATGCACATTATAGGAGACGAAGGAGATGCCATGCGCCAGCATGGAGAAATGTCTTTCATAGTCTTCCCTGCGTGTACCTTCGGCTGTTAGACCGCCAGGAATTCCCGGTGCATCTGCCGCAAAACGGCGGATCAGGTGGTGATCGAAAGACATGATCGCGGCTTCGCCCTTATAGGACGCCAGTTCTTTGGCAACGGCGGCAACCAGACCGTCATCTTTACCTTCGATACCCTTCAGCTCGATAACGAGGGGAACGCGACCATCGACCAGATCAAGCATTTGACGAAGCGTCGGCACATGATCGGCGGTGCCGCCAATCTTCAGTGCGGTGGCTTCCTTCAGTGTCAGATCGCTGATGTAGCCTTCGCGACCGACAAGGCGCTTCAGTTCATCGTCATGAAAGACCACAACGCCGCCGTCAATTGTGAGATGCACATCGCATTCGATAGCGAAACCCGCCTTTGCTGCTGCTTCGAACGCTGAAAGAGTGTTTTCCCAGCGCTCTTTATTGAGATCGTGCAATCCGCGATGAGCAACAGGACGCTTCTTGATCCAGTCGATGGAAGTCATGTCAGGCAACCTCGATGATCGCTTCTATTTCAACAGGTGCATTGAGGGGTAGGCTCGCAACACCAACAGCCGAGCGGGCATGTTTGCCAGCGTCGCCGAGAACCGCCACGAGGAGATCGGAGGCGCCATTGGCCACAAGGTGCTGTTCCACGAAATCAGGTGTGGAAGCCACGAAGGCGGTAATCTTCACAATCCGCTTGATGCGGCCAAGGTCACCAAGAGCAGCCTTTGCCTGGGCAAGGATGTTGACAGCACAGGCGCGTGCAGCCGCTTGTCCGTGCGCAACCGTCAGCTCATCACCAATCTGCCCCGTGTGGACAAGCTTGCCGCCTTCCAGCGGAAGCTGGCCAGATGTGAGAAGCAGAGAACCGCTTTGCGCAAAAGGAACGTAGTTTGCGGCGGGTGCTGCGGCCTCCGGGATAGATATACCCAGATTTTTGAGGCGGCTGTCGATCGTGTCGGTCATTGTATTAATCCTTGCTTGCAAAGGTACTTCGCGATCTACCTATAGGCAGAATCGGTGAAGCTTTTGGGAAGGGTGCGTTTTTTGCCTCGCTTCCGCCACGAGTTTTTTTATCATGCTCGTCAACTCATCGGGAGATTCATGTATGCGTTTTTTCAAGAGTGCGGTTGCGGCGAGTGGAACGGCTGCTTGTGTATGGGCTGGATTCGCTGGCGTCGCTCATGCGGCCTCGACGGTAACGTTGGTTCCACATCGCGCAGTCTATGATCTGACCCTGGATCGTGCTGATGAAAAATCGGGGATCAGTGGTTTGACCGGTCGTATGGTCTACGAGTTCAACGGATCTGCGTGTGAAGGCTACACCACCAATTTCCGTTTCGTGACGCGGATCGATATGGAAGAACAGCCGCAGCGTGTGACCGACCAGCAGACGACGACTTTCGAAGGTGCAGACGGAAAGAACTTCCGTTTCGTCAACAAGACCTTCGTGGACAAGGAACTGGTCAAGGAAGTGCGTGGTGACGCGAAACTCGAGGGCGGCAAGACAGTCGTTGAACTGAACAAGCCGAAGGAAAACAAGCTTGACCTCAAGGGAACGCAATTTCCGACCGGACATATGGAAGAGCTGATCGGCAAGGCGGAAGCCGGGCAGAAATTTTACCAGACGTCGCTTTTCGACGCGTCCGAAGATGCCGACCGGGTGGTTGCTACCACCGTTGTCGTCGGCAAGGAGCAGTCTCTGCCGGATGATGAGGCCAAGGTCATGGGTAAATTTTCCAAGGATCAGGTCTGGCCGGTGACGATTGCCTATTTCGATGACAAGGAAAAGCAGGACGGCCTGCCGATCTACCGCATTAATTTCAAGCTCTATCGCAATGGCATCACCCGCGACCTCACTATGGACTATGGAGATTTCTCCATGCGCGGGAAGCTTGTGAAGCTTGATGTCTATGACGCGGCAAAACAGACCGCGACCTGCAAATAAGCACGCCGATTGGCGTGTTTGTTCGCCTGTTCGATGCTATATTGTGTAGACGACTTGCAATTTACGGCGTGATCAGTTAACAGCGCGCCTATTCCACACACGGGATTGGGCTTTTGTCGGGAGAAATCCGGCAAAAACCTCCGGTGGCGAGAAATCGCCTCAGCCCGTGGAGGTTAAACCGGAAAAGGAAAATAAAGATGGCATTGCCTGATTTCAGCATGCGCCAGCTTCTGGAAGCTGGTGTTCACTTCGGCCACCAGACCCATCGCTGGAACCCGAAAATGGCACCATACATCTATGGTGACCGTAACAACATCCACATTCTCGATCTGTCCCAGACCGTTCCTCTGCTGCACAATGCGCTGAAGATCGTTTCGGACACGGTTGCTCGTGGCGGTCGCGTTCTGTTCGTCGGCACGAAGCGTCAGGCTTCGGACATCATTGCCGATGCTGCCAACCGTTCGGCACAGTATTATGTCAATGCACGCTGGCTCGGCGGCATGATGACCAACTGGAAGACGATCTCCAACTCGATCCAGCGTCTGCGCAAGCTCGACGAACTTCTGGCTGGCGAAGCTCAGGGCTTCACCAAGAAGGAACGCCTGAACCTTGAGCGTGAGCGTGAAAAGCTTGACCGCGCCCTCGGTGGCATCAAGGACATGGGTTCGGTTCCGGACCTGATGTTCATCATCGACACCAACAAGGAAGCGATTGCTATTCAGGAAGCCAAGCGTCTTGGTATCCCGGTTGTCGCAGTGATCGACTCGAACTGCGATCCAGACCAGATCGACTACCCGATTCCGGGTAACGACGACGCTGCACGCGCTATCGCTCTCTATTGCGATCTGATTGCTCGCGCTGCTCTCGACGGCATTGCTCGTCAGCAGGGCGCAATGGGCATCGACGTTGGCGCGCAGGCTGAAGCTCCGGTTGAGCCAGCCCTCGAAGCTCCGGCTGAAGGCGCTTAATCAGCGTATGATTTCATCCATCCGTCATATCTGCGATAGGGCGGGTGGATAATCTCGTTTCATCCCGGTGCGGGATTGTGATTCCTGAAGTGCAATGCTCAGGGTGATCGCGATCCAGAAACCAAGCGCCGGTTAAAAGTTGGCACACCCATCCGGTGTGCCTTCGCTTTCATGAAAGGCGATATCATGAGCATTTCCGCATCTCTCGTCAAAGAACTCCGCGACCTCACCGGCGCCGGCATGATGGACTGCAAAACAGCACTTGCTGAAACCAATGGCGATATCGAAGCTGCCGTTGACTGGCTGCGTGCCAAGGGCATTGCAAAGGCTGACAAGAAGGCTGGCCGTACGGCGGCCGAAGGTCTGGTTGGCGTTGCAGCTTCCGGCAACAAGGCTGTTGTCGTTGAAGTCAATTCCGAGACCGACTTCGTTGCCCGCAACGATGCTTTCCAGGATCTGGTCCGCAAGATCGCTCAGGCTGCTCTGTCGACCGACGGTTCGACCGAAGCTGTGGCCAACGCAAACGTTGACGGCAAGACCGTTACCGAAACGGCAAAGGACGCTGTTGCCACCATCGGTGAAAACATTGGCTTCCGCCGTTCGGCTGCGCTGACCGTCCCGCAGGGCGTTGTCGCGACCTACATTCACAACGGCGTTGCTGATGGCCTCGGCAAGCTCGGCGTTCTCGTAGCAATCGAAACCGCTGGCGATGCAGAAGCTGCAAACGCATTTGGTCGTCAGGTTGCCATGCACGTTGCTGCAATCAACCCGCTGGCTCTCACCGCCGAGGACGTTGACCCGGCTGCTGCCGAGCGCGAAAAGGCGATTTTCATCGAGCAGGCCCGTGAATCCGGCAAGCCGGACAACATCATCGAAAAGATGATCGAAGGCCGTATGCGCAAGTTCTACGAAGAAGTTGTTCTTCTTTCGCAGGCTTTCGTCATCAATCCTGACCTGACGGTTGCAGCTGCCCTCAAGGAAGCTGAAAAGACCATCGGTGCACCGGCCAAGATCACCGGCTTTGTCCGTGTTGCTCTCGGCGAAGGCATCGAGAAGGAAGAAACCGACTTTGCTGCTGAAGTAGCTGCTGCTGCCAAGGGCTAAGTGGCTCCGTTTTTTCAGCGCATTTTGTTCCGAAAACCGGTTTCCACTTTTCGGAATGCGCTGATTGCCTGAAAAGGCTTTTGATTATGAAGGGCATCGCGTGACAACGCGGTGCCCTTCGTGTATCGGAACCCAAACACAACCACTTGATCACAATCTGCGGAGAGCATCCAATGTCCGGTAAGCCCGCCTACAAACGCGTCCTTTTGAAAGCCTCGGGCGAGGCATTGATGGGCAGTCAGGGCTTTGGCATTGATGTTTCCGTTGCAGACCGTATTGCAAGCGATATCAAGCAGGCACGGTCGCTTGGTGTTGAAGTTGGCGTCGTGATCGGCGGCGGTAATATTTTCCGTGGGGTTGCTGTGGCCTCCAAGGGCGGAGACCGCGTCACAGGCGATCACATGGGTATGTTGGCCACGGTCATCAATTCGCTGGCGCTGCGTACTTCCCTGCACAAGATCGGCGTCGATTCTGTCGTGCTCTCGGCCATAGCCATGCCTGAAATCTGTGAGAGCTTCTCGCAGAGACAGGCTACGGCTTACATGGATGAGGGCAAGGTCGTGATCTTTGCTGGTGGCACCGGAAATCCTTTCTTCACGACGGATTCGGCAGCAGCTCTTCGTGCTGCGGAAATTGAAGCGGATGCGCTTTTGAAGGGTACGCAGGTTGACGGAATCTATTCTGCCGACCCGAAGAAGAATCCGAACGCGACGCGTTTTGACAGTTTGACCCACAAAGAAGTTCTCGATCGCGGGCTCGCAGTCATGGATACAGCCGCTGTTGCCCTTGCGCGTGAGAACAACATTCCGATAATAGTCTATTCCATCCATGAAAACGGCGGCTTGGCCGAAATTCTGCAAGGCAAGGGACGCTGCACGATCGTTTCCGATAATTGATCGACCTTTGCTGCGTATCGAAGGAGAAAATGCATGAGTGATGCTTTCGACATCAACGACCTGAAACGCCGCATGGAAGGCGCTATCAACTCTTTGAAGCACGACCTTAACGGTCTGCGCACGGGCCGCGCTTCAGCAAGCTTGCTGGAGCCGATCGTGATCGAGGCCTATGGCTCGACCATGCCGATCAATCAGGTTGCCAATATCACTGTTCCCGAATCGCGTATGCTTTCGGTTTCCGTCTGGGACAAGAGCATGGTGGGCGCTGTGGAACGCGCAATTCGCGATTCCGGCCTCGGTCTCAATCCGATCACCGATGGTACGACGCTGCGCATTCCGCTACCGGAATTGAACGAACAGCGCCGCAAGGAACTGGTCAAGATCGCGCACCAGTATGCTGAGCAAGGTCGTATTGCTGCCCGTCATGTTCGTCGTGACGGTATGGACACGCTGAAAAAGCTGGAGAAGGACAGCCTCATCAGTCAGGATGATGGCCGCGTTCTGTCTGAAAAAGTGCAGAAGCTGACGGACGAAACCATCGCTGAGATGGATAAGGTCGTTGCAGTGAAAGAAGGGGAGATCATGCAGGTCTAGTACCTGCATGGTTTTCATTGAGGGAGAGCTTCGCCATGTCCGATCCGCGCCACATCGCCATTATCATGGATGGCAATGGCCGTTGGGCGAAGGCGCGCAATTTGCCGCGCAGCGCCGGGCACCGGGCAGGCGTGGAAGCTCTTCGTGAGATTGTACGGGCGGCCGGGGATCGTGGCCTCGGCTACCTTACATTGTTTGCGTTCTCTTCAGAGAACTGGTCCCGCCCCAGCGGCGAGGTGAACGATCTTCTGGGGTTGCTGAAGATTTTCATCCGACGCGATCTTGCTGAGCTGCACCGCAATAATGTGCGTGTCAGTATTATCGGCGAGCGCGAGGAACTTGCCGCCGATATACGTGCGCTATTAGTCGAAGCGGAAACGCTTACGCGTCGCAATACAGGCCTCAACCTGATCATAGCTTTCAATTACGGTTCCCGCGACGAGATCGTCCGTGCCGTTCGAAGTCTGGCGCGTGATGTCGCTGCCGGACTGCTTGATCCTGCTTCCATTTCCAGTGAACTGGTTTCCGCAAATCTCGATACAGCCGGGATACCCGATCCCGATCTTATCATCCGTACGAGCGGGGAAATGCGCCTGTCGAATTTCCTGCTCTGGCAAGCGGCGTATTCCGAGTTTCTATTCCTGCCCATTCATTGGCC
This sequence comes from Brucella cytisi, assembly GCF_038433355.1. Taxonomy (NCBI): domain Bacteria; kingdom Pseudomonadati; phylum Pseudomonadota; class Alphaproteobacteria; order Hyphomicrobiales; family Brucellaceae; genus Brucella; species Brucella cytisi. The sequence continues at coordinate 83,100 of NZ_JBCAUP010000002.1, forward strand.
TGATTTCCGCGCGTCTGATCTTGATGCAGCCTATGAGGCTTTTCGCCAGCGCGAGCGTCGGTTTGGCGGCGTTGAAGTGCGCGCCGGACTGGAAGACCGTGAAGAAGAAATCGCATGCCCTTCGACCAAGGGGGCGGCAGTCTAAGGTGGTTCCCGAGAGTTGGGACGACTGAAAATGCTCTAATATGGCGTAAGCCAGTCCGTCGAAAGGTCTCAATGTCCAATCTGCAAACCCGCATCATTACTGCCATTGTCCTCGGTGCAGCCGCCTTGTGGCTGACGTGGGTCGGCGGTTTGGGTTTCACACTGTTTTCGATTGCAATCGGATTGGCCATGTTCCACGAGTGGACGAGCCTGACCGCACCGAAGCAGACAGTGTTCTCGCGTGTGTTCGGCTGGGCATGGCTGGTGCTCACAAGCGTTCTGCTTGTTATGGACCGGAGCGCTTTGCTGACGATTGGCGTTCTGTTGGTGGGCACCCTCATTCTTCTGGCCACGCAATGGCGGACAGGGCGCGGCTGGCCAGCGGCGGGGCTTTTCTATGCAGGTTTCTCCGCCGTTTCGCTTTCACTCCTGCGCGGCGATGAGCCCTTTGGCTTTACTGCGATTGTTTTCCTTTTCGCAGTTGTCTGGTCCACGGATATCGCGGCCTACTTCAATGGCCGGGCACTGGGCGGGCCGAAACTGGCACCGCGCTTTTCACCGAACAAGACATGGTCAGGCGCCATCGGTGGCGCCGCGGCTGCGGTAGCCGGTGGCATTCTGGTTGCCTCACTGGTGGCTGCTCCCGGCAGCTGGCTGGTACCGCTACTCGCATTGCTGCTGTCTGTCGTTTCGCAGATTGGCGACCTTGCAGAATCATGGGTGAAGCGCCAGTTCGGCGCAAAGGACTCTGGCCGTCTTTTGCCGGGGCATGGCGGTGTTCTGGATCGCGTGGACGGGCTTGTCGCTGCTGCCGCACTTTTGTACCTGTTTGGTGCAATTTTTGCAGAGCCAGACGTGCCGTCCGCTATATTCTTCAGTTTCTAAGGGTGCGACGGATGAGTTTGTGGGATTGCTCAAAACGCATTCGGTTCTTCGGAAGCCCACTAGCGTTGTGTAAGGAGTAGTGATTTGCAGGAGGCGTTGGCCTTTTTTCTGGGTGGCGAAAGTCTGCTTGTCGGGACCATCATTCCATTCCTCTTTGTTTTGACCGTTGTGGTCTTTGTTCATGAAATGGGCCACTATCTGGTTGCGCGCTGGTGCGGCATTGGCTCACAGGCATTTTCTATCGGCTTCGGACCTGAGCTGATCGGTTTCACGGACAAGCACGGCACGCGGTGGAAGATTTCTGCCATTCCGCTTGGTGGCTATGTCAAATTCATCGGTGACGAGAGCGCCACGAGCTCTCCAGTTGACGTCGATAATGCAAGCCTGAGCGCAGATGAGCAGCGAAGGGCATTCCATACCCAGCCTGTGTGGAAGCGTGCGGCGACCGTCTTTGCCGGTCCTGCTTTCAATATCATTCTGACGATCGTTATCTTCAGTGTCTTCTTCGCGCTCTATGGGCGTCAGATTTCCGATCCGCTCATAGCTGGCGTCCAGCCTGGCAGTCCTGCTGCTGAAGCAGGGTTTGAAGCCGGGGATCGTTTTATCAGCGTTGAGGGCGAAAAGATCACAACTTTTTCCGATGTGCAGCGCATCGTATCCGGACGGGCCGGGGACAAGCTGAACTTCACTGTCGAGCGTGATGGCAAGATGGTAGATTTGCAGGCCGTTCCGGCAATCGTCGAGCGTACGGATCCGCTTGGAAACAAGATCAAGCTTGGCGCCATCGGCGTGGAAACCACTGAAGCTGTCGGTAATTTCCGCCGGATTGAATATGGTCCCCTCGAATCAGTGGGACAAGCTGTCATGGAAACGGGCTACATTATCAGCCGCACAGGAGAGTTTTTTCAGCGTTTTGCGGTCGGGCGTGAGGATAAATGTCAGCTCGGTGGTCCGGTGAAAATTGCCAATATGGCTGGTAAGGCTGCAAGTCAGGGTTTTGACTGGCTCATCCAGCTAATGGCAATGTTGTCGGTTGGTATCGGGCTTTTGAACCTGTTTCCATTGCCTCCGCTGGATGGCGGTCATCTGGTTTTCTATGCGGTGGAGGCCATAAAGGGTAGCCCGGTATCTGTTGCGGCGCAGGAAATTTTCTATCGTGTTGGGTTCCTACTTGTTATGGGATTCATGGGGTTCGTACTTTTCAACGACCTGTTTGCCTGCTAGATGACTCTCCGGCTGGCTCAGGTGGTGATCTTGGGGATCGGTGCAGGCTGGAGGGTTCCAGTCAGCTAACCGCTATGATGCGCATCTTCTCTGGCGAGGATCGGGGAAGGTGTTAAACAGAAGTGAAAATTGGGAGTGACTGCTCGAAAAGCTAAGCGATTTGTTTACCATAACGCTCAAATCGCGTGGCGCGGATGCCACGCTGGTTGCTTAAGTAAACAGAATTTAACCGTGACGCTTGCTTGTATGGAAAAACCGGGTATGACGGTTGTATCTGTACGTGCTTTTCTGGGTTAATCGCCCCGGGGACAGAAAGAAACGAAGGTTCGGAAAGCCTATGACGGCAAGTTCTAAATTCTTTGGCGCCGCTTCTGCGCTCGCCATGTCAGTGGCTCTTGTGGCTTCGGGTACTGCTGCACTCTCGCTGGCTTCGGTCAATGTTGCCGAGGCTGCTGTCGTTAGCCGTATCGAGGTACGCGGTAATACACGCGTCGACGCACAGTCCATCCGCGACAATATCGACATTCGTCCGGGCAAGGCCTTCACCAGCGCTGATATTGATGCTGCGGTGAAGCGTCTGTTTGCGATGGGTCTGTTCTCGGATGTTCGTATTAATCAGTCCGGCAGCACGCTCGTCGTGAATGTTTCTGAGCGTTCCGTCGTCAACAACGTCCTTTTCCAGGGCAACAAGAAGATCAAGGATCCTGATCTTACTCGTGCTGTTCAGCTCAAGCCGCGTTCGCCTTATGACGCTGCGACGATGGAAGCTGACGTTGAAGCGATCAAGGGAGCCTATGCGCATATCGGGCGCAGCGATGCGACCGTGAATGCACGTACTGTTGATCTTGGTCAGGGGCGTGTGAACGTCGTTTATGAAATCAACGAAGGTTCGCGCACGAAAATCGCAAATGTCGATTTCGTTGGCAATCAGGCATTCGGCTCTCGTCGTTTGCGCGACGTGATTTCGACCAAACGTTCGAATCCGCTTTCGTGGCTGACGCGTAATGACGTATATGACGAAGGGCGTCTTCAGGCTGACGAGGAAACGCTCCGTCGTTTCTATTACAATCGCGGCTATGCGGATTTCCGCGTTATTTCATCGAATGCAGTTCTCGATCCGTCGACAAACGAATACACGATCACCATCACGGTTGATGAAGGTCAGCGCTATACATTCGGCAATGTAAGCGTCGAGAGCAATGTTGATGGCGTTGACGGGCAGGCCCTGGATCATCTGGTCAAGACTCGTTCGGGTAAGCCTTACAGCGCCAAGGAAATCGAAGATTCGGTTCTCGCAGTTACCGAAAATGTTGCCGGTAGTGGTTATGCTTTCGCCAAGGTTGAACCGCGTGGCGATCGTGATTTCGAGAACCATACGATTTCGGTCGTCTATAGCGTTGACGAAGGTCCGCGCGCTTATATTCAGCGCATTGAAATTCGCGGTAACGACAAGACGCGTGACTTCGTGATTCGTCGCGAATTCGACATGAACGAAGGCGATGCCTTCAATCAGGTCATGGTACAGCGCGCGAAGCGTCGTCTCGAAGCGCTTGACTTCTTCCAGACGGTCAATATCTCGACGGCGCCTGGCTCTGAGCCGGATCAGGTTATTCTTGTCGTTGATGTCGTTGAAAAGTCGACCGGCGAATTCTCGATCGGTGGCGGTTACACGACAGGCGGCGAATCGCCGGGTGCGCAGGTCGAAGCTGCTATTACCGAGCGTAACTTCCTCGGACGCGGCCAGTACATCCGTATCAGCGCCGGTGCCGGTCAGGATGATATGCGCAATTATGGCCTGTCGTTTACGGAGCCATATTTCCTCGGATATCGTCTCTCGGCTGGTTTCGATGTATTCCGTCGTACGTATCGCGTAAACGATGATTACGACGTCGAGCAGACCGGTGGTACGATCCGCTTCGGTCTTCCGATCACGGACAATTTCTCGGCAGGTATCGCGTATAACCTCGTTCAGGAAAAGTATGACCTGTTCCGTGCGGACGCTGACAACTACTATGCGCCTGCCTTGCTAGAGGCTGCTGAGCATAGTCCGTGGTTGCGTTCGTCGATCAGCTACTCGCTGACCTACAACTCCATCGACGACATGAAGAATCCGCATGACGGTCTTTATGGCAAGTTCACGCAGGAGTTCGCAGGTCTTGGCGGCGATGCCAAGTACATCAAGACCACGTTCAAGGGTAACTACTACAAGACGCTTTCTCAGGAAGCCGATATCGTCGGTATGCTGGGCATTGGCGGTGGTTATATCCATGAATTCGGTGATGATGGCGTCCGCATCTTTGATCTGTTCAAGAACAATTCGGACATCATCCGCGGCTTCAAGTTCAATGGTATCGGTCCATATCAGGATGCCGCGAACGGCAAACGCTACTGGATGGGCGGAACGACCTATATCAACGGTACGGCTGAAGTTCAGTTCCCGATGCCGCTCGTTCCTGAAAGCTTGGGTATTCGTGGCGCCTTTTTTGCTGATGCCGCAACGCTTTATGGTAATGACTCCTCGCAGGGCGGTTCGCCAATCTATGGCGACGACAAGAAGCTTCGCGCTTCGGCAGGTATAAGCCTGATGTGGGCTTCGCCGTTCGGTCCTCTGCGTTTTGACTATGCGTTCCCGATCGCGAAGGCTGATACCGACAAGGTTCAGAACTTCAACTTCGGTGTTTCGACCAAGTTCTAATAGATTTGCCTTTTCCCGGGGTATAACAACCCCGGGGAAGAAAGTGTTTTGATGGCAGATCCTGTTTTTTTCGCGCCTTCGCGTGAACTCACGATTGGCGATATCGCAGATTTTACCGGTGCAAGACTTCGTGACCCGAAGCTTGCACCGCGTTCTGTTGCGCGTCTTTCTTCGCTTAAAGATGCTGTTGAGGGTTCTCTTGTTTTCGTCGAAGGCAAGAAGAATGCCGACGGTCTCTCATCGATCAATGCCGCGGGCGTTCTATGTAGCGAGGCTGTGGTGGATAGCGTGCCGTCGCACATAGCTGCACTCGTTACCCGCAATCCGCAACGGGACTTTGCATCCGTTGGTCGAATGCTGTTTCCAGCGTCCGTCAAACCGGTCAGCTGGTTCGGAGAAACTGGTGTTTCTTCAGCGGCGATTATTCATCCGACAGCACATATCGAGGATGGTGCGACCATCGAGGCCGGCGCAGTTATCGGCAGGGGCGTAAGTGTCGGCAGCGGTACGCTGATCGCGTCAACAGCGGTTATCGGTGAAGGCAGCCAGATAGGTCGCAACAGCTATATTGCCCCCGGTGTAACCGTTCAGTGTGCTTTCATCGGCAATCAAGTGTCTCTTCATCCTGGTGTGCGGATTGGGCAGGACGGTTTCGGCTACGTCCCAGGTCCCGCCGGCTTGGAGAAGGTTCCCCAGCTCGGCAGAGTCATCATTCAGGACAATGTCGAGATTGGCGCCAATACGACGATCGACCGTGGTTCGTTGAACGACACCGTCATTGGCGAAGGTACAAAGATCGATAACCTCGTACAGATCGCCCACAACGTGCGAATCGGCCGTTTTTGTATTGTTGCGGCTCATTGCGGCATTTCTGGCAGCTGTGTCATCGGTGACCAGACGATGCTGGGTGGTCGTGTGGGACTTGCCGACCATTTGATTATCGGTTCGCGCGTGCAGATTGCCGCAGCGAGCGGCGTTATGAATGACATACCCGATGGCGAGCGCTGGGGCGGTATTCCCGCTCGGCCTATCAAGCAGTGGTTCCGAGATATCGCGAACATACGTAGCATCGGGCAATCGAGAAAGGAGCAATCCTCTGATGAGTGATGCAAATCAGACCAAGCTGGAAGCAGCAGATATCCAGGATCTTCTGGCAGTGCTGCCGCATCGCTATCCATTTTTGCTGATCGACCGGATTGTTGACATTGACGGCGACGTCTCCGCAACCGGCATCAAGAATGTGACGATCAACGAGCCGCATTTCACCGGACATTTCCCTGAAAAGCCGATTATGCCGGGCGTATTGATTGTCGAAGCCATGGCACAGACGGCGGGCGCTATTTCTCTGCTTCAGCGCAAAACCGGGCGCCCTGGCGTGGTCTATTTCATGACTATAGATAATGCCAAATTCCGTCGCCCGGTCATACCGGGAGATCGACTTTTGCTTCACGTAAAGAAGATCAAGCAACGCGCAAATATCTCGAAATATGAATGCGTCGCCGAAGTCGATGGTGTAAAGGTTGCGGAAGCTGAAGTAGCTGCGATGATCAGTACAGCTGAAGAAAGCCAGTGAGCATATCAATGAAAGAAACATTTATTCACCCCACCGCTCTTGTTGAGCAGGGTGTGGAACTGGGGCAGGGTGTGTCTGTCGGCCCCTTCTGTCACATTCAGTCTGGCGCCGTCATAGGCGACAATTCGGAATTGATGAGTCATGTAGTGGTGACTGGTGCAACGACGCTTGGCGCAGGTGGAAAGGTTTATCCGCATGCCGTTCTGGGTTGCGATCCGCAGAACAACAAGCATAAGGGCGGTCCAACGAAGCTGAACATTGGCACAAATTGCCTGATCCGCGAAGGCGTGACCATGCACAAGGGGTCAGACAGCGCACGTGGTTACACTTCGGTTGGCAACAACTGTTCGTTCCTGGCTTACGCGCATGTGGCACATGATTGTGACATTGGCGACTACGTCACCTTCTCCAACAATGTGATGATTGGTGGCCACACGACAATCGGACATCACGCTATTCTGGGTGGTGGTGCGGCTATCCATCAGTTTGTGCGCGTTGGACATCACGCTTTCGTTGGCGGCATGGCTGCGGTTGTAAGCGATCTTATCCCGTACGGCATGGCGATTGGGGTGCACGCTCATCTCGGTGGATTGAACATCGTCGGCATGAAGCGTTCCGGTATGGAACGCAAAGAGATTCATAATCTCCGTCATGCAGTTCGGATGCTGTTTGATCGCACAAAGCCCATTCGGGATCGTGCAAAGGACGTTCTTACTGCGATACCGGATTCTCCGGCTGTCATTGACATGATCGACTTCATCAATGTCGATACCAAACGTGCCTACTGTACACCTCCGCTCGATGCGGTCCATGGTGGGGCCGGGCATGACAGCGGCGAAGATTGAGCAAATACCGCGTCTTGCAGATGATGCGGGACGCGTTGCAATTATCGCCGGTAATGGCCTGCTGCCGATCAGTGTGGCGGAGGCCCTTGAGGCTGCGGAGAAGAAGCCATTCCTCGTACCGTTGCGAGGGGAGGCTGATCCGGTACTCTACAAGTACGAGCATCAGGAAATTTCCATCGTAGAGTTTGCAAAGCTCGTGCGGTCCATGAAGGCTGCCGGTGTGGATCGCGTTGTCCTCGCTGGTGGCGTGACAAGCAGGCCCCATGTCAGTGATCTGAAGTTTGACTGGCCTACTCTGCGCGCAGTGCCTTACGTTTTACGTGCGCTGGGGCAAGGCGACGATGCTCTTTTACGTGCATTTATCGGCTTGCTGGAATCCTTCGCTTTCAAAGTTGTCGGGGCTCACGATGTTGTTCCGGATTTACTTTCCCCGTCACCTGCTCAAATTTTGACGCGAAAAGCACCGGACGCGAGAGAACGTCATAATCTTGAACTTGCAATGGAATCTGCGCTTCGTCTGGGTGATCTGGATGTCGGGCAGGGTGCTGTTGCGGTTGGCGGACGTGTCGTTGCGCTCGAAGGGGCCGAAGGCACAGATCAAATGATAGAGCGTGTGCGCGAGTTACGTGCAGCTGGCCGCATACCTCGTCGTGGCGGTGTTCTCGTCAAGATGGCGAAGCCGCGACAGGACGAAAGAGCAGACCTTCCGACCATCGGAATTTCTACGATTGATAATGCCGTAAAAGCGGGATTATCAGGAATAGCTGTTGAGGCAGGCAGGACATTCATTCTAGGCTTCGGTGAAACCATCGCGGCGGCCAATGCAAGAGGCCTTTTCATAGAGACGGTCAGTCGCGAGAAAAAGGATATCAAGAAGTGAACACCACCAACCGGCCATTGAAAATAGCAATAGTGGCCGGTGAAGAATCCGGTGATCTTCTAGGTGCCGACCTTATCGATGCGTTGCGGAGCCAGACAGACCGCTTGGTTGATATCATTGGTGTCGGTGGTGATCACCTTGCAGCCCGGGGAATGAAGTCCTTTTTTGATCCGCACGAGATTGCGCTTATGGGGCTGGGCGCAATTCTGAAGAACTTACCGGGTCTAATGCGGCGTATCGGCCAGACCGCTAGAAGCATCATCGCTGAGAAACCGGATTGCGTACTTCTGATTGACAGTCCGGAGTTTACACATCGCGTTGCCAAGAAGATCAGGGCTGCAAATCCATCGATTCCCATCGTGAAATATATCGCACCAAGCGTGTGGGCCTGGCGGCCGCAACGCGCGCGGGCGATGAAAGCCTATTTCGACTATGTGTTGACTATTCTTCCATTTGAGGTGGAGGTCATGCAGCGGTTAAGCGGGCCGAGTGCCACTTATGTCGGACATCGCCTTTCCAGTTATGAACCTATACTGCGGGCACGGGCTGAACAAAAAACTTTGGAAGCGCGACGGACTGCTGAGTCCCGGAAAACATTGCTCGTTCTGCCGGGGTCTCGTCGGACTGAAATCCAGATGCTTATGGAACCGTTCGGGCAGGCTGTTGGTGAATTAGCTGCCCGGGTCGATAAGCTCGACGTCGTTCTGCCGACACTGCCACGCATTGAGGAAATGGTTCGCGATCTTTCAAAGGACTGGGCTGTCAAACCGCTTATTGTGCTGGGTGATGAGGAAAAGTGGAAAGCTTTTTCTAAAGCCGATGCAGCGCTTGCTGCTTCAGGGACGGTTTCGCTGGAGCTGGCTCTATCGCGCATTCCAAGCGTGCTTTCCTATAAGGCGGACTGGTTCGCACGCAAGTTTCTGATGCCCAAGATCACGATCTGGAGCGCTGCCTTACCAAATATCATCGCCGACGAACCGGTCGTTCCTGAGTATTTTAATGAGTTTGTCCGTCCGGGAATGCTTGCACGCAACCTTGAACGGTTGATGCGGCCTGGATCGGCACGTCAGGCGCAGCTGGACGGATTTGATAAAGTTGCGTCGATCATGGCGACGGAGCAACCCTCTGGCGAGATCGGGGCGCGCGTCATTCTGGAACTGGCAGGCGATTCCAAGAGCTGATTTTGACTGTAGATAGGATATGAAAAACCCCGGTTGTTTTGGCAACCGGGGTTTTTATTACAATCTGATGTTTACTTGCGCTTTGCGAGCGGCACGTAATCCCGCTCGGGGGCGCCGGTATAGAGCTGGCGCGGACGGCCGATCTTCTGCTGCGGATCTTCGATCATTTCCTTCCACTGTGCGACCCAGCCGACGGTGCGGGCGAGAGCAAAGAGAACCGTGAACATTTCGGTCGGGAAGCCGAGAGCCTTCAGCGTGATGCCGGAGTAGAAGTCGATGTTTGGATAAAGCTTCTTCTCAATGAAGTATTCGTCCGTCAGGGCGATCTTTTCCAGTTCCATTGCAACGTCGAGCAACGGGTCGTCTTTGATGCCCAGTTCGCCCAGAACTTCATGGCAGGTCTTCTGCATGATCTTGGCGCGTGGATCGTAGTTCTTGTAGACGCGGTGACCGAAGCCCATCAGACGGAACGGATCGTTCTTGTCCTTTGCACGGGCGATGAATTCTGGAATGCGGTCCACAGAGCCGATTTCAGCCAGCATATTGAGCGCGGCTTCATTTGCACCGCCGTGGGCAGGGCCCCAGAGGCAGGCAACGCCAGCAGCAATACATGCAAACGGATTGGCCCCAGAAGAACCGGCAAGGCGCACGGTCGAGGTCGAGGCATTCTGCTCATGATCTGCGTGGAGAATGAAGATGCGGTCCATTGCGCGAGCCAGAACCGGATTGACCTTGTAATCCTCGCATGGAACGCCAAAGCACATGTGCAGGAAGTTCGACGCAAAATCGAGGTCGTTCTTCGGGTACATGAACGGCTGGCCGATATGGTACTTGTAGGCCATGGCGGCAAGCGTTGGAACCTTGGCGATCAGACGGATCGACGCGACCATACGCTGATGCGGGTCGGTGATGTCGGTCGAGTCATGATAGAAAGCCGACATTGCACCAACGCAGCCGACCATGACTGCCATGGGATGAGCGTCGCGACGGAAGCCCGTAAAAAACTTCGTCATCTGCTCGTGAATCATTGTGTGACGCGTCACACGATAGTCGAAGTCAGACTTTTGCGTCGCGGTCGGCAGTTCGCCGTAGAGAAGCAAATAGCAGGTTTCCAGAAAATCACCGTGTTCGGCGAGCTGATCGATCGGGTATCCGCGATAGAGCAGGGTGCCTTCATCGCCATCGATGTAAGTGATCTTGGATTCGCACGATGCCGTGGATGTGAAGCCCGGATCGTAGGTGAACATCTGGGAATTCTTGTAAAGTGGACCGATATCGACGACGTCTGGTCCGACAGTGCCTTGTCGTACAGGCAGGTCGAATGTTTTGCCTTCTAGTGTAAAGCTGGCTGTCCTATCTGACATCGTGTTTCCTTTCATGTCCACTTTGCCGCCCGCACGACGGCAGAATTGTAATCGTCGTTATAATTTGTCTTTTATCTCTTGGAATGGTCCCCGCCCCTATGGGGACCATCAGCGTTTAGCGCATTATCCTAACGATTTTGCCCGTCAAACTATCCCAAACGGTTCGCGATGCAATGCGTAATTTGAACTATTTACGCCGGTTTTGTCACGTCAGCGTGAATGTTCCCACCTTAACCGATTTGATCGCGAATACGTCCGAGGGACTCTTCACGTCCAAGGACGAAAAGCACGTCGAACACACCCGGAGAGGTAGCGCGACCGGTCAGAGATGCACGTAGGGGCTGTGCAATCTTGCCCAGTTTCAGGCCGGTTTTTTCTGCGTGAGTCCTTACGACGCCGTCAAGAGATTCAACGGTCCATTCGCCAGCTGCTTCCAGATCAGGGAGTACGGATTTGAGCACTGCCCGGCCTTCGTCGTTCAGGAGAGAAGCTGCCTTTTCGTCAAGATCAAGCGGACGGGCAGCAAAGATGAATTTCGAACTATCAGCCAGTTCCACCAAAGTTTTGGCACGGTCCTTCAAGCCCGGCATAGCGGCAAGCAATTGTGCGCTTCGCTTGTCGTCGAGAGCGTCGGCAATTTCCTTGCCACCCTCGATCTCCGGCAGAACAGCGATAAGCGCATCATAAAGCGCCTTATCGTCACTGGCGCGCATATAGACGCCATTGATTGCCTCAAGCTTCTGAAAATCGAAGCGAGCTGCCCCCTTGTTGATATCCTTCACATCGAACCATTCGATCATCTGTTCGGTCGACATGATTTCGTCGTCGCCGTGGCTCCAGCCGAGACGTACAAGATAATTGCGCAGAGCAGCAGGCAAATAACCCATCGCACGGTAGGCATCCACACCCAAAGCGCCATGACGCTTGGAGAGTTTTGCACCGTCCGCACCATGAATGAGGGGGATATGCGACATTTGCGGCACGTCCCAACCCATTGCATCATAGATGACTGTCTGCCGTGCAGCATTGGTCAGATGATCGTCGCCGCGAATGATATGCGTCACGCCCATGTCGTGATCATCAACAACGACTGCATGCATGTAAGTCGGCGTACCATCGGAACGCAGAATGATGAAATCGTCCAGGTCTTTGTTGGGGAAGCGCACATCGCCCTGCACAGCGTCCTGCACGAGGGTTTCGCCTTCCTGCGGTGCCTTGATCCGGATGACCGGCTTTACGCCTGCAGGCGCTTCTGACGGATCGCGATCACGCCAGCGACCGTCATAGCGCGGCGGACGGCCTTCTTCGCGTGCTTTCTCGCGCATTTCGGCCAGTTCTTCTGGTGTTGCATAGCAATAATATGCCTTGCCGAGAGCGACGAGCTCTACCGCGACTTCGCGATGGCGAGGCGCGCGCTCGAACTGAGAGATGGCATCGCCGTCCCAATCCAGACCAAGCCAGGTCAAGCCATCAAGAATGGCAGCCGTCGCGGCGTCGGTGGAACGTTCCCGGTCGGTGTCTTCGATGCGCAGCAGCATCTTGCCACCGCTGTGCTTGGCATAAAGCCAGTTGAACAAGGCAGTGCGCGCACCACCAATGTGCAGATACCCCGTGGGCGAGGGGGCAAAACGGGTAATGACCGGTTTCGACATGATAGCTCCACTATGTCGTGCGCCTTTCTAGAGCAGCGGCAAATGCCGGAGATACAGGCGCGAACTTGAATTCCAATGCCTGCGCGAGAATGCCCGGCAGGTAATCGGGGTTCGTTATGCGAACCCACTCGATTTCGGCTGCGGTTCATGTAGCATAGGCAGCTATGTGCGCAAGGGCCTCGCATCCCTTTCGCGCGAATGTGCCGTCGTTCTTTCAGGGTATTCCGGCGGTTGGGCCAACTTTTGCGGTCAGGCGGGGGCATGACAGGCATCAGGGAAGCGAGCGATGCAAACGAACGGGCGCTTGTGAAAAGCATGCCCGACGGCTTCGTGAGCGCTTTGTTGCCAGAGGTCTGGCCTCCAAACGATGTCGAGATTCCGGTAAATCCACTGCCGGTCAAGCCTCCCGCGCCGAGCTTGCGTGAACGACTTCTGTCTATACCGTCGATCACAGGTCGACAGTTCAATGCTGCGGTCGAAACTGAAGCGGGACGCGGTGTATTTTTTCTTCTGCTGCCGGTTTTTGCCGGTGTTGGCGCAATCATCTATTTCTCACTCTCATTCGAACCGGCATGGATACCGCTTTTATCCATGCTCTGTATAGCCACTATCTTGCGAATTGCGACGCGCAAGCAATTCGCCGCTGCGCAAGGCGTGACATTGGCAATCGCTCTGCTGGCGGGGTTTGTGGTCGGCAAATGGGAAACGGAACGTCGTGCCACGCCGATGCTGGGCTCTGACGTGGCAACACGTGTAACGGTCGGGTTGTCGCTCTTGAATATCAGGACAATGGCAGCTGGCGGATAACACTTGATGTGCTCCAGACAGAGCGTCCAAAACTCCGTTTTCCACCGAAACGCATTCGTGTCAATGCGCGGGACATACCGGCATCAACGAGCATTGGCAGCGGACTGGCAGGTTTCGTGCGATTGCGTATTCCGTCGGGTCCGGTTCGCCCGGGTAACTACGATTTCTCGTTTCATGCCTATTTCAATGGTATCGGTGCCAATGGCTTCTTTCTCGGAACACCCAAAGTGGCGACAGCACCTGAGCCAGATGAAGTCACAGCGGAAATCTCCCAGTGGATCGCCATGTTGCGCGTGCGGGTGTCTGAACGAATCGAGGAAGTGATCGGTGGCGAGGACGGCAGTGTTGCTTCGGCGCTTGTGGCAGGCACGCGTGCAGGGATCAGCGAGCGGACCAATGAAGACCTGCGCAAGGCGGGGCTCGCACATATTCTGTCGATCTCGGGCTTGCATATGGCGCTTGCCGCTGGCGTTGTCATGCTGACGTTGCGATCCGTCTTCGCGCTATTTGCGGCTTTCAGTGTGCGGCATCCGGTGAAGAAATATGCGGCCTTTCTCTCCCTGTTGAGTTGTACCTTCTATCTTGCCATGTCAGGTGCGGATGTCGCAGCACAACGAAGCTATGTGATGATTGCAGTCATGCTCGGAGCTTTGCTGGTAGACCGAGCGGCCATCAGTATGCGCAATCTGGCGATTGCGGCCATCGCTATGATTGCAATTTCGCCGCATGAGATACTGGGACCGAGTTTTCAAATGTCTTTTTCGGCTACGGCTGCGTTGATTGCCGGTTATGCCTGGTGGAGCGAGCGCAACGCGATCAGGCAGGCTGGCACGGAAAAACGTGGGAAGACCGCCTATAGCTTCGCTGGAAAAATCCTGAAGCCGATCACAGCGGCGGCGGCTACTTCGCTCATTGCCGGACTGGCGAGCGGGATTTTTGCAGCTTATCACTTCAACAATACAGCGCCGTTCGGCTTGGTAGGAAATGTCCGCTGAGCCTGTAATAGCTCTTCTCGTGATGCCGTTTGCCGTCTTTGGTCTTGTGCTGATGCCATTGCAACTGGACTGGGTGCCTTTGCAGATAATGGGCTGGGGTATTTTTGCAGTCAGGCACATTGCTGCCTTTGTTGCAAAGTGGTCACCAGATGGCAATCCTGGGGCCATGCCCGCACTCACTATCGTTCTCTGGGCCATTGCGCTCGTTCTGGTTGTTGTTCTGTCGACCAGATTGAAGGCGTTGGCGCTGCCCTTCATCGTTCTGGGGTTTGCTGCTTTCGTCAGAGAGCCTTTTCCTGACATCGTGATCTCGGAAGATGCCAAACTGGTGGGTGTTCGGCTCGCAGACGGGAAGTTCGCAGTCAATCGAAGCCGACAGTCACAGTTCACAATCGACAATTGGAAAACCACTTATCTGGTGGAAGAGTTCATCGCGCCGCCATCCGGCATAAACAAAAAGCGAACTGATGGGGACGGGTTCGAATGCGAAGATGGACTTTGCACGATCAGTCTGTGTGATGGTCGTACACTAGCCTACACCGCAGATGTCGCGATGCTGGAAATAGCCTGCAATATCGGCGATGTGGTTATTCTCGCCGTTTCCGGCAAAGATCTGGCGTGCGAACGTTCCACTATCCTGAGTATCAGCAAGCAGGAACTGGCACTAAAGGGAGCAGTCGAGATCAGGCTCGGAGAAAGGCCAGATCAAAACCGATCTTTCAAAGCTGTATCGGGCGACATCTACGAAGTCGCAAAGCCCGGGATGAGCCAGCAAACATCTAAATGGCAGCCGGAGGACCGAATTACCTATGCAATTGATGCGCCAAGTCGCCCCTGGCATTTGCACCGCATCCATTCGCGTCCAGCACGTGGCTTGTCCGAGCGCGAGTACAAGCCAAAATCCCACTCCGCTCAAAATGCTGGAGTTTGTTCATCAGGTGTTAGCGATGAACCAACGCGCTGCAACTAAATAAAGAGCGGTTCCACGTTTCTGTTCTTAACTGGAGCCGCTCCATTGTTTGAACTCGGAGCTTATCTCCAAAACCGGCTACACTACGATCTAGTAGCGGCGGATCAAGCCCACAAGCTTGCCCTGTACACGAACGCGGTCCGGGCCAAATATTCTGGTTTCGTATGCCGGATTTGCGGCTTCCAAAGCGATGGATGCACCCTTGCGGCGAAAGCGCTTCAAAGTCGCTTCCTCGTCATCGACAAGTGCCACCACGATTTCGCCGGGGTTTGCTGAATCACCGCGTTTAATGATGACGGTATCACCGTCGAAAATGCCGGCGTCGATCATTGAATCACCTCTGACCTCAAGCGCGTAATGCTCGCCCGCACCGATCATTTCGGGCGGAAGGCTGAGGGAGTGTGTCTGATTCTGGATTGCTGAAATCGGTACACCCGCAGCAATTCGCCCCATGACCGGTACGGACACAGTTCCAGACGTGTCGTCATTGGTAGCCACGGGGGCGGGGCGTGCCGGTGGCGGAGGCGTTTTGCCCAGGCTGCCTTCGATAACGCTGGGAGCGAACTTCTTTTGTGTATTGAGGCCCGGAGCGATGGAATCCGGCAGACGTAACACCTCAAGCGCACGCGCCCTGTTCGGCAGACGGCGAATAAATCCACGCTCCTCAAGGGCGGTGATCAGACGATGGATACCCGATTTTGAAGCCAGATCGAGCGCTTCCTTCATTTCATCGAAAGACGGGGGAATGCCCGTTTCTTTTAGACGTTCATGAATGAACAGCAGAAGCTCGTGCTGTTTACGGGTTAACATGCGCGACACCCTCCCGGCCAAGAATCGAGAAAAACAAAACCAGAACGAACACTATATGTTCCAGTCTTGTTCTGCAATGGTTTTAAAACCATTAACGCTCAGGGTGAGATTGAACGGAATATTTCAGGGCAAGACCATCACGGGCAAGGCGTGTCAGATGCTGCTTCGAATAACATATATTTTATGATGATTTAGATCTGTTTTCTCAAGCTTTAGTGACACTGAGAATTGCGCTCGATCTACAGCATGAGAACGCGACAATCATCGCCAACAGTGGCAGCAGGAGCGTTTTCATCCCTGATGAGAAGCGCTTTTGAACCGACGAGAGCTGAAAGCATGGACGAATCTTGGACCGGAAATGGCTTGGCTGTCAGCGTTCCATCAGGGTTTGATTCGATTGTGGCCCGGATATAATCGCGGCGGTGGTCATTCGCAGGCAGGTCAGTGCCCAGCTTTGCAGGTCGGATATCGGCATCGAGGTTCATTCCGGCAAGCTTGGCGACGAGCGGACGGAGAAAAACGAGGCTGCAGACGAGGCTCGAGACGGGATTACCCGGCAGGCCGATGACATGCACGATCTTGCCGTTCACTTCGATGCGCCCATACATCAGGGGCTTGCCGGGCCGCATGGCGATCTTCCAGAAGTCGAGATTGACGCCCTGTTTCTGCAGTGCTCCATGCACAAAATCCCGGTCACCGACGGAAGCGCCACCGATCGTCACCAGAATGTCGATGCCGCTTTGCAGGCTGTCTGCTATTGCCCGTTCGATTTTGGCAGGATCATCCGGAATGATCCCTTTATCATGTGGCGCCCCGCCGGCTCGTCTTACTATCTCGGCGATTCCAACGCTGTTCGATGCAACGATCTGGTCTTTTCCGGGTGTTTCCCCCGGTGGAACCAGTTCATCGCCGGTCGCAATGATTGCTATTTGGGGCTTTTGAAACACGTCGATTTTCGCATTGCCGCTGGCCGCTGCCAGCGACAGGGCCGCAGCATCCAGCGCCCGCCCGCTCGGAATAACGATGTTATCGGGTGAAAAATCGAGGCCTGCGCGGCGTATATGTCGTCCCGGTTCTATGCCTTCGTGAACGGTTAGCCGGTTACCCGAGCGCTCAGTGTGTTCCTGAATGACGATCGTATCCGTGCCTTTGGGCAGTGGCGCGCCGGTGAAAATCCGGACCGCCTGACCAATTCCCGGTTCACCTTCGAAACGATTTCCCGCAGCCGACTCGCCGATGATGTCGAACTCGACGGGATAAGAGATGTTGTCTGGCGCGATCAGGGCGTAACCGTCCATGGCCGATCCGTCGAACGGCGGCTGCAGAAAATGTGCCAAAACAGGTGTTGCAACCACGCGCCCACCTGCATCTGACAAGGCGACCTGCTCTTTGCCGTGCGGTTCTGCGGATTTCAGGATGCGGGCCAGTGCTTCATCGACCGGGAGAAGGGACATGGCGTTTCCTCTCGAACTGAATTGTTGACCCGTCTAGACCACAGAATCTGTCCAGATGAGTTGATCCAGAGCAAAGTCTAGCGGTTTATGCTGTCCAGTCACCTGATTTACCGCCGCTCTTTTCGGTAACGCGGATGCCGCCGATCTCCATATGTTTGTCGACGGCTTTGGCCATGTCATAGATCGTAAGACATGTGACAGAAACGGCGGTGAGGGCTTCCATTTCCACGCCGGTGCGCCCCTTGAGCTTGGCCAGCGCACGAACGCGAAAACCGGGCAATGTCTGATCCGGCTCGATTTCGACAGCTACTTTGGTCAGCATCAGTGGATGGCAGAGGGGAATCAGATCGGCGGTCCTTTTAGCCGCCATGATGCCAGCCAGACGCGCGGCGCCAATGACGTCACCCTTAGCAGCGTTGCCTTCCAGAATGAGCGACAGCGTTTCCGGCTTCATTCTGACCGAGCCTTCGGCCACAGCCTGTCGTTCAGTCTCGTCCTTGGCACCAACATCCACCATATTGGCAGCGCCGGTCTGGTCAATATGGGTGAGTTTGGACATCATCAGTCAAGCCTTGCCAGACAGCAGTTCACGGGTAGCTGCTGCAACATCGGCCTGCCGCATGAGGCTCTCTCCGATGAGGAATGTCCCGATTCCAGACTTTTTCAGACGCAGGCAATCTTCGTGTGTGAATATGCCGCTTTCACCGACCAGAACGCGATCGGCTGGCGCCATCTTCGACAGCCGTTCCGAAACGGCCAGATCGACCTCAAATGTACGCAAATTGCGATTGTTGACGCCGAGCAGACGCGATGAAAGCTTTAGTGCGCGTTCCATCTCGGCTTCGTCATGCACTTCGATGAGTGCATCCATGCCAAGCTCGAACGCGGTTTCTTCCAACGCCGTTGCAAGATCATCGTCGACGCTTGCAAGAATGATCAGAATGCAATCTGCACCCCAACTACGGGCTTCGTGTACCTGATAGGTATCGAACAGAAAATCCTTGCGCAGTGCCGGGAGACTGCAAGCGTTGCGAGCTGCCGTCAGAAATTCCGGCGCTCCCTGAAAGGAAGGTGTGTCAGTCAGCACTGAAAGACATGCAGCGCCACCAGCTTCATAGGCTTTTGCAAGTGCAGGCGGATCGAAATCAGCACGGATCAAGCCCTTCGATGGGCTTGCCTTCTTGATTTCAGCAATCAGCGCGAATTCACCGGCGGCGCGTTTTGCCTCCAGCGCTTTGAGAAAACCACGCGGCGCTTCCTGATCCTGTGCGTGTGCCTTCAAATCAGCGACGGTGCGCTCGGCTTTTGCAGCAGCGATTTCTTCGCGCTTGTAAGCCTCGATTTTGCGCAGAATGTCGGTGGACATGACTTGATCCTTTCCGTCAGGCGGCCTTGTCATTCGAAACAGCAATCACTTTCTGCAAAACATCAAGTGCTGCACCGCTGTCGATAGATTGCGCCGCGAGTGCGATGCCCTCTTTGAGATCTTTCGCCTTGCCAGCTATCACAAGTGCCGCGCCTGAATTGAGCAGGACAATATCTCGATAGGCATTTTTCTCGCCTTCAAGCACGCCCAGCAGAGCCTTGGCATTTACCGAAGCCTCGCCACCTTTCAGTTCGGCCGGATCGCAACGACGCAATCCAACTTCTTCCGGCGTGATTTCAAAGGTGCGGATTTGACCGTTTTCGAGGGCGGCAACTTGTGTCGTTCCCGCAGTAGTCATCTCGTCGAGGCCGTCACCGTAGACAACCCAGGCCGCTTCGGAACCCAGTTCCTTGAGCACTTCAGCCAGCGGCACAAGCCATTGTGGTGCGAATACCCCCACAAGCTGACGCTTGACACTAGCCGGATTGGAGAGAGGGCCAAGCAGATTGAAGATGGTGCGGGTGCCGAGTTCTACGCGGGAGGGGCCGACATGGCGCATGGCGGAATGGTGCATCGGTGCAAACATGAAGCCGAGGCCAGCTTCTGTGATGCTGCGACCGATGATGCTCGCGTCGGCCTCGATATTGATGCCGAGCGCGGCGAGTGCATCGGCTGCACCAGAGCGGGAGGAGAGGGCGCGGTTGCCATGTTTTGCTACAGGAACGCCAGCTCCAGCAACAACAAACGCCGAGCAGCTGGAGACATTGTATGAACCCGACTGATCGCCACCAGTGCCAACAATATCGATGGCATTGTTGGGAGCGGAAACTCCCAGCATACGCGAGCGCATGGAAGCAACGGCACCGGCGATTTCCGGTACTGTTTCACCGCGCACGCGCAACGCCATCAACAGTCCGCCGATCTGCGACGGCGTTGCCTGTCCTGACATCATGATATCGAAGGCGGCTCTGGAATCCTCAAACGAAAGCGGCTCGCCTGATGCAGCTTTCGCGATATAGGGTTTTAGATCAGCCATTTTGGATGCCCACCGTCCTTAAAACGCCAGAGCGTTGTTGATGACGGTCTGGTTTATCTGAACAGGATACTGCTTCTGCAATTCGCCGACGAGCTGTTCGAGAACATCATCCGAGAGCGATGTCGCCAGATATTTTTGCTGCTGTTCCGGAATAGCTTCCGGGCCAGCTCCGGCAGGTTCTGTCACTTCAACAACCTTGAACAGAATCTGAGCATCGTCCGAAGGTGCAGCAGCGCCACCAGTGAAACCATTTGCTCCCCGGAAAATCTGCGCCGCTGCTGCGGTTCCGATATCGGCATCGTTGGTCGTGCGGACAATACCACGCTTGGTCTGCTTTTCGACGCCCAGCTCTGCAGCGATTGCGTCGAGTGTCGCGCCGCCGTCGAGACGCTTCTTCAAATCGTCTATGTGCTGGTTGAGGCGCTTGACTGCTTCTTCGCCCTTCCACGCCGCTGCAACCTTGTCCTTGATTTCGTCGAGCGTACGGTCGCGTGCCGGAGTTATACCGTCAACCTGATACCAGAGATAGCCGATATTGCCCATGGTCAGGGCGTCGTTGTCAAAACCCTGGTCGGCCTGGAAGGCAGCGGAAAGCAGCGCTTCGGAGTTTGGCAGCTGCACAGGATTACCAGAAGGATCGTTGCCCTCGGCGTCGACGGCTTCGACGGTGACGGACTTGAGGCTTAGCTTCTTTGCCACATCAGCCATAGATGCGCCGTCGGAACGGTCCTGCTCATAAGAGTCATGAATGCCGCTGATGCTGCTTGCTGCGATATTGTTGGCAAGCGTGGTGCGAATTTCGCCTTCAACTTCGGCTTGTGGCTTCACATGAGCCGGTTCGATCTGCGTCACGCGCAGGATAACCGGACCAAAGCCACCCTTCACCACCGGGCTCATGCCATTCTCTGCCAGTGCAAAAGCTGCATCGGCAACGGCCTGATCAGGAATGGCGGATTTCTCAAACGTGCCAAGCTTCAGGTCGTCTTCTGTTTTGCCCTGTTCCTTGCCGATATCGATGAAGCTTGTTCCAGCGGCAATTTTCTGCTGGGCAGCTTCAGCTGCGGCGTCATCGGCAAAGCTCAACTGCTCAATAGTACGCTTTTCGATCGTGCTGAAGCGGTCCTTGTTCTTTTCGTAATATTCGTTGATTTCGTCCTGCGTGACGGCAGACGGATCTGCAATATCAGTCGGCTCCAGCTTCACATAGGTTATTTTCCGGTACTCCGGTGCCTTGTAATCATCCTTGTGCGCGTCAAAATAGGTCTTGAGCGCATCTTCGGACGGGGCAGGGACAGCATCGGCCTTTTCAGCCTGAATGGTCACATAGTCAACGCTGCGGGTTTCACCTTGATATAGAGCCAGCGCCTTCAACGCTGTATTCGGAAGCTTGATGCCGTCCGTTGCAGCTTCCACGATCTGCTGGCGGCGAGCCACTTTCGCGCGGTTGTCGAGATAATCCTGAGCACGAATGCCAGATTGACGAAGCACTGCATCGAACTGTGCACGATTGAAGTTGCCGCTTGCGTCATGGAAAGCCGGATCTTCACCGGTCAGTCGAGCAATTCCGTCCTTGGAAAGGCCGAGCTGCATGTTGCGCGCACCTTCATCCAGAACCACACCGGCTGCGAGCTGGGCGAGTACCTGATTTTCGACACCGAGCGTTTTTGCCTGTTCGCGCGTCAGACGCTGGCGAAACTGTTGGGACAAACGCATCATCTGCTGTTCATAGGCGAAACGATAATCAGTGGCGCTTACTTCGGAACCGCCAGCCGTCAAAGCGGCATTGCCTGACAGGCCGCCGCGAAAGACATCGGAGATGCCCCAGATCGCAAAGCTCAGTACAAGCAGGCCAAGCAAAAGTTTGGCGACCCAGGATTGAGCGGCAGAACGCAGGCTGTCGAGCATTGGAAACCCTTCAAGTATAAATCTAAGCTCGGCTTTCATAGATAGAGCCAGTCAGGGGATAACCTCAAGCCAGCCCTATATGCAAGGTCTCATTGCATGTAGGCACTCAAGAACATTTGCATTGCGGCACGAATACGCTTAGTCAGTGGCAAATTTTGGCGCTGGTCCGCTTTCAAGAGGTGACCGCGTCTACTGTTTTGAACAGGCGAGGAGAATGAAATGACTCCGGGAATCCGTCCGCTGGTTGCTGGCAACTGGAAGATGAATGGCAAGGGAGAGTCCCTGACCGAATTGCGTGCGATTGCTGCCGGCCTGAGCTCCGATCTCGGCCGCAAGCTTGATGCCGTCATTTGTGTACCTGCGACGCTTCTTTCCCGCGCGGCGGAAACGCTCGAAGGCGAGACTGTTGGTCTCGGCGGTCAGGATGCTCACCATAAAGTGTCTGGCGCGCATACAGGCGATGTCTCTGCAGAAATGCTTAAGGAGGCGGGCGCCACGCATGTCATAATCGGTCATTCCGAACGCCGGACCGACCATCATGAAAGCAATGACACTGTTCGTGCCAAGACCGAGGCCGCATGGGCTGCCGGACTGATTGCAATCGTTTGCGTCGGCGAAACTGCCGATGAGCGCAAGGCGGAGCGTACTCTGGATGTAATCGGCAAGCAGCTTGCTGGCTCTTTGCCGGATGGCGTCAATGCCGAGAATACGATCATTGCTTACGAACCGGTTTGGGCAATCGGCACAGGGTTGACGCCGACAGTGCAGGACGTGCGTGCCGCTCATGCTTTCATGCGTGAGCAGCTAATTGAACGTTTCGGCACGAAAGGCGCACATCTTCGGCTGCTCTACGGCGGTTCGGTCAAGCCTTCAAACGCATTGGAATTGCTCGGCGTCGCGGATGTTGATGGTGCGCTTGTTGGCGGTGCGAGCTTGAAGGCGAACGATTTTCTCGCCATATGCGAAACCTATCGTAATTTGTAACCGGCACATCACGTCTGTCTATCTTGGTCTCGGGGCTTGGATTATCGGACAATAGCGTGTAAAGAGCCGCTCTAGTTTTAGGGATATAAAGACCGTAACCCATGCAGACCGTAATCATTGTCATTCATTTGTTGATCGTGCTGGCGCTTGTCGGCGTTGTGCTTATCCAGCGTTCGGAAGGCGGTGGCCTTGGCATTGGCGGTGGTTCGGGGTTCATGACGGCTCGCGGCGCAGCCAACGCGCTGACCCGCACGACAGCCATTCTCGCGATCGGTTTCTTCGCGACCTCGCTTATTCTCGGCATCATGGCACGCTACGGCGAAAAGCCGACCGACATTCTCAACCGTATCCCGGCGGCAACCGGCAGTCAGTCAGCTCCGGCAGGCGGCAATGGCGGCGGTATCCTCAATCAGCTGGGTGGCGAGTCTTCGCGTCCTGACGCCAATCAGACTGCACCTGCAGCTCCAGGTGCTACAGCACCGGCAACACAGCCCGACGCTACCCAGCCGCAGGCTCCGGTTGTTCCGGAAACCCCGGCCAACCCGGTTCCTAGCTCGCAGTAAAAGGCCGAGCAAAGTGAACAGAATGCGAAACCGGCCCTTGTGGCCGGTTTTCTTTTTGTTAATCATGAGACTGCAAAGTGTTGCAGCTAGGCAATACGCTGCCGCGAATCGCATTGCAGAACGATGGCAACGAATTGAGAACCGGATCGCTTTGCAGTAAGGAAAGCGAAAGTCTGGTCGCAATTAATGCGGCAGACATTTTTCCCTTGTGCTTGAATTTTCGGGAACCGAACATGTTTTCACGCCGTATTTTGATGGCAGGTATTGCAACTCTCTGCATCGGAGCGACCGCTCCTGCATTTGCAACTTCGCCGGTAAGCGCTGAAGCGCAGCTCAATGAAGCTGTTGCGTCTGTTCAGCAAGTTGCTCTCTCAAGCGATGCCAAGGCCAATCCTGAAAAGCCGAAGAAGAAAAAGGCTTCCAAGAGCGGCAATGCAGTTAAGGCCAACAAGTACAACATCGATCCGAAGTTCCGGGCGCAGGAAGTGGCTTTTACCGGCTATAAGCCTGGTACCATCGTGATCGACCCGAAGCAGCGTTTCCTTTACCTTGTTGAAACGTCGACGACTGCTCGCCGTTATGGCATCGCTGTCGGCAAGCAGGGATTGGAATTCAAGGGCACTGGAACAATCAATGCGAAGCGGGAGTGGCCGCGCTGGATTCCGACCAAGGAAATGATCGAGCGTGATCCGGCTCACTATGGTCGTTTCAAGAACGGTATGGATGGTGGTCCAGGCAATCCACTTGGTTCGCGCGCTCTGTACTTGTTTCAGGGCAACAAGGACACCTACATCCGCATTCATGGCACGGTACAGCCATGGACTATCGGTAGCTCGGCTTCCAACGGCTGCTTCCGCATGATCAATGAGGATGTGATGGATCTTTATGAGCGCGTCGGTCTGGGTACCGAAGTAGTTGTTCTCTGATCTGTAAATGACTATGTGAATGTGGCCGGGCTTATGGGCTCGGCCTTTTCTTTTGTGCCAATGGCTATTCTGGTAGGTGGAAGCTGTGGATTTCGAGCTTCGACATGGCTTTATGTGAATAGGGGCGCTAGAGAGTACAGACGTATTCGCTCCGGGGTTTCTGGCTCCGGTTTTTCTTTGTGCAACGACGATTACCGCCTGGCTTCGGTGAAAAAACACTGCCGGGGTGCATTTTTTTGTGGCGGAATCAATCAAGAAAGTCTAACGAGATAAGCCCATGGCGCGATATGTATTCATCACTGGCGGCGTGGTTTCTTCCCTTGGAAAAGGCATAGCTGCCGCAGCACTGGCTGCACTCCTTCAGGCACGTGGTTACCGCGTGCGTATCCGTAAACTCGACCCTTATCTGAATGTCGATCCCGGCACGATGTCGCCTTACCAGCATGGTGAGGTGTTCGTCACTGACGATGGTGCCGAAACCGACCTTGATCTGGGCCATTACGAGCGGTTCACCGGTCGTCCTGCCAACCAGCAGGACAACATCACGACCGGCCGCATCTATCGGAACATCATCGAAAAGGAACGCCGCGGCGATTATCTCGGTGCGACGGTTCAGGTCATTCCGCATGTGACCGACGAGATCAAGAACTTCGTCCTTGAAGGCAACGAAGACTATGATTTCGTTCTTTGCGAAATCGGCGGCACGGTTGGCGACATCGAAGCCATGCCGTTCCTCGAAGCGATCCGTCAGCTTGGCAATGAACTGCCGCGCGGAACGGCAGTTTATATCCATCTGACCTTGATGCCGTATATTCCGGCAGCTGGTGAACTGAAGACCAAGCCGACCCAGCATTCGGTCAAGGAGCTGCGCTCTATCGGTATTGCTCCAGATATCCTTCTGGTCCGCGCCGATCGTGAGATTCCGGAATCAGAACGTCGCAAGCTGTCGTTGTTCTGTAATGTCCGCGAAAGCGCGGTCATTCAGGCGCTCGACGTAGCAACGATCTACGATGTGCCGATTGCCTACCATAAGGAAGGCCTTGATTCGGAAGTTCTGTCGGCATTCGGTATCGATCCGGCTCCGAAGCCCCGTATGGACCGCTGGGAAGAGGTCTCCAACCGCCTCCACAATCCGGAAGGCGAAGTGACCATCGCCATCGTCGGCAAATATACCGGCCTTAAAGATGCCTATAAGTCGCTGATCGAAGCGCTCTATCATGGTGGTCTTGCCAACAAGGTAAAAGTCAATCTCGACTGGATCGAGGCTGAAGTCTTCGAAAGCGAAGATCCGGCCCCATATCTGGAAAAGGTTCATGGCATTCTGGTGCCGGGCGGTTTCGGCGAACGTGGCGCGGAAGGCAAGATTCTTGCAGCGAAGTTCGCTCGCGAACGCAAGGTTCCTTACTTCGGTATCTGCTTTGGCATGCAAATGGCTTGCATTGAAGCAGCACGTAATCTCGTTGGTATCGAAAACGCATCTTCTACCGAGTTCGGTCCGACTAAGGAGCCGGTTGTCGGTCTCATGACCGAGTGGCTGAAGGGCAATATGCTCGAGAAGCGCGCTTCGGCTGGTGATCTTGGCGGTACAATGCGCCTTGGTGCATATGAAGCAGCGTTGAAGTCGGGCTCAAAGATTGCGGAAATCTACGGATCGACCGATATTTCCGAGCGCCATCGTCATCGCTATGAAGTCAATATCGACTACAAGGAACGTCTGGAATCTGCCGGACTGAACTTTGCAGGCATGTCACCGGATGGTGTTCTGCCGGAAACAGTCGAATATCCTGACCACCCTTGGTTCATCGGCGTTCAGTACCACCCTGAACTGAAGTCCCGACCGTTCGAACCGCATCCGCTGTTTGCTTCCTTCATCGAAGCGGCAATCGAGCAGAGCCGTCTGGTCTAAAACTCTAACGCGCCTTTCGGGGCGCGTTTTCATTTCCGCTTTCAGGCCGTGGTCTTGTTTTCGACCCACCTTTACGCCAGATAAGGTGCCTGCAAGGCATTCAATATCGAGGTTCACGTCATGGCGACTGCCAATTCATCCGTAAAAATCGGAAACGTTACTTTTTCAAACAGTGCGCCGTTTGCCCTGATAGCGGGCCCGTGCCAGATGGAAACGCGTGAACACGCTTTCGATATGGCAGGCCGCCTCAAGGAGATGACCGATAAACTCGGCATTGGCCTCGTCTACAAGTCCAGCTTCGACAAGGCCAATCGCACATCCTTGAAGGCTGAACGTGGAATCGGCCTCGAAAAGGCAATGGAAGTTTTTGCGGATCTCAAGAAGGAGTTCGGCTTTCCGGTGCTGACGGATATCCACACTGAAGAGCAGTGCGCCGCAGTTGCTCCTGTGGTCGATGTCCTGCAAATTCCGGCATTTCTCTGCCGCCAGACCGATCTGCTGATTGCTGCCGCAAAGACGGGACGTGTCGTGAATGTCAAGAAGGGCCAGTTTCTGGCGCCGTGGGACATGAAGAATGTTCTGTCCAAGATTACGGAAAGTGGTAATCCGAATGTGCTGGCGACCGAACGCGGTGTTTCGTTTGGCTATAATACGCTCGTTTCCGATATGCGTTCCTTGCCGATCATGGCAGGCCTTGGTTCACCGGTTGTGTTCGATGCGACTCACTCAGTACAGCAGCCGGGCGGGCAAGGTGGTTCGTCGGGTGGTCAGCGCGAGTTCGTTGAGACACTGGCACGCGCAGCTGTAGCCGTTGGCGTTGCCGGGCTCTTCATCGAAACGCATCAGGATCCGGACAATGCCCCATCCGATGGTCCGAATATGGTGCCGGTGGATAAAATGCCCGCCCTCCTCGAAAAGCTGATGGCTTTCGATCGTATCGCGAAAGGGCTTTAAACAGTTCTCGGAGAATTTAAAAAAGGCGGGGGATTTTCCTCCGCCTTTTGTTTCGCTAAGCCATTCTCGCCGCTTTTTTTTGCGGTTAGGGCTTAAAAATTGGCCTGGTGCATAATCTTTTCTGAAATGTCTGCAAAGTTTCAGGATTATGCGCTAAGAAATGGCCGCATCGGATTTGTTAAGCGCCTCGCACATCTGGCGGGGCAATCTATAGGGAAGGACTGGTTCCTATGACTGCAATCATCGACATCGTCGGCCGCGAAATCCTCGACAGCCGCGGCAACCCGACCGTCGAAGTGGACGTTGTGCTTGAAGACGGCTCTTTCGGACGTGCTGCGGTTCCGTCTGGCGCGTCGACTGGCGCGCATGAAGCTGTAGAATTGCGTGACGGTGGCAGCCGTTATCTCGGCAAGGGTGTGGAAAAGGCCGTCGAAGCTGTCAATGGCAAGATTTTTGACGCTATTGCGGGCATGGATGCGGAAAGCCAGCTGCTTATCGACCAGACGATGATCGAGCTTGACGGGTCGGCCAACAAGGGCAACATCGGTGCCAACGCAATTCTGGGTGTTTCGCTTGCAGTTGCCAAGGCTGCGGCTCAGGCAACCGGTCTCCCACTTTACCGCTACGTCGGTGGCGCAAACGCCCATGTTCTGCCGGTCCCCATGATGAATATCATCAATGGCGGTGCACATGCTGATAATCCGATTGATTTCCAGGAATTCATGATTCTACCAGTGGGGGCTTCGTCCGTTCGTGAAGCTGTTCGTTATGGCTCGGAAGTTTTCCATACCCTCAAAAAGCGTCTGAAGGATGCCGGTCACAACACCAATGTTGGCGATGAAGGCGGCTTTGCTCCTAATCTGAAGAATGCCCAGGCTGCGCTCGACTTCATTATGGAATCGATCGAAAAGGCCGGTTTCAAGCCGGGTGAAGATATTGCTCTTGGCCTCGACTGTGCTGCGACCGAATTCTTCGAGGATGGTAATTACGTCTATGAAGGCGAACGCAAGACGCGCGATCCAAAGGCTCAGGCCAAGTATCTCGCCAAGCTCGCCAGCGACTATCCTATTGTCACTATCGAAGATGGTATGGCTGAAGATGACTGGGAAGGTTGGAAGTACCTGACCGATCTTATTGGCGACAAGTGCCAGCTCGTTGGTGACGACCTGTTCGTCACCAATTCCGCTCGTCTCCGTGACGGTATTCGTATGGGCGTTGCCAACTCGATTCTCGTCAAGGTCAACCAGATCGGATCGCTGTCTGAAACGCTCGACGCGGTCGAAACGGCTCATAAGGCTGGCTATACTGCCGTCATGTCGCATCGTTCGGGTGAAACCGAGGATTCGACGATTGCGGATCTCGCGGTTGCTACCAACTGTGGTCAGATCAAGACTGGCTCGCTGGCCCGTTCGGACCGTACGGCCAAGTACAATCAGCTTATTCGTATCGAGGAAGAACTTGGCAAGCAGGCCCGCTATGCAGGCCGCAGCGCACTGAAGTTCCTCTGATTTTTCTCTGAGACTGATAAAAGGCGGGCTTCGGTCCGCCTTTTTTCGTTTTCGCCCTATATGACTTCCAATGCTCCGCATTTGACCGAATGCAGTTATATTGATATCAATGTTATTGCATTGGTGTTTGAGCTGATGAGGCAGCGGCTTGGAATTCAGATGATGAAGCCGTGAGGGAGTTAACAACGGGAGAGAGAAAATGGCTTATATCGAAGGATTTGTTGTCGCCGTCCCCAAGGCGAACAAGGAACTCTATCGCAAGCATGCCGCCGAAGCTGCTGTATTATTCAAGGAGTTTGGCGTGACGCGTATGGTCGAAGCATGGGGGGATGATGTGCCGGATGGTAAGGTCACCGATTTTCGACGTGCGGTTAAGGCTGAGGCCGACGAGGAGGTTGTTTTCTCCTGGTTCGAATATCCCGACAAGGCAACCCGTGATGCTGCAAATAGCAAGATGATGAGGGATCCGCGTATGAAGGCGATGGGTGACCAGATGCCATTCGATGGCAAGCGCATGATCATGGGCGGGTTTTCCACAATTGTAGATGTTTGATCCTGTCAAACATTTTATCAATCTGAATGAGCGGCTCGTCTTTATGATGAGCCGCTCTTGATTCCTGAGGGGTTTGAATGTTTGGGCGAGGTTCGCTTCTTCCAGCTGTTACTAAAACTAGTCCCGACCGCTCCTGACATCGGTTCTTGGTAAATCTCTGTTAAGCAAAATAATGCTTGATGGTGGAATTCGGATTGACGCCCTTCGCAGGATTCGTTGTGGCACCGAATATCCGGGAAGGAAGCCGAAATGTGGACCAAGCAGAAACGTAAATCGATCCGTGGGCGTTTTGTATTGCCCATTCTGACGGCTGCATTTCTGAGTTACTTCGGCTTTCACGCCTATCACGGCGAATATGGTCTCTACTCCCGTATCCAGCTGGAAGAGCAGAAAAGCCTTCTGGCCAAGCAGCTCGAACAGGTGACGGCAGATCGCAACGCGCTCGAAAAACGAGTCACGCTTTTGCGCGACGGTTCCATCGAGAAGGATATGCTTGACGAGCAGGCACGCAGAGCGCTTAATCTCTCCCATCCCGATGAAGTGACAATTATCACCTCCAGGGAAGACCGTTCAAATTAACTGAAATCCGGTTAATTGTCTTTTTGTGATATGTTTTTAAGGGCTTGGCGACATAGCAGCTATGCTCTGGGCGCATATTGTATCTTGTGATATGCCCGTATAACGTCACAATAGAACGACAATTTAGGGAGCGAGATATGGCACCGAGGGCTAAAAAGTCGCCTGCTAGCAAAACGCAGGCGTCTTCTGTGACTGCACCCAAGGCACCTGCACCTGTGAACTTCGACAAGAAGCAGGAGCTGGACGCTTATCGCGAAATGCTGTTGATCCGGCGTTTCGAAGAAAAAGCCGGCCAGCTTTATGGCATGGGCTTCATTGGTGGTTTCTGCCACCTTTATATCGGCCAGGAGGCCGTAGTGGTCGGCATGCAGATGGCGCTGAAGGAAGGTGATCAGGTTATCACCGCCTATCGCGATCATGGTCATATGCTTGCAGCGGGCATGAGCGCGCGCGGCGTGATGGCTGAACTGACCGGACGTCGCAGCGGCCTTTCCAAGGGCAAGGGCGGCTCCATGCACATGTTCTCCAAAGAGAAGAACTTCTACGGCGGTCATGGTATCGTCGGTGCGCAGGTTTCGCTCGGCACAGGCCTCGCATTCGCGAATCGCTATCGCGACAACGACAATGTAACGCTGACCTATTTCGGCGATGGCGCTTCCAATCAGGGTCAGGTCTACGAAAGCTTCAACATGGCATCGCTATGGAAGCTGCCGGTAGTGTACATCATCGAGAACAACCGCTACGCCATGGGCACATCGGTTTCGCGCTCGTCCGCAGAAACGGACTTCTCGAAGCGCGGTCTCTCTTTCAATATTCCGGGTATCCAGGTGGATGGCATGGACGTTCGTGCGGTCAAGGCTGCTGCCGATCTGGCCGTGGAGTGGACGCGTTCCGGCAAGGGGCCGATCATTCTCGACATGCAGACCTATCGTTACCGCGGTCACTCCATGTCGGATCCGGCAAAGTATCGCTCGAAGGAAGAAGTGCAGAAGATGCGCTCCGAGCATGATCCGATCGAACAGGTCAAGCAGCGTCTGATCGACAAGGGTTGGGCAACGGAGGAAGAGCTGAAGGAAATCGACAAGGATGTCCGCGACATTGTCGCTGATTCTGCTGATTTCGCTCAAAACGATCCGGAGCCGGATGCATCCGAGCTCTACACGGATATTCTGCTCTAATTCCAGGAAGGTGTTGTCATGCCCGTAGAAATTCTCATGCCCGCACTTTCCCCAACCATGGAAGAGGGCAAGCTCTCCAAATGGCTGAAGAAAGAAGGCGACAAGGTTACGTCCGGCGATGTGATCGCCGAAATTGAAACCGACAAGGCGACGATGGAAGTCGAAGCTGTCGATGAAGGCACGATCGGCAAAATTCTTGTCGATGAAGGCACCGAAGGCGTGAAGGTCAATACGCCGATTGCCGTGCTTCTCGGTGACGGTGAAAGCGCTTCCGATATCGGTTCTGCTCCGGCGGCCAAAGCTGAGACACCATCGAGCGAAGCCAAGGAAGAGCCAAAAGCCGAAGAAAAGAAGGCTGATTCTGTTCCGGCTGCTCCGAAGGCGCCAGCACTCGAAGTCGCGTCCGACCCGGACATTCCGGCTGGCACCGAAATGGTTTCTACGACCGTTCGTGAAGCGCTTCGTGATGCGATGGCCGAAGAAATGCGCCGCGACCCGAGCGTTTTCGTTATGGGTGAAGAAGTTGCCGAATATCAGGGCGCTTACAAGGTAACGCAGGGACTTCTCGACGAATTCGGTTCCAAGCGCGTTGTCGATACCCCGATCACCGAACATGGTTTCGCCGGTGTAGGTGTAGGGGCTGCTTTTGCAGGTCTGCGTCCGATCGTTGAGTTCATGACCTTCAACTTTGCCATGCAGGCAATCGACCAGATCGTGAACTCTGCTGCCAAGACGCTTTATATGTCCGGCGGACAGATGGGCGCTCCGATGGTCTTCCGTGGTCCGTCCGGTGCGGCTGCGCGTGTTGCTGCCCAGCACTCGCAGTGCTATGCGGCCTGGTACAGCCACATTCCGGGTCTCAAGGTCGTCATGCCGTACACGGCAGCCGACGCCAAGGGCTTGCTGAAGGCTGCCATTCGCGATCCGAATCCGGTGATCTTCCTCGAAAACGAAATCCTGTACGGTCATCATTTCGATGTGCCGAAGCTTGACGATTTCGTGCTGCCGATTGGCAAGGCCCGCATTCACAAGCAGGGCAAGGACGCCACCATTGTTTCGTTCGGTATCGGCATGACCTACGCCGTCAAGGCGGCTGAAGAGCTGGCCCAGCAGGGTATCGATGTTGAAATCATCGATCTGCGCACGATCCGCCCGATGGATATTCCGACTGTCGTCGAATCAGTCAAGAAGACTGGCCGACTGGTGACTGTGGAAGAAGGTTTCCCGCAATCGTCCGTTGGTACGGAAATCGCCACCCGCGTCATGCAGCAGGCTTTCGATTATCTCGATGCGCCGATCCTGACCATTGCTGGTAAGGATGTTCCGATGCCTTATGCGGCAAATCTGGAAAAGCTGGCGCTGCCGACTGTCGCCGAAGTGGTCGAAGCGGTGAAAGCCGTTACCTATACCGCGTAACGAAAGGGTCTGGACATGCCGATCAATATCACCATGCCAGCGCTTTCTCCGACGATGGAAGAAGGCAACTTGTCGAAATGGCTGGTCAAGGAAGGCGACAAGATCGCTCCTGGCGATGTTATTGCTGAAATCGAGACCGACAAGGCCACGATGGAAGTGGAAGCTGTAGACGAAGGCACGATTGCCAAGCTCGTGGTTCCCGCTGGCTCCGAAGGCGTCAAGGTCAATGCGCTGATCGCTATCCTCGCCGAAGAAGGCGAGGACGTGGCGGCTGCAGCAAAGGGCGCGACTTCTGCTCCGAAGACAGAAGCAAAGGTCGAGGCTCCCAAGGAAGAGCCGAAGCCAGCCGCAGCTCCTGCAGCGGTGCCTGCACCAGCCAAGGCAGAGCGGCCCGCAGCTGCGAATAAGGGTGACCGCGTGTTTGCGTCACCGCTTGCACGCCGTATCGCCAAGGAATCCGGTGTCGATATCGCCGCTGTGAAGGGTACCGGTCCGCACGGCCGTGTCGTTCAGCGCGATGTGGAAGCTGCTCTGGCTTCCGGTGGTGCCAAGGCTGCTGCGCCGAAGGCGGAAGCCGCCGCTGCTGCCGCACCGAAGCCGATGTCGGATGAAACCGTTCTCAAGCTCTTTGAGGAAGGCACCTACGAGATCGTTCCTCACGATGGTATGCGCAAAACCATTGCCCGCCGTCTGGTGGAATCGAAGCAGACTGTTCCGCATTTCTATCTGACGATTGATTGCGAACTGGATGCACTTCTGGCTCTGCGTTCGCAGATCAATGCAGCTGCACCGATGATCAAGACTGAAAAGGGTGAGGTTCCGGCCTACAAGCTTTCTGTCAACGATCTGGTGATCAAGGCTGTTGCTCTTGCACTGCGTGACATTCCTGAAGCCAATGTCTCCTGGACTGAAGGCGGTATGGTTAAGCACAAGCGTGCTGATGTCGGCGTTGCAGTCTCCATTCCGGGCGGTCTGATTACACCAATCGTGCGTCAGTCGGACTCGAAGACGCTGTCCGCTATCTCCAATGAGATGAAGGACCTTGCCAAGCGTGCGCGTGATCGCAAGCTGAAGCCTGAAGAATATCAGGGCGGTTCGACCTCCGTGTCCAACCTTGGCATGTTTGGCGTGAAGGACTTTGCCGCGATCATCAATCCGCCGCATGCGACCATTTTCGCAATCGGCGCAGGTGAACAGCGTGCAGTGGTTAGGAACGGTGAAATCAAGGTTGCGACCGTTATGTCTGTAACCCTTTCAACCGATCACCGTGCCGTCGACGGCGCGTTGGCTGCTGAACTTGCACAGGCCTTCAAGCGTCACATCGAAAACCCGATGGGTATGCTGGTCTGATTGATCAACTTCAAGGGCGTCGCGTTCTGCTGAACTCGACGCCTGAGGTTTTTGAATGGCTGGACAACCGAACCTACGCCCGGCTGAACGCCGTGAAGCCGCAGAGATCGCTATTCTTGTCGATATCTCTTCGCACGGTTTTGCATCTTGGCTCTGGTACGGGGCCGTTCTTGACGGGCGAACCGAAACGGCCATGGAACGCGGTCGGCAGTATATGCGCGCTGACGGGAGCGAAGGCTGGCAGAGCGCGACCATAGCCGAATGGGCCGGCGATATTGCTGGGCTTTCTATCGGCTTTACTGTGGACGAAAGTTTCAACGATCTGCCTGAAAAACATCCGGTTACGGATCAGCTGATCGCGATGCAGCGCAAGGTCATTGGCAACCGTTTTATAGATAGTGTTGGCGTTTATCGGGAGTTTCGCGGCAAAGGTATTGGCCGTGCACTCGTCGCCAACGAGATCGACCTAGCGTACCGGAACGGTAATCCGGCAATCAGCCTGATAACCGAAAGCCACAACGATGTGGCGCTTTCCCTTTACGGCGCCCATGGTTTCAAGGAAATTGAGCGGCTCGAAGCGATAGAACGCATTGGGCAGGACAAAAGACACGACTGGGTGCTGCTCACCCGAGAAGTGAACTGAGCAAAGGCAGGACAATATGGCCGACATTTACGACGTTATTGTTATCGGCTCGGGCCCGGGTGGTTATGTTACCGCAATCCGCGCTGCGCAGCTTGGCCTGAAGACGGCTATCGTTGAGCGTGAACATCTGGGTGGCATTTGCCTCAACTGGGGCTGTATTCCGACCAAGGCGCTTTTGCGCTCGGCTGAAATCCTGCATTTTGGCGAACACGCCAAGGATTACGGCCTGAAGCTGGAAGGAACGATCACACCTGATGTGACGGCTGTGGTACAGCGGTCGCGCGGTGTGTCCGCACGTCTTAACGGCGGCGTCGGCTTCCTGATGAAGAAGAACAAGATCGACGTGATCTGGGGCGAGGCAAAGCTTGTAAAGGCTGCTTCGGGCAACAATCCGGTTGAGATTTCGGTCGGCAAGTCGTCAAAGCAGCCGATGCAACCGCAGAACCCTGTTCCGAAGGGCGTTCTGGGCGAGGGCACCTACAAGGCGAAGCACGTTATCGTCGCCACTGGCGCACGTCCGCGTTCTTTGCCGGGCATTGAGCCGGATGGCAAGCTGATCTGGACCTATTTCGAAGCAATGGTTCCACAGGAACTGCCAAAGTCCATGCTGGTTATGGGGTCGGGTGCGATTGGTATCGAGTTTGCCTCTTTCTACAATGACATGGGCGTTGACGTGACGGTCGTGGAATTGATGCCGCAGATCATGCCGGTTGAAGATGCGGAGATTTCCGCACTCGCGCGCAAACAGCTT
Source organism: Brucella cytisi (assembly GCF_038433355.1). Classification (NCBI taxonomy): domain Bacteria; kingdom Pseudomonadati; phylum Pseudomonadota; class Alphaproteobacteria; order Hyphomicrobiales; family Brucellaceae; genus Brucella; species Brucella cytisi. The sequence goes on from NZ_JBCAUP010000002.1 coordinate 118,197, forward strand.
GAAAAGCGTGGCCTGAAGATCATTACCGATGCCAAGGTTACCAAGGTCGAGAAGGTTGCAAATAATGTGACCGCCCATATCGAGACCAAGGACGGCAAGACGCAGTCGTTGACCGTGGACCGTATGATCTCGGCAGTTGGCGTTCAGGGTAATATCGAAAATCTTGGCCTTGAAGCACTCGGTGTGAAAACAGACCGTGGATGCGTCGTCATTGATGGATATGGCAAGACCAATGTTGCTGGCATCTATGCTATCGGCGACGTTGCTGGTCCGCCAATGCTTGCGCACAAGGCCGAGCATGAGGGTGTTATCTGTATCGAGAAGATTGCAGGCCTTCCGAACGTTCATCCGCTCGACAAGAACATGATTCCGGGCTGCACCTACTGTAACCCGCAGGTCGCTTCCGTTGGTCTGACCGAAGCAAAAGCCAAGGAAAAGGGCTACGATATCCGCGTTGGTCGCTATTCGTTTGCCGCAAATGGCAAGGCGATTGCGCTCGGTGAAGATCAGGGGCTGGTTAAGACCATCTTCGACAAGAAGACGGGACAGCTGCTTGGTGCCCATATGGTCGGTGCGGAAGTGACTGAACTCATCCAGGGTTTCGTGATCGCCATGAACCTTGAAACGACTGAGGAAGAGCTGATGCATTCGGTCTTCCCGCACCCGACCCTTTCCGAGATGATGAAGGAAAGCGTTCTGGATGCGTATGGTCGTGTGCTGAACGCATAATACGGAGGGACGCTCATTCCGCTGATCGAGAACGGAGGGCCATGGCGGCGTGCCGCCTGGCCGATCATTAAGTGGTGTACTGTTGGAGGACTGGTGCTGGGGTTTGCAGCCGGCACCTTGAGTGTTCTTGGCGGCAACACCATATCGGTCAACGGAGTGGCCATAACCGGTTGGTATGGTGTCTGGGTGCTCACATTGGCGCTCGGCGCTGCAGGCTTGGTATTTGGCCTGATATGGGCATTAGTTTTCCGGGCTCTTGGACTGGCGGCGCGGCGATGAGTAGCAAATCGCTCAAGTTGACAGGGTTGAGGGCAGGGATTAGGACCGAACCGAATTTGGGAGCATTTCAGGTCCATTCATGAAAATGCTTCGGATAAGGCAGGAAAAAGCATGGTTACAGTTCTCGATCTGGTGAACCAAGGCAAGCGTGAGCGGCATCCCGAGAAGGCGCATCGTCCGGACAATGTTGTCCTGAAGAAGCCCGAGTGGATTCGTGTCAAGGCTCCTGTCTCACGCGGCTACAGCGAAACGCGCGATATCGTTCGCTCAAACAAGCTGGTCACGGTTTGCGAAGAGGCAGGTTGTCCGAACATCGGCGAGTGCTGGGAAAAGAAGCACGCGACCTTCATGATTATGGGCGAGATCTGCACGCGTGCCTGTGCTTTCTGTAACGTCTCGACCGGTATCCCGACTGCGCTCGATCCTAACGAACCAGAGAATGTGGCCAAGGCGGTCAAGCAGATGGGCTTGACGCATGTGGTTATTACATCGGTGGATCGCGACGATCTTGCCGATGGTGGTGCGCAGCATTTTGCTGAGGTCATTCAGGCGATCCGCGAAGCTACTCCTGCTACCACGATTGAAATCCTGACGCCGGATTTCCTGCGCAAGGAAGGTGCTCTTGAAGTCGTGGTCAAAGCCCGTCCCGACGTGTTCAACCACAATCTGGAAACTGTGCCGTCGCGTTATCTGAAGGTTCGTCCTGGCGCGCGTTATTTCCATTCGATCCGTCTGCTGCAGCGCGTCAAGGAACTGGACCCAACCATTTTCACCAAATCTGGTATCATGGTCGGTCTTGGCGAAGAGCGGAACGAAATCCTTCAGTTGATGGACGATCTGCGTTCGGCTGATGTGGATTTTATGACCATCGGCCAATATCTCCAGCCGACCCGCAAGCATCATCCTGTCATTCGCTTCGTGACACCCGACGAATTCAAGTCGTTCGAGACGATTGGTCGGACGAAGGGCTTCCTGCTGGTTGCATCCAGTCCGCTGACGCGTTCATCGCATCACGCTGGCGACGATTTCGCGAAGCTGAGAGCCGCGCGTGAGGCGCAGATCGCTGCACGGGCCTAAGACAGGAAATGCCGCAGTTTACAACCGTCAGGCGGGTACATCACCAGGCAGAGCAAATGTTCGGTCTCGTTGCGGATGTCGAGAAATATCCGCAGTTTCTGCCAATGTGCGAGGCCTTGTCTGTTCGCTCCCGCAAGGAGCGTGACGGGAAGTCTCTTCTCATTGCCGACATGACAGTTGGTTACAAGCTTATCCGTGAGACATTCACCAGTCAGGTGCTGCTGAAGCCCGAGGAAAACGTCATTGATGTAAAATATCTCGACGGGCCGTTTCGCTATCTCGACAACCGCTGGACCTTCAAGCCGGTGGGAGACGGAAGTGAGTGCGATGTCGAATTTTTCATCGATTATGAGTTCAAGAGCCGTACCCTCGGTCTTCTCATGGGAACGATGTTCGATCTCGCTTTCAAAAAATTTTCCGAAGCGTTTGAGAAGCGGGCCGACCAGATATACGGACTAACCTGAGAAAAGCCCTGGTTATCCGGGGCTCTAATTTTTCTTTTCACGCACATCCTGAAAACCGTTTCACACTTTTCAGGATGTGCTTTTACTGCGCCGTATAGCCGCCATCGACCAATATGGATGCTCCCGTGACGAAGGAAGATTCGTCGCTTGCCAGAAAAAGCACGACGCTGGCTACTTCTTCGGCGCGACCGAGACGACCTATAGGATGCAGGGCTACTAGAGCCCGTTTCTTGTCGTCGGGTATATCCTTGAGAAGCGGCGTATCGATATAGCCGGGACAAACCGCGTTCACCCGGATGTTCTGCGCGCCGTATTCAATGGCAAGTGTCTGTGTCAGCAGTTTTACGCCGCCCTTTGCTGCTGCATAAGCGGTCACGCCTGATTTGCCGACATGACTGTGAATTGAGCCGCAGTTTACGATCACTCCGCCGCCTTGCGAGCGCATTTGATCGATAGCGTATTTATCGCAAAGATAGACGCCGGTGAGGTTAATATCGATGGTTTTCTGCCATGCAGTTTCATCCAGCTCATCTATCGGGCCATCTGCAGCGATGCCTGCGTTGGCGAACATGATGTCGAGGCGACCATAGGTTTCGACGGTTTTTGCAATTAACGCCTGCACGGCTTTCGTATCGGTTACATCGGTTTTGACGAATATTGCCCGTTCGGTGCCGCCTGCAAGCTCGTTGGCCAGTTGCTGGCCATGCTCCGAATAATCCGCGATAACGACATTCGCTCCCTCGCGAATAAAAGCCCGAACAGTCGCTTCGCCGATGCCACTTGCCCCACCTGTAACGATTGCCACCTTACCATCGAAACGCATCGCCATCTTCTCCTTGTCTGATCAAAGACAAGGATAGGGCACGACGAATAAAAGTATATGCTTCAGACTATCGAAGGTTTTCCAGAACGAGGTCCAGTGCGGCGAGAACCGTCGCGTGTCGGATTTCGGCTCTGGTTTTTGGACCGAAATGGTATTCGCGATGAAGGGGCGGGTGGCCTTGTCGCGCCGATGCGATGTGCACGAGACCGACAGGTTTTTCATCGGAACCGCCGCCTGGCCCCGCAACGCCCGTAACCGCCACCGTTACACCGGCGCGGGAGCGAGAAAGTGCCCCTTCAGCCATGGAAAGCGCCACTTCTTTCGAGACAGCGCCAACGCGATTGATCAATTCCATCGGAACACCGATCATTTCGGCTTTCGCTTCGTTGGAATAAGTAACGAAGCCGCGATCCACGACATCGGACGAACCGGCGATGTCGGTCAGAGATCCAGCTATAAGCCCGCCTGTGCAAGACTCGGCCATTGCGATCATTACACCGGCCTTGCGGCAGGCTTCCAGCACGGCAATAGCTTTGTCTTCTGCGATGAGCGCGCTCATTCGGGAACCTCGCCGGGATAGATGACGGTTGCCGTTGCAATGGCAGCGATACCTTCACGGCGTCCGACGAAGCCAAGTTTTTCGTTGGTTGTGGCTTTAATGGAAACGCGATCGGCGGCAATTCCCAGCATGTCGCAAAGAGCTTCCGTCATTGCTGCACGATGTGGGCCGATCTTCGGTGCTTCGCTGATAAAGGTCACGTCGACATTGGCGATACGACCGCCAGCTTCACGCACGATATTGGCAGCATGTTCGATAAAGATGCGGGACGCAGCGCCTTTCCATTGTGGGTCGGAAGGGGGGAAATGCGTGCCGATATCACCCGCTCCTCGCGTCGCAAGCAGGGCGTCGGTCAGTGCATGAAGTCCAACATCGGCGTCCGAGTGGCCATTGAGTTTCGCTTCGTGGGGAATTTTCACACCGCACAGCGTCACATGATCGCCGGGTTCAAAGGAATGGACGTCATAGCCATTGCCAGTACGAATGTCGGGAAACGAGACGTGGTCTTGCCGCAGGCGTTTGTCAGCCATTTCGATATCCTTTGCCCAGGTAAGCTTTGTATTGTCCGCCGATCCTTCGATGATGCGGACAGCGATACTTTGCCATTCGGCAATTGCAGCATCATCCGTGAAATCAGAGCGACTGATCGCGAAGGCCTTTTCATGTGCATCAAGGATTGGCGTATAGGGAAATGCTTGGGGGGTCTGTGCAGCAAAAAGACCAACGCGAGGCACCGTCGTTTTTACTGTTCCGTCTGTGGCTGACTGTTTGAGAGTGTCCGAAACTGCCAGAGCCGGTAGAACGCCTTCATCAGGCGCGAGATTTTCGACGATACGCTTCAGTAAATCCTGACTGACAAACGGTCTCACACCATCATGGATCATGACATATTGCGGTGCATAATCTCGCAATGCGAGGAGACCAAGGCGCGTTGATTCCTGCCGGGTAGCGCCGCCATTCACGACGAGAATGGTGTCGCAGTTTTCCAGGAGGGCGCGTTCGTAAAGCACATGGTCGTCAGGATGAATGACGACAACGATGCTATCAACCAGCGGGCAGTCGATAAAAGCACGCAATGTGCGGGCAAGTACGGCTTCGCCACCGATGCGCCGGTATTGTTTCGGCCCTTCGATGCTCTGCCCGGCTCGCTCTCCGCGGCCAGCTGCCACAATGACTGCTGCTATCTTTGAAATGGTTGTCGCCTCTGCCAAAGGTTGCATTTGTTCAAATTTGCCTTTTCAAGCCGAATAATGCCTTGCGCAGATAAATGCCAGACGGCAATTGATTTATCGTGATTTTGCGCGCGCTTTTCCTTGCGTTGAAAATTGAGACTGATTAATGTATGTGCTAATTGCACTATGCACATCAAATAGGCATTTATTGGTGAGTTTTCTCGATCAACCTTTGACCATTGGCGGTGTGGCCCTTGCCAATCGCGTTTTCCTCGCGCCGATGTCTGGCGTTTCGGACCTTCCATTCCGCAGGCGTGCCGCAGAGGCTGGCGCTGGCGTGGTCGTGTCTGAAATGGTCGCCAGCGCCGAACTCTGTAACCGTCACAAGGAAAGCCTTCTGCGTCTTTCGGGTGAAGGGCTTGGAACGCATGTCGTGCAGCTCGCGGGACGAGAAGCACACTGGATGGGCGAGGCGGCCAGGATCGCCGAAGGTGAAGGCGCTGATATCATCGATATCAATATGGGGTGTCCGGCCAAGAAAGTGACGGGCGGTTATTCGGGATCTGCGCTGATGCGCGATCTCGATCACGCAATGACCCTTGTCGAGGCCACGGTTAATGCGGTCCGCGTTCCGGTCACACTCAAGATGCGGCTGGGATGGGACGAGAAAAGCATCAACGCGCCTGAACTTGCAAGGCGCGCTGAAGGAGCCGGTATTGCCATGGTGACTGTCCATGGGCGCACGCGTTGTCAGTTCTATGAAGGTAAAGCGGACTGGGATGCAATTCACGCAGTCCGCGACGCGATCAGAATTCCTCTGATTGCCAACGGGGATGTGGCGTGTCGACGTGATGCGGAGGAAATTTTACGCCGTTCCGGAGCGGATGCCGTGATGGTCGGGCGTGCCTCTTATGGACAGCCATGGCTGGCCGGGGCAATTGCTGGAAGCGATCTTGCCCCACAGTCACGAAGTGAAATTCTTGATTATATTATAAAGCACTACGAAGATATGCTTGAGCATTATGGAAGTACGACGGGCATCCGTCATTCGCGCAAACATCTCGGCTGGTATCTTGATCGTCATGCTGGCGCTGCATGTACGCCAATCGAGAAAGCAGAAGTCATGACCCTGACCGACCGAAAAGCCGTCATCGATGCCTTGCGTCGTATATTCATGCGCGAAGTTCCTGAAACCGCGCTCAAAGAGGTTGCCTGATGCGCGAGAGAATCGAAACGAACGGTATTCCGTCAGTTGTACTCGATGCGATCAGCCAACCGGTTATCATGGTTAGCGCCGAGAATTATATCGCCTATGCCAATCTGGACGCGGAACAGTTCTTTCGTTCCGGCTCGTCTATTCTGGCGCGCAACCGGCTGGAATCCTTTCTGCCCTTTGGCAGCCCGCTTCTGGCACTCGTCGATCAGGTTCGCACCAGTCAGATGCCGGTGAACGAATATCGCGTCGATGTCTCGTCGCCGCGTCTTGGGGCAGAGCGCATCGTTGATGTTTACGTAGCGCCTGTAGCGGAGCTGCCGGGAGCTGTGGTCATCCTCTTCAAGGAAAAGACGATGGCTGAAAAGATAGACCGCCAGATGACGCATCGAGGTGCTGCGCGGTCCGTGACCGGGCTTGCCTCGATGCTGGCCCATGAAATCAAAAACCCTTTATCCGGTATCCGCGGTGCGGCACAATTGCTGGAGCAGGTTGTCAGCGATGAAGATCGAGCGCTTGCGCGCCTCATTACCGACGAAACGGATCGGATTGTTTCACTGGTTGACCGCATGGAAGTTTTCTCGGACGAGCGCCCCATCGAGCGCTCTGCGGTCAACATTCACGCGGTTCTGGATCATGTGAAGGCGATTGCGAAGAACGGTTTCGCACGGAAGATCCGCTTTGTGGAAGATTATGATCCTTCTCTCCCGCCGGTTTTCGCCAATCGTGACCAGCTCGTGCAGATCTTTCTCAATCTCCTGAAGAATGCCTCGGAAGCCATAGGCGATCGTGAGGGCGGCGAGATTGTCCTGTCTACGGCTTATCGTCCAGGCATTCGTCTACAGGTGCCGGGCGCACGGGACAGGGTGGCGCTGCCTCTCGAATTCTGTGTGCATGATAATGGTCCAGGTGTGCCGCAGGATATGCTGCCGCATTTGTTCGATCCGTTCGTGACCACGAAGACCAATGGCTCGGGGCTGGGATTGGCACTCGTTGCGAAGATCATTGGCGATCATGGTGGCATTATCGAATGTGACAGCCATCCTTCGCGAACGACTTTCCGCGTTCTGATGCCCGCATGGAAAAATACTGAACTGGCAGCTAGAAATACTGGAGACAACGCATGATCGCAGGACGTCCGACGGGAACCATATTGGTGGCGGATGACGATGCAGCCATTCGGACCGTGCTTAACCAGGCATTGTCGCGAGCAGGTTACGATGTGCGCGTGACTTCCAATGCTGCCTCGCTCTGGCGATGGGTGGCGGCAGGTGACGGTGACCTTGTCATTACCGACGTCAATATGCCGGACGAGAATGCCTTTGATCTTCTGCCGCGCATCAAGAAGATGCGTCCCGACCTGCCGGTTGTGGTGATGAGTGCGCAGAACACATTCATGACGGCAATTAGGGCATCCGAGGCGGGAGCCTACGAATATCTGCCGAAGCCATTCGATTTGACGGAACTCATTAATATCGTCGGTCGTGCGCTGTCTGAACCAAAACACAAGCCCATTGCCACTCTATCGGATGAGCAGGCAGATAACATGCCGCTGGTGGGCCGTTCGCCTGCGATGCAGGAAATATACCGTGTGCTGGCGCGCATGATGCAGACGGATTTGACCGTGATGGTTACGGGTGAATCCGGTACGGGCAAGGAACTGGTTGCGAGCGCCCTGCACGAATATGGACGCCGTCGAAAAGGACCGTTTGTTGCGATCAATATGGCGGCAATCCCACGCGACCTGATCGAGTCTGAGTTGTTCGGGCACGAGAAGGGCGCTTTTACCGGCGCGCAAAACCGCTCGAGCGGTCGCTTCGAGCAGGCGAATGGTGGAACACTGTTTCTCGACGAAATCGGCGACATGCCGATGGAGGCACAAACCCGACTTTTGCGTGTGCTGCAACAGGGCGAATATATGACAGTCGGCGGACGCACGCCGATCAAGACCGATGTGCGCATCGTTGCAGCAACCAACAAGGATTTGCGGCAGTTGATTGCACAAGGACTTTTCCGCGAAGACCTTTATTATCGGCTGAATGTCGTGCCTCTGCGTTTGCCGCCGCTTCGCGAGCGCAGCGAGGATGTGGCCGATCTCGTGCGCCATTTTTTCAAGCGGGCTGCCGAAGAAGGTCTGCCCGAAAAACGTATCAGCATTGCTGGCCTGGAAATGATGCGCCGGTACCCATGGCCTGGAAATGTGCGTGAGCTGGAGAATCTCGTGCGAAGACTTGCGGCGCTTTATCCGCAAGAGGAAATATCGCCGGAGATCATCGAAACCGAATTGAAGTCTGAACTGGCCAAGCCGGATATCGTTCCCGCCGGTGGTGGCGATATGGAGAATATTTCCATATCGCAGGCTGTCGAGCAGAATATGCAGCGTTACTTCGCGTCATTCGGTGCCGATTTGCCGCCTCCAGGTCTCTACCATCGGGTTCTGGCGGAACTGGAATATCCCTTGATCCTTGCCTGTCTTACGGCAACACGTGGAAATCAAATCAAGGCGGCAGACCTTCTGGGATTAAATCGGAACACGCTGCGCAAGAAAATTCGTGAGCTCGGGGTCAATATATATCGCGGAAACAAGGGAAACTAAGCGGTAGTTGGGCGCTAATAACGCATTAACTACATTATTTAATAGGCAATTAAGTCTGCTCGACTACTGTTAGTTGCATGAGAGATCAGCAATCCACGCGAAGCAAGAAAACCCGGCGCATTCTCGAACCGGCTGTAAGGAGCGGCATTCTTGCTGCGCCTTTGATATTGATGCTAGCGATCGTCGTCATCTTGTCTGGAGCAGAGCCTAAACTCTCTGCGATGATAGATCAAACCTTCACCGGTTCGATAAGCCCCATCATAAAGTAATGCTCATTAGCCTTGAAGAAGACGCCTGAAGTCCTACTCTTTTAGGATAGCTAAAGGAGATAACCATGCGTCTTGCTGCTACGACTTTGTTTCTTGGTCTGTCTGTTGCTGCGACCTATGCCGCTCCACCACCGGAAGGCACCAAGCTTTCGGAAATAATCGCGAAAATCGAACAGAACGCGGATACTGCTTTCATTGATGAAGTCGACTGGAATGATCGTGGTTATTACGAGATCGAATATGTCACCAAGGCTGGCGCCAAGGTGGAGGTGAAGGTCGATCCAAAAACCGGAGAAAATGTTCGCTAGTCTCTGACACTTATGCGAGAGATTATGTTGGAGCGGGTAGCGGGAATCGAACCCGCGCGTTCAGCTTGGGAAGCTGACAGGCTACCATTACATCATACCCGCAAACTGTAATGTATTTCAGTCGATTAGAGACAAATTCGACGAGGCCGCTTTAGAAAGTTTTACAGTTGGTTTTGCCAAACTATGTTCTCTTTCTGGTCTCGTCAAACTGTTTTGTCGACAGGTCGGCCTTGTCACTACATGCGGTCTCATGACCTCACGAAACACTACAGTACCGTGACAAATTTTTCATGAACCGTTCCATTGATATCCAGGATTGAGAGGCCATCTGCAGGTAACGCTCCAACCATGCAGCCAGATTCGCAGGCTGTTGCAGATGACAGGAAGTCCATGGGTAAGACCACAAAGCGCCGAGCACTACTTATCGTAAACCCACATGCCCGAAATGGCAGGGGATACGGCGCGGATATTCGTGCAGCATTGGAACGCGGTGGCCTCCAGCTCATAGAACGAAATCCGCAGGACGATGAAACAATTTCAGATGTAATCCTTCGTGAAAGAGATTGCGATCTGGTTATTGTCGGTGGTGGCGACGGTTCGCTGAACGCTGCGGCCAAAGGATTGATGGAAACCGGATTGCCGCTTGCAATCCTTCCGCTGGGAACCGCAAACGATTTTGCCCGAACCATCGGCATTCCTGCCGATCCAGTTGAGGCAGCGCGTCGCCTTGCATCCTACGAGGTGCAGCCCATCGATCTGGGTGAGGTGAACGGTCACCTTTATTTCAATGTCGCAAGTATCGGTTTCAGTGCTGAATTGGCGCAGCAACTGAGTTCTGCGGCGAAGAAGAAATGGGGGAAGCTCGGTTATGCGATTGTCGCAGCGCGCATCCTCATGCGCTCCGAGCTTTTTACAGTCTATCTGGAACATGACGGCATGACGGAGAAGATCCGTACGTTGCAAGTCTCTGTCGGGAATGGAAAATTCTACGGCGGCGGTATGGCTATCGAAAAGGATGCGACAGTGGATGATGGTAAGCTGGATTTCTATAGTCTGGAAGTTGATCACTGGTGGAAACTTTTGCGCCTGCTTCCAAGCCTGCGTCGTGGTACCCATTCCAAATGGGATGATGTGCGGGCTTTTCCGACGACCGAAGTTATTGTGCGCACCAAGAAGCCGCGTGCCGTAAACACAGATGGTGAACTGTCAACCTGGACACCTGCCCATTTTCGTCTGCTGCGCAATGCAATCAATGTTTACATGCCAGATTCAAAATTGAGGCCGTGATGTTGATCACGCAAAAAAAGACCCGCCTTGTTGGAGCGGGCCTAATCCATGACGTTAGGTGACTGGCTCGGAGGTCATAAGAGCCGTATCAATAACGATTGAAGGGTCTGAACGTTCCACATTTAAAAGAAAAAATACCAGATAAGCAGCACGACAACGAGTGGAACCCCCATCAGCCAAAGGATCATTGCTCTCAACATTTTTGTTCTCCTTCCTGTTGAAAATTCAACGTTTCGAATGAGCGATTGTTCCACAAGTCAGGGCATTCATGGCGCGTCCGCGTTGAGCCCGTACCGTTCAATGCGACTCAAAATACGCGGAATTCCAAATGCTTTAATGATCCGTCAATGAATCGGTGACATCACTAAATTCTAAAAGGCGTGACCAGCGTTTCCGGTTGCGTTGTTGAGTAACGGGCGTGTGGCGTATGGATTCGAAACGAGGGCTGAAACATTCGGTCAACGGCAAGGCAGTGAAGCTGCGCGATAAGCGCGGTCCTGTCGTTATGTTGTCGTTTATGGCCATTGCTGTTGCCTTGGCGGGTTGTGCATCGGCACCGCAGCCGAAATCAAAGACAAAGCGCTCGAAGGAATATTTCGCCGAATCCAAATATGGCGTGAAAGCCAGTCCTCGTGTGGCTTTTTCGAAGGGGAAGCCTCTACCACGTGGCGGCGGGCGGGACCAGACCGGCCAGCCCTACAAGGTTAAGGGTCGCTGGTATTATCCCAAGGAAGACAAGAAATACGTCAAGGTCGGTCATGCCTCCTGGTATGGCGAAGCTTTCCATGGTCGTCTGACTGCCAATGGTGAAGTCTATGACATGACGCATCTGACCGCAGCGCATCCAACGATGCCGTTGCCGAGCTATGCCCGCGTGACCAATCTTGCCAACGGCAGTTCGGTGATCGTGCGTGTGAACGACCGTGGTCCATACGAATATGACCGCGTGATCGATCTTTCCCAGAAAGCTGCCGAAATGCTTGATTACCAGCATCACGGTACAGCGAATGTGAAGGTCGAATATGTCGGAAGAGCTCCGTTGAACGGCAATGATGATGCATTTCTGATGGCGTCGTACCGTCCGGCAGGTGGTGATGCGATTGGCCAGCCTGCAACTGGCGTCATGATGGCGATGAACGGGCCGACGCCGACCTCACCGAAGTCACGTGTTCCGATGCCTGTAATGGACGCGGTTCCGGTATCCGCGCCTATACCTGAAAACTCACCTTTCGCTGTCGATCCTGCTTATAGCGATCCGTCGGGTGGAGCAGCTCCAATGTTACCGGCAAATGTACCGGTACCGTCGCAGCGCCCCGGCTCAAGCTTCGGAGTGGCTAATGCTGCCGGTGTCAGCGGTCTCGCGGGCTATGCGTCTGACCGGCTTGCAGCAACAGCCTATGCCGAAGAGCGCGCCTATGGCAGCATCCTGACCAAGGATGCGATCTCAAGCGCCTGGAAGCGTCGTGAAGCCGAGGAACACGGCGAATATGTTGAGATTGGCACATTCAAGACGCTTGAAGAGGCCAAGCAGGTTCAGGCTTCATTGCCAGGCTCAACCAGATTTACGCTCACGAAGATTCCGACCGAAACCAGTGAGTTGTACGAGTTGACAGCCGTGGCCGAGAAGGGTGGAAATGATGCCCTGCTGCGTGCGGCCTGGAAGGTCGGCGCAGAAAATGCGTTTGTGGTGCGTCTCGATTGATCTCTCACGATACGGTGATAAACACTGGCATATTGATTTTGGTCGGATTCGTTGCGTAAGCTCTATCACATTGCTCACGTAACGGGATTTGTATGGGGCTGATTTCAAAAACACTGGTGTTTGCTCGTGCCGCCACTGTCGGCGTTTCTCTGGCTGTTGCCGTGCCGGTTACTAGCTTGGCGGCACCTGTCGAAACTGCATTCGTTACAAAAGCTCCGCAGGTCTTGCTCGTCGATGACCGGAGCGGAACTGTGCTTCTCTCCAAGAATGCCAATGTTCCGATTCCTCCTGCGTCACTTGCCAAGCTGATGACTGCGGAAGTAATATTCGAAGCGCTCGAACAGGGTGCCACGACACTCGGTACACCATACACAGTCAGCGAAAATGCATGGAGAACCGGAGGTGCACCCTCGGGGACGTCAACGATGTTCGCGCGTATCAAGTCGACGCCGACCGTCGCTGATCTTTTGCAAGGAATGATTGTTCAGTCGGCGAATGACGGAGCTATCGTACTGGCAGAAGGACTGGCAGGCACCGAGCAGGCTTTCGCAGACCGCATGAATGACCGTGCGAAGGAGCTAGGCTTGATCGGCTCCAAATTCGTAAACTCGACGGGTTTGCCTGCTGAAGGACAAGTAGTCTCGCTGCAGGATTTGGTCAGATTGGCGCGACATATCCGAACCGCCCATCCTGAATACTATAAGTATTATGCTCAACCGGCCTTCACCTGGAACAACATCATGCAGCGCAACCGCAATCCGTTGTTGCGGCTTGATGTCGGGGCTGACGGCATGGGAACAGGCTTTACGGAAGCATCGGGCTTTGCGCTGGTCGGGTCGGCGGAACAGAGCGGTCGCAGGCTCTATCTCGCGATGAGCGGCCTTGCCAGCATCAAGGAGCGTGAAGACGAAGCAAAGCGTCTCCTGCAATGGGGGATGACGGCATTTGATGATGTGCAGCTTTATCCGGCGGACGAAATCGTGGGTGAGGCGCAAGTTTTCGGTGGTGCGCTCACGCACGTGCCGTTGAAGGTCAAGGATCGCGTCGAGCTGTTGCTGCCCAGGGACGGTCGCGACAAGCTGAAAGCGCGTATTGTCTATAAGGGTCCACTCGATGCACCTGTTGCCGACAACCAGCAGGTCGGCGTTCTTCGGCTGGAGCTTAATGGTAGTATTCTTCGCGATGTTCCTGTTTTTACGGCGCAATCTGTTGAAAAGGGGAGCCTTTCAAAGCGCGCATTGGGTGCGGCAATGGAGCTTTCCACTGGCTGGCTGCGGAAATATCTTTAGCCTGCGCTACGCGTATTCCAGGCTCGACCTGATAGCCAAAGGCCGATAATAACTTTCATAGAAGTCCATTCGGAGATTCAAACATTTGGAAGTTGGTTTGTCGGGATTGTTCATCACATTCGAAGGCGGCGAAGGAGCGGGCAAATCAACGCAAATTGCGTTGCTGGCCAAGCATTTACGGGCTAACGGCTTCGATCCGGTCATCACGCGAGAACCGGGTGGTTCTCCTGGTGCGGAAGCAATTCGCCATGTCATATTGAGCGGCAATGCGGAGAACCACGGCGCAGCGATGGAGGCGCTTCTGTTCGCGGCGGCAAGAGCAGACCATGTGGACCAGCTTATCCGCCCGGCGCTGAATGAGGGGCGGGTGGTCCTCTGTGACCGTTTCATCGACTCAAGTCGTGCGTATCAAGGTGTTACCGGCAATCTCGACAGAACCTATATGGCGGCGGTGGAGCGCATTGCGATCGATGGCGCCATGCCTGACATGACGATCATCCTTGATATTCCCGCAGAGAAGGGTTTGTCTCGTGCTGGAAAACGGCGCGTTAGCGAGACGGCGGACCGGTTCGAGAAGGAAGATATTGCTGTGCACGAGGCACGACGGCAAGCCTTTCTCGCAATCGCCGAGGCGGAACCTGAACGCTGCAAGGTGATCGATGCTGATCGCCTGCAAGACCAGATTGCAAGTGATGTCGCAAAAGAGGTTGATAGTGCTTTGAAGGAAAGGGGGTTGTTGTGATTGAGGAACTCGACGTCCCTAAAGCGCACGATTCCATTGAGGGTGTGCCAGAGCCTTCTGCAAGTGATTATGTTGCCGGGCACCGGGAGATTAGTGACTTTTTGGCGCAAGCCTATCGCGAGGGGCGTATGCATCATGCGCTGCTCTTTGAAGGTGCGCAGGGGATCGGCAAGGCAACGCTCGCTTTTCACCTGGCAGGGCATATGCTGGCGCATGGCGACAATAGCGAGGCGCCGGAGCATATTGCTGTTCCGGATTTTGCAAGACCGCTCTGGCGACAGATTGCAGGCGGGATGCATCCCGCTGTCCTGCATATCAATCGCCCATTCGATCAGAAGACCGGGAAATTCAAAACGGGTATTCCTGTTGAGGAAATCCGCCGGGTTACACATTTTCTGACCAGAACGGCATCAGACCACGCTTGGCGCATCGTTATTGTCGACCCTGCCGATGATATGAACCGCAATGCCGCCAATGCACTCCTGAAAACCCTGGAAGAGCCTCCTGCACGGGCGCTCTTTATCCTGATTTCCCATTCGGCGGGACGCTTGCTCCCGACAATCCGGTCGCGTTGCCAGAGCATCGGCTTCAAGCCACTTGACGATGCTGGGTTGACGGATGCCTTGGCACATGTCGGTCCCGGCGTCGGAATGCAGGCTGATGCTGTAACGCAAACACTGCTCCAGCGATCGGAAGGCAGTGTGCGTAAGGCACTTCTGCTGGTAGCGAATGGCGGTATCGAAATCTCCGACACTGTCGATTCCCTTCTTGAAGGACAAAATTTCGATTTGCCGAAAGCGCAGGCGCTCGGCGGCATATTGAATGGTCGTGAGTCGGAGGTTCAATATGAGCTGTTCCGTGATCATCTGCTTGGGCAGGTTGCAATCGAAGCTCGTCGTCGTGCGGAGGCAGGGCAACTGCGTGATGCAGATCGCTGGTCGCGTTTCTGGAGCGATCTCGTACGCGAGACCGTGGATGCTGAAACCTACAATCTCGACCGCCGGCAAGCTGTGGTAATCCTCTTGGAAAAAACGCATCGCGCTTTTCGTTCCGGTCAGCCTCTGCTTGCGTGACATGGCCGCTGACATGCGTTATGTCACCGCTGATAATTTTCTCCTCGTGTGTCTGCTAATCATTCAGGCGCGCTTTCAAACTTCGAAAGACCGGGTCCATAATGAGCCGCGAAAAATATTACATCACCACCGCGATTGCTTATCCGAACGGAAAGCCGCACATCGGCCACGCGTATGAGTTGATCGCGACCGATGCAATGGCGCGTTTTCAGCGCCTGAACGGCAAGGATGTTTTTTTTCTGACCGGTACGGACGAACACGGCATCAAGATGTTGCAGAGCGCGCGCAAGGAAGGCATTACGCCGCGCGAGCTCGCAGATCGCAATACGGCTGCGTTCCGCCAGATGGCGGATGTGCTGAACAGCTCGAATGACGACTATATTCGCACCTCGGAAGAGCGCCATTACAAGGCGAGTCAGGCTATCTGGAAAGCGATGGTTGACAATGGCGATATCTACAAGGGTGGATATGCCGGCTGGTATTCCGTGCGTGACGAAGCCTATTACGGCGAAGAGGAAACGGAAGTCCGCGAGGATGGTGTGCGCTACGGTCCGCAAGGGACTCCTGTCGAATGGGTTGAGGAAGAAAGCTATTTCTTCCGTCTCTCAGCCTATCAGGACAAATTGCTCGATCTTTACGAGAAGAATCCGGGCTTCATCATGCCTGCGGAACGTCGCAACGAGATCGTGAGCTTCGTAAAGTCGGGTCTGAAGGACCTGTCGATTTCGCGTACGACATTCGACTGGGGCATTCCGGTGCCGGGTGACGAGAAACACGTCATGTATGTCTGGGTCGATGCCCTGACCAATTACATTACTGCTCTTGGCTATCCTGATACTTCGGATGAAAATTGGGGTTATTGGCCTGCCGATGCACATATCATCGGCAAGGATATCTCGCGCTTTCACGCCGTCTATTGGCCTGCATTCCTGATGTCTGCTGGTATTCCACTGCCGAAGCGGGTTTTCGCACATGGCTTCCTGTTCAACCGCGGCGAGAAAATGTCGAAGTCCCTCGGTAATGTGATCGATCCCTTCGGTCTCGTTGAACGTTATGGGCTCGATCAGCTGCGCTATTTCCTGATGCGTGAAGTACCATTCGGTCAGGACGGCAGCTACAGTCATGATGCCATAGTCAACCGCACCAATGCCGATCTGGCCAATGATCTCGGTAATCTGGCGCAGCGTTCGCTGTCGATGATCGCCAAGAACTGCGAAGGTAAGGTTCCGGTTCCAGGTGAATTCTCCGACGCAGATAAAGCTATTCTCGATCAGGCCGATGCGGCGCTGGAAACGGCGCGTAAAGCTATGGACGACCAAGCGCTGCATCTGGCGCTCGGCGCGATCTTCGCCGTTGTCGCGGAAGCCAATCGTTATTTCGCGGGGCAGGAACCTTGGGCGCTGCGCAAGACCGATCCGGCGCGCATGGGTACTGTCCTTTATGTGACAGCCGAAGTGATCCGGCGCGTTGGCATCATGGTGCAGCCGTTCATTCCGCAGTCGGCAGAAAAGCTTCTCGACATACTGGCAATTCCTGCCGACAAGCGTCAGTTCTCTGACGTTACGGCAAGCCAGCTTGTCGGGGGTGCCGATCTGCCAGCTCCGCAGCCGGTATTTCCGCGCTATGTGGAAACAGAAGAACAGAACTGAGTTCGATGATGCTTGTCGACAGTCATTGTCACCTCGACTTTGCCGACTTTGAACCGGAGCGTGATGATATTGTTCAGCGCGCTCTGGATGCCGGAGTTAGGCGCATGGTGACGATTTCCACACGGGTCAAGAAATTCGATACGATCCGCGCGATCGCGGAAACCTATGACTCCGTTTATTGCTCGGTGGGTACCCACCCGAACAACGCGCATGAAGAACTCGACATTACGGCTGATGATCTCGTGCGTCTCTCGGAACATCCGAAGGTTGTCGCCATAGGCGAGGCGGGTCTCGATTATCACTACGACTATGCCCCACCGGAAGCGCAGCGCCAAGGTTTCCTCGTACACATCGAGGCGGCGCGCCGGACTCAGTTGCCGTTAGTCATTCATGCCCGCAGTGCGGACGAGGATATGGCCGAGATACTGGAGCGTGAGACGGAGAAGGGCGCTTTTCCGTTTATCCTGCACTGTTTCTCTTCCGGTCGTGCTCTGGCTGAAAAGGGCATCGCGCTCGGCGGTTATGTTTCTTTCTCAGGGATTCTGACTTTCAAGAACTCACCGGAGATCCGCGAAATAGCGACCATCGTTCCGCGTGATCGCCTGCTGGTGGAAACGGATGCGCCGTTTCTTGCTCCGTTGCCGCATCGCGGCAAGCGCAACGAACCGTCTTTCGTGCAGCATACGGCGGCCGTGCTGGCTGAGACGATTGGCGTGAGCAATGACGAAGTCGCGCGTATCACGAGCGACAACGTGTTCAGGCTGTTTTCCAAGATACCTCGGCCTACACTGGCACTGTAAGGGGGGAAGATTGAGCGTGACTCCCCCAAAAAATTGCCTGCGTTTCACGGTTCTGGGCTGTGGTTCGTCGCCCGGCGTGCCGCGTATCAATGGCGATTGGGGCGGTTGCGATCCCAATAATCCGAGAAACAAACGTCGTCGCGCATCGCTATTGGTTGAGCGATTTGACGATACAGGTAACAGCACGACAGTTGTGATCGATACCGGGCCGGATTTCCGTGCTCAGATGATTGACGCAGGCGCACACAGCCTCGATGCGGCTGTTTATACACATCCGCATGCTGACCATATTCACGGTGTCGACGATCTTCGCACATATGTCGTTGAAAATCGTCGTCTCATGGATGTCTATGCCAATCGATTGACGCGGAACCGGCTCTTCGAGGCATTTGGCTATTGTTTCGAAACACCTGCCGGATCGAGCTACCCGCCGATCCTCAGCATGCACGACATTGCTCCGGAGACGCCGTTTTCCATATCGGGAGCGGGTGGCCCAATCCGCTTCGAGCCGTTTAGTCAGGTGCACGGCGATATTGAATCGCTCGGCTTTCGTATCGGATCTGCTGTTTATTGCACCGATGTGAGCGCTTTCCCTGAAACAAGCCTCAAGTATTTGGGCGGGGCCGACGTGCTCGTCATCGATGCATTGCAATACCGCCCACATCCAAGCCATTTCTCGCTTGGCGAAGCGCTGGAATGGATCGAGAAGCTGGCGCCCAAGCGCGCCATTCTCACGCATATGCACGTTCCACTCGATTACGAGACCGTCATGCGTGAGACACCGGGTAATGTCGAACCGGGATATGATGGGCTCCGCTTCGAGGTACCGTTTTAGATTTTAGGCCATGAAGAAAAAAAGCCCGCGATGAGATCATCGCGGGCTTTTCATTTGAAAGCTCTATGATTTAGCCCACTGCGCCCTTGGACGGGAACGGCATCACATTGCTACCCTCGACAGCTTTGGGCGCTTTGTCCTCCAGCATGAGGCCGCCAGCACGAAGAAGGTCGGTGAAGCGACCGCCGCGTGCGGCCAGTTCATCGAAGCTGCCGCTTTCGACAAGGTGGCCCTTGTCCATGAAAAGGACCAGATCGGCGGAACGGACTGTCGAAAGACGGTGAGCAATGATGAAGGTCGTGCGGTTGTGGCTGAGATCGTCAACCGCCTGCTTCACCTTCTCTTCGGTTTCAACGTCAAGCGCACTGGTGGCTTCGTCCAGAACGAGGATCGGCGAATCCTTCAGGATTGCGCGCGCAATCGCAAGGCGCTGACGTTCACCGCCCGAAAGCTGTGAGCCGCGTTCACCGACAACCGTATCGTAGCCATCGCTCTTGGCCAGAATGAAGTCGTGGGCTGCTGCGGCACGTGCTGCAGCATGCACTTCCTCATGCGTGGCGCTTTCACGACCGACACGAATATTCTCCTCGACCGATCGATTGAACAGGCCTGCATCCTGAAAGACGGTTGCGATGGCGTGACGCAGCGAACGACGGCTGACGGTACGCGTATCTGTTCCGTCGATCGTGATGCGGCCAGCTGCCGGATCAAAAACGCGCTGCAACAGATTGATGAGCGTCGTCTTGCCTGCACCGGTTGGGCCGACGATAGCCACCGTCTGTCCTGGCTTGATTTCAAACGATACATCATAGACGCCCTGGCCGGAGTTCGGAAACTCGAAGGTTACATTGTCGAAAATGATGTCGCCCTTGACGTCGTTCAGGTCTGAGACGCTCTGGGGCTCCTGACGATCAGCCGTGGCATCTTCCATCTGAAAGAATTCTTCAAGCTTGGCGCGTGCCGTAACGGTCTGGCTGATGAAGGCGCTGATCTGGTCGAGACGACCGATCATCAGCTGTGCAAAGCCGATAAAGGCAATTACATCGCCGACGCGCATCTGGCCCTTGGTGACAAAGTAAGCGCCTAGAACGAGAACAACCACCATCGAGAAGGTCGATGCCATGCGGTTCAGGCCGCTGGCCAGCGCCCACCAATTGAGAACAGGAAACTGTACCTTCTCCAGGTTCTTGGCATAATCACGCAGAGATTGGGTTTCCGACGCAATGCGGTTATAGCTCTGCACAACCGAGACGTTGCTGATCGTATCGCTCACATGTTCGAACAGCTTGTGGTGATGCTTTTCGACAGCGGTCTGACCATCCTTGGTCTTGCGCATGACGAGCTGGCCAATCATCACATAGATGACACCGAGCACAATCAGCACCAGCGACATGCGCATGTCCATGCTCATTGCAACCGGAATGAGCGTTGCCAAAGCAACCACGGTCGTCAGATGCTGGCGCATGAATTCGAGCCAGAGCGTGAAAAGCGAGTCTGTTGCGCGGATCAGCGTGTGGAGTGCGTTGGATGTACCGCGCTTCTGGTGCCACGAAAGCGGCATTGTGATGAGACGCTCATAAGAATCGATCATCACGCCCAGACGACGGCGGTGTGCGAGGCGGTCGGCTCCGCGCGCCACGAAGACTGCAGCAACGATGTTGAAGCCGCCAAGTGCAGCCCACATCGCAAGAGGCGAGAAGATGTCGCCCTTATCGGAGATAGCCTGAATGACCCGACCGAACAGAATAGGTTCGGCAAGTGTGACCAGGGCAACCAGCACGCTGGCGACACACATGGTAATCGTTGCAGTCTTTTCGACCGCAAGGTATTCCATGGCTCGCCAGTAGATTTTGAGCAATGACACTTTCGCACTCCCGCTCGTTCTATTTCACGGGACTAAATGGTATAGCCCCTTAGTTCTATCAATATCTGATGACGACAAGAAGTGGCGATTGGGTGTCAAGATCGACCATAAATTAAGAACGTGTGTAACCGAGTGTGAAGATTCAGTAGTCGAAATGGAATTCTTTAGGGATTGCTGGACCAGTTTCGGCTAAAGCAGCCAAATTGCAGTTTTCAGGAATTCCGCCTAGCAATCGTCGGAACTCGCGTCTATTGACAGGACTTAATGACCGGCGCGCGCGTACGCACCGCAATAGCAAGAGTTGATCGGGTTTCTCCATGGCAGGCGTTGAACAGAAGATTGTGGATACAGGCGAGGCGGGCATGCGGCTCGACCGCTGGTTCAAGGTCCATTATCCGGGGCTGGGTTTCGGTCATCTGCAGAAGCTTCTGCGGTCGGGGCAAGTTCGTATCGACGGCTCAAGGGCCAAGGCAGATACGCGTATTCAGGCTGGGCAGACGGTTCGTATTCCACCTCTTGGCGTCGATGAAAAAGCCACTGGGCCGGTTACCGCGCGCACAATCCGCAGTCAGCAGGACGGCGACGTACTTTCGCAGATGCTTCTTTATGAAGACCCGAAAGTGTACGTCTTCAACAAGCCCGCAGGACTCGCCGTGCAAGGCGGTTCGGGCGTATCGCGTCATGTTGATGGCATGCTTGAGGCGTGGCGCAACAAGAGGGGCGAAAAACCGCGTCTTGTGCATCGTATCGACCGTGACACATCGGGCGTGCTTGTCGTTGCTCGTACGCGGGGCGCAGCGCAGGCGTTGACCGCCGCCTTCCGTGAACGCGACACCAAAAAGACCTATTGGGCTTTGGTCAAAGGCGTTCCACGCAAGCGCGAAGACAAAATTTCCACTTGGCTGGTCAGGGAACAGACACCGGATGGCGACAAGATGCGTGTTTGCCAGCATGGCGAACCGGATTCCGATCATGCTGTCTCATATTATCGCATCATCGAGAAGGCAGGGAATAACCTGACCTGGCTCGAGATGGAGCCTTATACCGGCAGAACCCATCAGTTGCGCGTTCATGCGGCCTATATCGGTCATCCTATCATCGGTGATCCAAAGTATTTTGAAGCTGACCAGAATTGGGAATTTCCGGGCGGTATACAAAAACGTCTGCATCTTCATGCGCGCCGTATTCGTATTCCAAACCCCTCGGGCGGTACTATCGATGTGACGGCGCCACTGCCGCCGCATATGGTTCAGTCGTGGAACCTACTCGGTTTCGATGAGGAAAGTGCGGAAGATTAAAAATGTCAGGCGAAGCGGGGGGATCGTCCGAGGGACGAGTTTCGTTCGATGGACTGGCCATCATGCTGGTCATGTTCATCATGTTCAGCTGGGGGCTCAATCAGGTTGCCATCAAGATCGGCAATCGAGGGTTCAATCCCATGCTGATGGCAGCGGGGCGCGCTGCGCTCGGTGGCCTGTGCGTTTTTCTGTGGTGTTACTGGCGCCGTATTCCGCTTTTCAAGCGTGATGGCACGCTCTGGGCCGGAATTGCCGCCGGGCTGTTGTTCGGAAGCGAATTCGTTCTGATTTTTCTGGCGATGGAGCTGACGAGCGTTGGGCGCGTCACACTCATGATGAACGTCATGCCGTTCTGGGTCGCTATTGGCAGTCATTTCCTTCTCGGCGAACGGATGTCTGTCCGGGCCTTCGTTGGCATGTGTATCGCCTTTCTGGGTGTGTTTCTCGTCTTCTCCGATCATGTCAGCCGACCGGGGCCGCACGCCATCTATGGTGATATGCTTGCGCTCGTGTCAGGTGTGCTGTGGGGACTTACCACGCTGGTTATCAAGCGAACCCGGCTTGCCTATACGGCTCCAGAAAAGACGCTTCTCTACCAGCTGGTGGTCGCGACACTGGTGCCGCTGCCATTCATCGCGTTGAGCGGCCCATTGCTTCGTAGTCCGGATGCCTTGTCCATATCGGCGTTTCTCTTTCAGGCGATATTCGTGGTGGCTTTCACCTATCCGCTCTGGTTCTGGATGGTGCGCCGTTATCCGGCATCGAAACTTTCTAATTTCGCCTTTCTCACGCCCGCTTTCGGCGTGTTATTGAGCGGTCTGATCCTGAATGAGCCTCTGAGCTGGAAAATATTCGCGGCTCTTGCGCTGATTGGTTGCGGACTGATGATTATCAACAAGCCGGCAAAGGTCACCAACGCCCGATGAAACTGGTCCTTTTCGATTGCGACGGTACGCTGGTCGACAGCGGTGACTTCATTCACAGATGCATGGCTACGAGCTTTGCAGATGCCGGTCTGGAACCTCCAGCAATCGAGGAAACGCATTCGATCATCGGCCTGTCGCTGCATCTGGCTATTGCTAAGATTCTGGATCGTGAGCCGGATAAGCAGGTGCATTGGTTGACGCAACGCTACAAGGAAAACTTTGTGATGTTGCGACAGGCGCCCGATTTCACGGAGCCGCTCTACGATGGAATTCTGCCGCTTCTGACGGAGCTCGGGGCGAGGGACGATCTTCTGCTTGGCATAGTGACCGGAAAATCCCAGCGCGGCGTCCGCTCTGTTTTCGAACGTCATGGCATCGGGCATCATTTCGTGGTGACGCGTACTGCTGACGATTGCCCGTCGAAACCACACCCGGCCATGGTGCTTGAATCCTGTGCGGAAATGGGGATAGAACCCAGCCAGACAATTGTTATCGGTGATGCTGTTTATGATATGCAGATGGCACGTGCGGCGGCGGCTATGGCGGTGGGCGTCTCCTGGGGGTATCATAACCGACAGGGACTGATTGAATCTGGCGCCCATCACATTCTGGAAGCGCCATCTGAACTCCATGCATTGCTGCAAGGTATGGACGAACAGGTTCTCTAGTTGTTGAGCCTTCCACCAAGTCAGCGACACTGAACTGGACAAATCTATGCGTGATATTTTGAGTGATCTTGAGGCAGGAAAGCAGCTTTCGGACGAAAACCTAATCGTGCGGGCGCAAAAGCAGATGCTGGCGCAACTGCCTAAACGCTTCTACGAAAAGGCAGAAGTGGCGGAAGTTGAAGGCGGCTTTGCCGTCCATCTGGATGGTCGCCCTGTCAAGACACCGGCTCGCAATCTGCTGCTGTTGCCGACCAAGGCGGCGGCCCAGATCGTAGCGGACGAATTCATCGCTCAGGAAAAGGTTATCGACCCGGGGAAAATGCCTGCGACCCGTCTCGTCAACACGGCGATTGATGGGATTGCGCAGGATCCGCAGGCAGTTTTCGAGGACATTTTGCGTTTCGCAGGCACGGATATGCTTTGCTATCGCGCCGATAGTCCGCAGGAACTCGTTTCCCGGCAGACCGGGCAATGGGATCCGCTGATCGATTGGATGGAAGGCCTTGGCGCACGTTTTTCACTTGCTGAAGGTGTGATGCACATTGAACAGCCTCGGGAAGCCATCGCGGCATTTGGTGTTCATCTGGCTGGTTTCAAAGACCCAATCGCGCTGGCATCACTGCATACAATGACGACGCTGACCGGGTCAGCGATTATTGCACTTGCTATCGCAAAGGGTGAAATAACAGCAGAGCAAGGCTGGAATCTGGCTCATATTGATGAGGACTGGACTATCGAGCATTGGGGTTCGGACGCGGAAGCCATAGAGCGGCGAAAAAACCGCGAAATTGAAATGATGATGGCGGCGCGCGTGCTCAAAGCACTTTAAATATCAGACTTATCGCATTGATCTAATAAAGAAACCCCGGCAATGCCGGGGTTTCTTTTGCGCGCGCAATCATCAAGTGTTGCGCGTCGTTCCCCTCGGTAAGAGCAAAAGTAATGGCGCGAACGCATTAACGCCTGCGCAGCTTTCTTAAACCGAGTAGTACATGTCGTACTCGACCGGATGCGGCGTCGTTTCATAACGCATCACTTCGGCCATCTTGAGTTCGATGAAGCTGTCGATCTGATCGTCATCGAACACGCCGCCAGCCTTGAGGAATTCACGATCCTTATCGAGCGACTGCAGTGCTTCACGCAGCGAACCGCAGACGGTCGGAATCTTCTTCAGTTCTTTGGCAGGCAGATCGTAAAGATCCTTATCCATGGCCTGACCCGGATGAATCTTGTTCTTGATGCCGTCAAGACCAGCCATCAGCAGGGCAGCAAAGCACAGATACGGGTTTGCCGCCGGATCAGGGAAACGAACCTCCAGACGCTTGGACTTTGGCGAATTGCCGAATGGAATACGGCAGGAAGCCGAACGGTTGCGAGCCGAGTAGGCAAGCAGAACCGGGGCTTCGTAACCCGGAACCAGACGCTTGTAGGAGTTGGTCGACGGGTTGGTGAAGGCATTCACCGCCTTGGCGTGCTTGATGACGCCACCGATGAAGTAAAGGCAGTTTTCCGACAGGCCGGCATATTCGTTACCGGCGAAGGTTGGCTTACCTTCTTTCCAGATCGAGAAATGGACGTGCATGCCCGAACCGTTGTCACCGAAGATCGGCTTCGGCATGAAGGTTGCGGTCTTGCCATAGGCGTTGGCAACCTGATGCACGACATACTTGTAGATCTGCATCTTGTCGGCGTTGCGGACCAGCGTGTCGAATTTCACGCCGAGTTCGTGCTGTGCGGAAGCAACCTCATGGTGATGCTTTTCAACCGTGACACCCATTTCGGTGAGGACGGTCAGCATTTCCGAGCGCATGTCCTGCGCGCTGTCGATCGGCGGTACCGGGAAATAGCCGCCCTTGACGCGCGGACGGTGGCCGAGATTGCCCGTTTCATATTCAGTATCGTCGTTTGACGGCAGTTCGGTCGAGTCGAGCTTGAAACCGGTATTGTACGGGTCAGCCTTGTACTTCACGTCGTCGAAGACGAAGAATTCAGCTTCCGGACCGACATAGACCGTGTCGCCGATGCCGAGCGACTTCATGTAGGCTTCTGCCTTCTTTGCGGTCGTGCGCGGATCGCGGCCATAGGCTTCACCCGAGATCGGGTCAAGAATGTCACAAAGGATGACCAGTGTGGATTGAGCGAAGAACGGGTCGATATGGGCCGTCGTCGGATCCGGCATCAGAACCATGTCGGATTCATTGATGGCTTTCCAACCGGCGATGGAAGAGCCGTCGAACATCACGCCGTCGACAAACATTTCTTCGTCCACGAGGCCGATATCCATCGTAACATGCTGCAGTTTGCCCTTCGGGTCGGTGAAGCGAAGGTCGACGAACTTGATGTCGTTGTCTTTGATTTGTTTGAGAATATCGTTGGCAGTCGTCATTTTAATTCCCTGTTTGCACGACGATGGATTGTACGCAGGTATTATCAGATTGCATCCACGCCGGATTCACCGGTGCGGATACGGATAACTTCTTCGATGTTGGAGACGAAAATCTTGCCGTCGCCGATGCGTCCCGTCTGGGCAGCCTTGCGGATGGCTTCGATGGCGCTGTCCACGGTTTCGTCTGCGACGATGACTTCAACTTTCACCTTTGGAAGAAAGTCGACGACATATTCGGCGCCGCGGTAAAGCTCGGTATGACCTTTCTGTCGTCCAAAGCCCTTGGCTTCGATGACAGTGATCCCCTGTAAGCCGACTTCCTGAAGGGCTTCCTTCACTTCATCCAGCTTGAAGGGCTTAATGATGGCTTCGATCTTTTTCATCAGAGAATGGTCTCCGCTCTTCTACGGAAATGGACATTGTGCCCGTTTCACCAATAGAGAAGCATGAAGTGTGCCAGTTTGAAGTCCGTATAAAAAATTTCTTCGATTTCGTTCATCCGCAGGCAGAGTGGCACTATTCATGACGCTTGTGCAAGCGGGACTCTGATGACGGGTATGAAATAGGCACTATCATTCCGGTTTATCTGTCTAAAAATTAGTCATTGTGCATCAAAAGCGGGCAAGCTTGCATAAAGTCCGGTGCCGCGTATTTAATCACAATGAGACCCCGTATTGAGAAGGTACGCGATGTACGAGTTGCTGACCCCGCAGGAAATGGCAGAAGCGGATCGCCAGACGATCGAGACTGGTATCAAGGATGGTTTCTCACTGATGCTTGCTGCAGGCCGGGCCGTCGCAGAGGTCGCACAGCGGATGTTTCCTCGCAATGCTCCAGTTGCTGTTCTGTGCGGGCCTGGCAACAATGGTGGCGACGGCTACATTGCGGCGCAGTTTCTCCTGGAAGCGGGTTTGGAAGTTGTGTGCTTCGCATCCGCTCCCCCGCGGAAAGGCTCCGATGCCATGCGTGCGTCGTTGTTCTACAAGGGGCCTGTCTCGAACTTCGGTGAATTTTCGGTTGTGAGTTTCGGCGGCGTAATCGATGCATTATTCGGCGCTGGCCTCGCTCGCGATGTTCACGGAGCCGAAGCCATCGCGATTGATGCTGTGAACACTTCTGATGTGCCGGTTGTGGCGGTTGATTTACCTAGCGGCATATCCGGTGAAAGCGGTCATATCCTCGGAACGGCGATCCGTGCACGAGCAACAGTTACGTTCTTTCGCAAGAAACCCGGCCATTTGCTACAACCGGGAAGGGCGCATTGCGGTGTACTTCATGCGGCCGATATCGGCATTCCCGATCACATACTCGCGGCGATCGTACCGCATGCATTCGAGAATGCTCCAGACCTTTGGGCACGCGCCCTGCCAGTATCTGGCGTTGAGGCCCATAAGTATAGTCGCGGCCATGCAGCTGTGTTTTCCGGTGGCGCTCATTCGACAGGTGCCGCACGCTTATCAGCCCTCGCTGCGGCCCGTAGTGGAGCGGGTGCGGTAACACTTCTGTCTCCACCCGATGCTATGGCGGTCAATGCCACGCATTTGACCAGTATCATGGTCCGTGAGACCCGTGGTTTGAGGGATGTTCGACAGTTTTTTGCCGAACGCAAGGTCGCAGCAGCGGTACTCGGTCCGGGCTATGGAAATCCCGCGTTCGCGCGTGAGCACGCCCTGTTTCTCGCAAGCGGCGAGGCTGAGGGGTTTCATGGTTTGGTTCTTGATGCCGACGGGATTACGGCCTTTGAGCAGAATCCAGCTGAGCTTTTCGATAAGCGACAGGGCATAAAGACTGCTGTTGTGCTTACACCACATGAGGGAGAGTTCCGGCGGCTTTTTCCAGATATAGCAAAGAGTTCGACATCAAAGATCGAAAAGGCTCGCGAGGCTGCAAGGCGTGCTAACGCAGTCCTTATATATAAAGGTCCCGATACCGTGATCGCAGAACCGGGTGGTCTGGCAGTGGTCAATGCCAATGGAACCCCGCTGCTCGCCACTGCAGGATCAGGCGATGTCTTGACGGGAATTGTGTGCGGCCTGCTTGCTCAAAGGATGCCCGCATTTGCAGCGGCCTGTGCTTCCGTGTGGATGCATGCGGACGCCGCGCGACACTTTGGCCATGGACTTATTGCGGAAGATTTGCCTGCTCAGATACCTGCTGTCCTGTCGGCATTGGTGCGATCCTCTCGCAATTAACGACCGGACGTCCGGCTGTTCTTGGTGCCGACATCAATCGTGATGCTTCCAGAGACCGAAACGTCAGTATTGCCGACACGAAAATTTTTCCAGTTACCGCTTGGTGCCTGTTCCGGTTCGGGAGCAGGTGGCGGGGCGGTCACAATGGGTTTTTGAGCCTGAACGCCGGGCAGTCCCGGCGATCTGTCGTTCGCAGACGCTGTTGATACTGTGGCTAAGAAAACAAAGCCAAATATAAGAAAACGCTGCGTAATCATTTACCATTCTCCTTTTATACGGGATCGGTGACCGCATCGATGAGCTGTTCGGCCATTTCGAGGGTGAACTCGTCAAAATGCGAAATCACACGGCTTGGATCGTAATGCTGCACGGGAAGATCGGTATATCCAAAGTCGACGGCAACAACGGGGATGCCAGCAGCTTTTGCGGTGTCGATGTCGGTTCGGCTATCCCCGACCATGATTGCCCGTTCACGATTGCCACCAGCCAGTACGATGGTCTCGGTGAGATGGCGCGGATCAGGCTTGCGATAAGCAAATGTATCGGCACCGCAGATTGCAGCAAATCGTTCGGCTTCACCCAGGGAAGTCAGGAGTTTTACCGACAAGGCCTCGAATTTGTTCGTGCAAACTGCCAACTCGTAGCCACTTGCCGAGAAGCGGTCCATTGCTTCCAGAACGCCTGGGAAAAAGGTTGAATGTCCCGGCATGTGATCCGCATAATGTTCGCGGAACTCTTCCACGAGGTTGTCGAGCTGTGCTTCGTTAGCCTGTTTCTTCTGCGCAGCGAAAGCACGCTCGATCATGACACGTCCGCCTTGCCCAACGAATCTGCGTAACGATTCACGATCTGCTGTTTTCAGTCCCGATATTGCGAGGCAGTGATTGAGACTGTCGAGAAGATCTGGCGCTGTGTCGACAAGTGTTCCGTCGAGATCGAAAACGATGATGGGCTTAGGGTTGGCAGCAGACATTAGCTTCTCGTGTGTGAAATGGGGAATAAGCAAGTCCTATCTGATTGTCGACTTCGGCTCAACCTCACGATCGGGATGCGCTCTAAAAACCGAAATTCTGCGTCATAGTTCGAATAGGCGCTTTGTTGTGCCGCGTCCGCATGCTAGAGGCGAACCGGACGACAATGAGAATCCGCAGGGGAATATCGGGAATTCAAGTATGGACGAAGCTCGCAAGCTGAAAATCGCAGCCGCCGCAGAAGCACTCACGCACGTCAAGGACGGAATGCGTCTGGGGATTGGTACTGGTTCGACGGCCGAGGAATTCGTGCGCCTGCTTGCCAACAAGGTAAGCAACGGCTTCAAGATCATTGGAGTGCCTACTTCCGAACGCACTGCAAAACTTTGCGAGGAACTCGGGGTTCCGCTTACGACGCTCGATGAAACGCCTCATCTCGATCTTACCGTGGATGGTGCCGATGAAGTCGATACCAACCTTTCGCTCATCAAGGGCGGCGGTGGAGCGCTTCTTCGTGAAAAGATCGTAGCTGCGGCATCTGACGCAATGATCGTCATTGCCGACAGTTCGAAGGTCGTCGAAACACTTGGGCGTTTTCCGCTACCTGTGGAAGTCAATCGCTTCGGTCTTGGTGCTACCATGCGCGCGATTGAAGAAGTAGCTGCGAAGTGTGGTCTTGCAGGCCCGCTGGCACTGCGTTTAAAAGATGGCTCACCCTTCGTAACAGATGGTGGGCATTATATCGTGGATGCATCTTTTGGCCGCATTCCCGATCCAAAGACACTATCTGACGCTCTCTTCGCAATTCCAGGCGTTGTCGAGCACGGACTTTTCATCGGACTGGCGCGTGCGGCAGTGGTTGCCGGCAACGACGGCATCCGCACCATGAACCGGTCTTGAACTGATTGAACGGAGTACTGACCTTATGATCCCGGCAACTGGCTTTCGCCGTCTGATTGCACCGTTTTCCGCGCTCGTACTGATGTCGGGCATTCATGCAGCTTCGGCACAAGAAATCACTGAAGCTCATCTGGAAGCTGCCCGTGCTGCTATTTCTGCGATTAGTGCTACTGAGCAGTTCGACGAAATTCTGCCGAACGCAGCGCGCTCCCTCAAGGGTGAACTGATCCAGAAGGATCCGAATCTGGAAGCCCTGATCACGAAGACTGTCGATGACAAGGCTCTCGCTCTTGCTTCCCGCCGTGCTGATCTCGAAACCGAATCCGCTCGCGCCTATGCAAAAGCGTTTTCCGAAGACGAACTCAAAGCCATCGCAGCATTCTATACGTCGCCTGCAGGCAAGAAGCTTCTGTCCGAAGGCCCGATTGTGACGCGTGAAGTCGTGAAAGCAGCAAATATCTGGCAGAATGGCATCGCGCGTGATCTGGCGACCGGCGTAGCTGAGGTTCTGGCGGCACAGGCTGGCGCTGCTGCAGCTCCGGCACAGCCTGCGCAACAGTAATTTTTGCGGTAACGCGGAATTTGAAAGCCCGGTCCCTTGGCCGGGCTTTTTCTTTTGCTTACATAACAGCCAACCTGATGTTTATTGGAGAATCCCATGACCGGCTTCGACTATGATCTTTTTGTTATCGGCGGCGGTTCTGGCGGTGTTCGGGCAGCGCGTCTCGCTGGAGCCATGGGCAAAAAGGTTGGTCTTGCAGAAGAATATCGCATGGGCGGAACCTGCGTTATTCGTGGTTGCGTGCCGAAGAAGCTGTTCGTCTATGCTTCGCAGTTTCCTGAGCATTTCGAGGATGCAGCCGGCTATGGTTGGGATGTCGGCACATCGACGTTTGACTGGAAAAAGCTGATCGATGCCAAGGACAAGGAAATTGCGCGGCTTGAAGGGCTCTACACCAAGGGCCTCCAGAATTCCGATGTCGAAATTTTTGCCAGCCGCGCCGAATTGATCGATGAACATACTGTCGTGCTGAAGGCAGACGGTCGTCGCGTTACCGCAGACCAGATATTGATTGCGACCGGCGGTCATCCGAGCATGCCCGAATCCATGCCCGGACATGAATATTGCATCAGCTCCAACGAAGCGTTTCATCTCGCTGAGCTGCCGAAAGCGATTGCCATTGCGGGTGGCGGATATATCGCTGTTGAGTTCGCGAACATATTCCACGGCCTTGGCGTCGAAACGACACTCGTGTATCGAGGCAAGGAAATCCTCTCCCGTTTCGACCCGGACTTGCGCCATCTTTTGCATGAAACCATGGAAGCAAAAGGTATCCGTATCATTTGCGAAGCGGTTTTCGAGAAAATCGAGAAGCAGTCCGACGGTAATCTGAAAATCGCGTTGAACAATGGCGATACATTGGAAGTCGGTCAGGCAATGATGGCGATCGGGCGCAAGGCCAATACGACGGGTCTTGGGCTGGAGAGAGCTGGCGTCAAGGTGGATGAGCTTGGCGCAATTCCGGTCGATGATTATTCGCGTACCAATGTCGCTAATATCTGGGCCGTCGGTGATGTTACGAACCGTGTCCAGCTGACGCCGGTGGCAATTCATGAAGCCATGTGCTTTCTCGAAACGGCGTTCAAGGACAATCCGACGAAGCCCGACCATGAATTGATTGCGACCGCAGTGTTCTCTCAGCCGGAAATTGGTACGGTCGGCTTGCCGGAAGATGAGGCTGCAAAGAAGTATCCGGAACTTGAGGTTTACCGAGCGCTGTTTCGCCCGATGAAGAACACGCTTTCCGGCCGCAATGAAAAAATGCTGATGAAGCTCATCGTTGATGCCGCGAGCCACAGGGTGGTCGGGGCTCATATCATGGGGCCAGATGCCGGTGAAATGGCTCAGCTTCTGGGTATTTCCCTCAAGGCTGGTGCGACCAAGGATGACTTCGATCGCACGATGGCGGTTCATCCGACAGCGGCCGAAGAACTGGTCACTATGTATAAGCCGACCTATCGCGTCGTGAATGGTGAGAAAGTTGACGACTAACTCTTTCGCGACCGGTTTCTCCGGTTAACGATTATTGCTGGCATAAAGTCTCGGCCTGCATTATATCAGCGCGACCACGCACGCCGGCTTTCCGGGGCAGACTGTCATCTTTGTCAGATGCGGGCTGTCCGTTAAGGAATTCCGGCATTCGTGTAAGGAGGATATAATCCGAGAGAAATCGAGCGGATAGAAGCAAACAGGTGCTCAAATGACGAAGAACTGGACCCCGCATTCCTGGAGAAACAAACCGATCAAGCAAGTGCCGTTTTATCCGGACGCACAGGCTCTGAACGACGTTGAGGCCCGTCTTCGCACCTATCCGCCGCTGGTTTTTGCAGGTGAAGCGCGTAAGCTCAAGCAGCAATTGGCTGAAGTGGCGGAAGGCAAGGCATTTCTGCTCCAGGGCGGCGATTGCGCTGAAAGTTTTGCTGAACATGGCGCGGATAACATTCGCGACTTTTTCCGCGTCTTTCTTCAGATGGCCGTTGTCCTCACATTCGGTGCTTCGAAGCCCGTCGTGAAGGTCGGTCGTATCGCCGGTCAGTTTGCCAAACCACGTTCATCGGACATGGAAACGCTGAATGGTGTGGAACTGCCGTCCTACCGTGGTGACATCATCAACGGTATCGAGTTCGACGCGGCATCGCGCATTCCCGATCCGCAGCGTCAGGACATGGCATATCGCCAGTCGGCGGCTACGCTTAACCTGCTGCGGGCATTCGCCCAGGGCGGTTATGCCAATCTGGAGAACGTTCACCAGTGGATGCTCGGCTTTGTCGGCAAGAGCCCGCAGGCAGAACGCTATGCAGCTTTGGCGCAGCGTATTTCCGAGACCATGAATTTCATGCGTGCAATCGGGATCACGGCTGACAGCAATCATTCGCTGCGTGAAACCGATTTCTACACCAGCCATGAAGCGCTGCTACTTGGCTATGAAGAAGCGCTGACTCGTGTGGACTCGACTTCCGGTGATTGGTACGGCACGTCCGGCCACATGATCTGGATTGGCGATCGTACACGTCAGGCTGACCATGCACATATTGAATACTGCCGCGGCATCAAGAATCCGCTAGGCCTCAAGTGTGGGCCGTCGCTGCAGCCGGATGATCTCATCCGCCTGATCGATCTTCTGAATCCGGAAAACGAAGCAGGGCGTCTGACGTTGATTGCGCGCTTTGGCTACGACAAGGTTGGTGATCATCTGCCGCAGCTTATCCGTGCTGTCGAGAGGGAAGGTCGCAAGGTCGTATGGTCATGCGATCCGATGCATGGCAACACGATCACTGCCGGTGGCTACAAGACGCGTCCGTTCGACCGTATCCTCAAGGAAGTGGAGTCCTTCTTTGCGATCCATCGTGCTGAAGGATCGCATCCAGGTGGTATCCATGTCGAAATGACCGGCAAGAATGTGACGGAATGCACGGGCGGCGCGCGTGCGATCTCGGCAGAAGATCTGCACGATCGTTATCACACGCACTGCGATCCACGTCTCAACGCCGATCAGGCGCTGGAACTCGCGTTTTTGCTGGCCGAACTCCTCAAGAAGGAGCGCGATGCCGGTGCGGACAAGCAGGTTGCGAGTGCCTGACCCGTTTCCAACATTCTAGAGCTTGCAGGGCGGAGGTTTCGATCTCCGCCCTGTTGCATTTCGGGGAAACTCGCCTATTGATTGCCTTGGAGCGGCATGTGTCCGAGCGGATGCATGAAGGACGCTTTATGCTTTCAGAAAATCGGCTCTGATTTTCGGGCCAAGCTGTAACCAATTTGATCGAGGGTAATAATGCAGCGCATTTTCCTGGCCTTTCTTAATTCCATGCGAGCACTGAAGTACCTCGCAGGACATGAAAAGGCTGTCCAACAGGAGCTTGTGCTGTTTCTTCTGTCTCTGCCGGTGGCTTTTTTCCTTGCACCGACATGGCTCGCTTTCCTCTTCATGACCGGCTCGATCTTGTTTCTCATCCTCGTGGAAGTGTTGAACACTGGTATCGAGGCAACGTGTGATGCCGTCTCGCGGGATTTTCACAAGGAAATTCAGATTGCGAAGGACTGCGGTTCTCTTGCTGTTCTGATTTCCATTGTGTTCGTCGTCGCGATCTGGGGTTATATCCTCGCCAATACATATTTGGCCTGACAAACAGAGTAGTCTGTTGATTGCATCCGTTGCATTTGCTTGCCCAAGCGCGCTAAAGCTGGGGCATGTTAGCCTCTCATGAGAATCTTGCCATGCTCCGTATTGCCGTTGCGCAGCTTAATCCCATCATGGGCGATATCGCCGGAAATCTGACCAAGGCACGCGCGGCACGCGCTGAGGCGGCCAGGATGAAGGCCGATCTCATTTTGTTTACAGAATTGTTCATCTCCGGCTATCCACCGGAAGATCTGGTTCTGAAGCCATCCTTTCTTGCTGCGTGTGAAAAGGCTGTTCGTGCGCTGGCGAGTGATACTGCCGACGGCGGACCAGGCGTCATTATCGGCACGCCGCTTAGCCGAGAAAGCGGTCTGCACAATTCTATCGCAGTTCTGGATGGCGGCGAGATCATTGCCGAACGGTTCAAGGTCGATCTGCCCAACTATGGCGAGTTTGACGAGAAGCGCGTATTTCAGGCAGGCCCAATGCCGGGGCCAGTCAATTTCCGTGGTGTTCGCATCGGGATTCCAATCTGTGAAGATATTTGGGGCGAACTCGGTGTGGCGGAAACGCTGGCTGAGAGCGGCGCAGAGATTTTGCTCGTGCCGAACGGTTCGCCTTATCACCGTGCGAAGATGGACCGGCGCCATCAGATTGTCCTGAAGCAGGTGATCGAAACCGAGTTACCGATGGTCTATGCCAATCAGGTTGGCGGACAGGATGAACTGGTTTTCGATGGTGGATCGTTTGCATTCAACACTGACCGGTCGCTCTGTCTGCAATTGCCTCAGTTTGAGGAGCAGATCACGCTGACCGTTTGGCGCAGAGAGGATGACGGCTGGCACTGTGACGAAGGCGAAAAGGCTATTCTTCCTGAAGGGCTTGAAGCTGATTATTCCGCCTGCATGCTGGGCTTGCGGGATTATGTGAACAAAAACGGTTTCAAGGATGTGGTGCTCGGGCTTTCGGGCGGTATCGATTCGGCAATCTGCGCGGCTCTCGGCGTCGATGCATTGGGTAAGGATCGGGTGCGCTGCATCATGCTGCCTTACCGCTATACATCCGATGAATCTCTGAAAGACGCGGCCGATTGTGCAAAAGCGCTCGGTGTTCGGTACGATATTGTTCCGATCTCTGCGCCAGTTGAAGGCTTTCTTGAAACGCTACATCCGTTGTTCGAAGGCACCGAGAGCGGCGTTACCGAAGAAAACCTGCAAAGCCGCGCACGCGGCACCATTCTGATGGCTGTTTCAAACAAGTTCGGTTCGATGGTTGTTACCACCGGCAACAAGTCTGAAATGTCGGTGGGCTATGCGACGCTTTATGGTGACATGAATGGCGGGTTCAATCCGATCAAAGACGTCTACAAGATGCAGGTCTATGCGATGTCGGAATGGCGCAACAGTCATGTTCCGAACGGTGCGCTTGGCCCATCGAGTGAAGTGATCCCGCACAACATCATCTCCAAGGCGCCGTCTGCTGAACTGCGTGAAAACCAGACGGATCAGGATAGTCTGCCACCTTATCCGGTTCTGGACGATATTCTTGAATGCCTTGTCGAAAACGAAATGAGCAACACCGAGATTGCTGAGCGCGGGCATCCACTCGAAACCGTTCAACGGATCGAACATTTGCTCTATCTGGCTGAATACAAGCGCCGACAATCGGCGCCCGGTGTTAAAATTACCAAGAAGAATTTTGGACGCGATCGCCGCTACCCTATAACGAACCGCTTCCGCGACCGCTGAAAGACAATAAGATGACCGTAACCGTTCGTTTTGCTCCGTCGCCGACGGGCTATATCCATATTGGTAATACGCGCACAGCGCTTTCAAACTGGCTTTTCGCACAGAAGAATGGCGGCAAGTTCATTCTGCGCTATGACGACACTGATGTTGAGCGCTCCCGGGAAGAATACGCGCAGGCAATCGCAGTCGACCTTGACTGGCTCGGTGTTAAACCCGATCGCGTCGAATATCAGTCGAAGCGTTTTGATGTTTATGGCAAGGCGGTAGAGAAGCTCAAACAGGCTGGCTTGCTTTATGCTTGCTATGAAACGGCTGATGAATTGGAGCGTCGCCGCAAACTGCGCCTCGCACGTCGTCTGCCACCGGTATATGGCCGCGAAGGTTTAAAAATCACTGACGATGAGAAAGCTGCTTTTGAAGCTGAAGGACGCAAGCCGCACTGGCGTTTCCTGCTGCCGAATTTCGAAGCTGATCCGTTTGATACGCAGCGCACGGAGGTTCATTGGGATGACCTTGTTCGGGGCCCGCAGACCGTCGATCTGGCCTCTATGTCCGATCCTGTGCTGGTGCGTGAAGACGGCACTTATCTTTATACCTTACCGTCGGTGGTGGATGATATTGATCTCGGTGTCACGCACATCATTCGCGGTGACGACCACGTAACCAACACCGGTGTGCAGATTGCTATTTTCGAGGCACTGGGGGCCAAGGCTCCGGTTTTTGGGCACCACAATCTACTGACGACAATTTCGGGCGAGGGGCTTTCAAAGCGAACCGGCGCATTGTCTGTCGGATCGTTGCGCGACGCCGGGTTCGAGCCGATGGCAGTGGCCTCGTTGGCGATTTTGATCGGCACCTCGGAAAGTGTTTCGGCGGCACCCAATATGGAAAGTCTCGCCGAACGTTTCGATCTGGCATCCATATCGAAGTCATCGGCAAAGTTTGATCCTGCGGAACTGGACACGCTCAATCGTGCTCTGCTGCACGAGATGCCGTTTTCAAAAGCTCAGCCACGTCTGGCTGCCATAGGCATTTCCGGCGAGAAGGCTGAGCCTTTCTGGCAGGCAGTGCGAGGAAATCTCGACCGCTTCAAGGATGCGGTGCATTGGTGGTCTATCGTTAACGGTGATCTGCCAGAAATGCCAGACCTGTCAGAAGAGGATAGTGTTTTCCTGGAAGAGGCTTTTGCCCTTTTGCCACCAGCTCCCTGGGATCATCAGACATGGAAAGTCTGGACCGAAGCAGTGAAGGCTGCAACTGGGCGCAAGGGCAAGAACCTTTTCATGCCCTTGCGACTGGCGCTTACGGGGCAGGCGCATGGGCCGGAGTTGGCTGACTTGCTGGTGTTGATTGGTCCGGAAAGAACCCTGACCCGACGACCCTGACTTTTGCGTTTGCCGTATAGGGGCGTTCCACAGGCGGTGTCGTTGCGACAGGTGCAACATAGGCTGGTGTGATATTCGAGGTCTGCACAGTTGCAGATGACGTGTAATCCACTTTCTCTGTTTCGACAGGGGCAGGAGTTTCATAGGCAGGCAATGCAATTGAGTTGGCCATCTCGACGCTCGGCTTGGCGATGCCCCTGGACTTCTGCTGTGGTACGTGGACAGTTTTCGACAGAGGTTTCTTAGGGGATGCCACCCAGGAGGCGTTGCACGATTTGACATGTTTGGACGCAGACGGACGTCCGGCAAGCGCCATATTCAGCTCATTGACACGTTCGCGCAAAGTCTGTGTTTCGGTTACCAGATGATCTGTTCTGGTCAGCAATTTCGTGCATCGTGCGGATTTGACAGCAGGTGTAAACAGGCTCCCGACGCAACGATTCTGGGTCGCGGTCTTTCTCATCTGAGAAAGCTCCGCCTCCTTGCGATCAAGGGGGGACTGGGTGACGCGAAGTTGCTTCTTAAGCTGTATCTGCTCGGCAGGCGTGCATAGTTCTGGAGGGCGTATTGTTGTACAGCCAGCCAATATTCCCGAGAATATCAAAACTACTGAGTAAGTCAGCGACCTATTAGAATTAATTGAAATAAAAGACATGATAACCTCGATAACGATGCTGGCGATATCATGTTTAAAAAATATAGTAAATTAAATACTAACGGCGAGTATATTTAAATATACTCGCCGTTATTTGAATTTATTTTATAATTATCTAACTTAGTTGTTGTTAAATTACTTCTTCTTGCGAAGAGTCTCTCCTGATTTTTGCAAGGCTTCAACAACTGCCAGTGCTGTCATATTGACGACGCCACGCGAGGTGACGGATGGCGTCAGAATATGTGCCGGACGTGCCGCGCCGAGCAGGATTGGACCCACGTGCAGCGCATCTGTAACCATTTTGACTACGTTCAGCGTGATGTTTGCAGCGTCAAGGTTGGGGAAAACAAGAAGATTGGCTTCGCCCTTCAGGCGCGAATTCGGGAACACACGATCGCGCAGAGCCTGCGAGAGAGCGGAGTCGCCGTGCATTTCGCCATCGGATTCCAGCTCAGGTGCCTTCTCGGCAAGAATTGCCGCTGCTTCACGCATCTTTTCGGCGCTGGCTGATTCTTTCGATCCGAAATTCGAATGCGATACGAGGGCAGCCTTTGGCTCAATACCGAAGCGGCTGATTTCCTTTGCGGCAAGAATTGCCATTTCGGCGATCTCGTTCGCGCCCGGTTCGACGTTGACATAAGTGTCTGTGAGGAAGAGGGCGCCACGCTGCGAGATGAGCAGGCTCAAGGCGGAATAGTCTCGGATACCGGGAACCTTGCCGATAATCTGCCGTACGACACGGAGGTGGCGTTCGAAGCGACCTTCAAGACCGCAGATCATGGCGTCTGCTTCGTCGCGCATAACCGCGAGAGCGGCAATTGCGGTCGAGTTCGTGCGCACGATGGTGCGTGCAGCTTCCGGTGTGACGCCCTGCCTGCCGGTGTAGGACAGATAAAGGTCTACATAGTCGCGATAGCGCGGATCGTCTTCCGGATTGATAAGTTCGAAATCCGTTCCCGGACGAATCTTGAGGCCATAGCGGCGCAAACGTGTTTCGATAACCTGCGGGCGTCCGACGAGAATCGGAGCCGCGATACGCTCTTCAATGACTACCTGAGCAGCGCGGAGCACGCGTTCATCTTCACCATCGGCATAAATAACGCGCTTTGGTTTTTCCTGCGCGCGGGCGGCAGCAAAGACTGGCTTCATGATGAGGCCGGAGCGGAAGACGAAGCGGTTCAGACGATCGAGATAGGCTTCCATGTCTTCGATCGGGCGTGTCGCCACGCCTGTGTCCATGGCCGCTTTGGCCACTGCCGGGGCGATACGCAGAATTAGGCGCTGATCGAATGGCGATGGAATGATGTAGTCTGGTCCGAAAGTGGGTGTGTCGCCGGAATAAGCGCGTGCTGCGACATCCGAAGGCTCTTCGCGGGCAAGAGCGGCAATTGCGCGAACAGCCGCCAGCTTCATTTCTTCGTTAATTGCAGTCGCACCGACATCCAGTGCGCCGCGGAAGATATAGGGGAAGCAGAGAACGTTGTTGACCTGGTTCGGATAATCCGAACGTCCGGTGCAGATCATGGCGTCGGCGCGGGCCGCACGAGCCTCTTCCGGCATGATTTCCGGCTTCGGATTGGCAAGGGCCATGATGAGTGGCTTTTCGGCCATCTGATTCAGAAGTTCAGGCTTCAGCACGCCAGCAGCCGAAAGGCCGAGGAAGACGTCAGCACCACCGATGACATCGGCCAGAACGCGCGCGTCAGTCTTCTGGGCGTAAACTTCCTTCCAACGATCCATCAGCGTGTTACGGCCTTCGTAGACAACGCCTTCGAGATCACAGACCCAGATGTTTTCGCGTTTCGCGCCGAGATTGACGAGAAGATTGAGGCAGGCAAGGGCCGCAGCGCCAGCGCCCGATGTAACGATCTTGGCGTCCCCGATTTTCTTGCCGGCAAGTTCCAAACCGTTCAACACCGCCGAAGCAACGATGATCGCTGTGCCGTGCTGGTCGTCGTGGAAAACCGGAATGTTCATTTTCGCGCGAAGCTGTTCTTCAACTTCGAAGCACTCCGGTGCCTTGATGTCTTCAAGGTTGATGCCGCCGAAAGTCGGCTCCAAAGCGGCAACAACATCAACGATGCGACCGATTTCGTGCGCGTCGATTTCAATGTCGAATACGTCGATGTCGGCGAATTTTTTGAAAAGGACGGCTTTACCTTCCATGACCGGTTTGGAAGCAAGCGCACCAATGTTACCGAGGCCGAGAACCGCAGTGCCGTTTGATACGACGGCAACGAGATTGCCGCGAGCGGTGTATTCGGCGGCAGTTGCCGGGTCTTCGTGGATTGCGAGGCAGGGAGCGGCTACGCCGGGAGAATAAGCTAACGCCAGATCTCGTTGGTTGCCAAGTGGCTTTGTCGCCTGAATTTCCAGCTTTCCGGGCTTCGGATAACGGTGGAAGAATAGAGCTGCTTCATCGAAATCCGAACGGGAAGTGGAAGGTGTTTTCTTGGTCATTGTCGCATCGCTTTCCAAAATCTTTCGTGCAGGGCAAAAGCTCGTTTGCACGTGGAGGGTGCGGTGTTCGCATACAGTTTCCGTACACGACTTCCGCACTCTGGGCCGTCATTGTTCTTAGTCTATCGGCTCAAATCTCAGTAGGCCCGTTTTCGAGAATGAGTTTTTCCAATTTTGCAGATCTATTATTTGATGCTGTTAAAACGCACTCTGATACGCGCCGCCATCGATAACGAGATTTTGCCCGGTAATGAACCCGGAATGTTCCGAACATAGGAAGGCACAGGCCTGACCAAATTCCTTTGGCTGCCCGATTCTTCCGGCGGGAATTGCTGATGCTCGCTTTGCAGCTTCCGCATCCGCTGTCGTGCCGTTCTTCTGGGCTGAGAATGCAAAGCCATTGCGAAGGCGATCCGTGTCAAAGGCCCCGGGGAGGATGTTGTTGATCGTCACATTGGAGGCTGCAACCGTGCGGGCGACGCCAGCCAGAAATGCAGTCAGACCGGCGCGGGCGCCGGATGAGAGATCAAGCCCGGGAATGGGGGCGTAAACCGACGTCGATGTGATATTGACGATACGGCCGAAACGGCGCTCGACCATCCCGTCGATAACAGCTTTGATCAATTCTATGGGGGTGACCATATTCTGTGTCACACCCTCCAGGATCGCGTCGCGGTCGAGCAGACGGAAATCCTTGAAGGCTGGACCGCCGTTATTATTCACGAGAATGTCCGGTGCGGGGCAGGCGGCAA
Source organism: Brucella cytisi (assembly GCF_038433355.1). Taxonomy (NCBI): domain Bacteria; kingdom Pseudomonadati; phylum Pseudomonadota; class Alphaproteobacteria; order Hyphomicrobiales; family Brucellaceae; genus Brucella; species Brucella cytisi. The sequence goes on from NZ_JBCAUP010000002.1 coordinate 159,449, forward strand.
GCAGTTTGGCTTGCCCTTCAGCAGTGGACACGTCGGCAACGACAGCATCGACTTTCACGCCAAATGTTTTGCGAATTGCTTCCGCGGTTGTGGCGAGAGTTTCTTCGTTGCGTCCATTGAGAACCAGATCGCAACCGGATTCGGCGAGCGCCTCCGCGCATGCCCGTCCGAGTCCCTTGCTGGAAGCACACACAATTGCTTTTCGACCTTTCAGGCCCAAGTCCACGGCTCGATCCTCACATCTTGTTCCAGTTTTAGAGACATGCCACCAAGCGAGCAGTCCGATCAACCGGATTCTGGTTCACGGGCGCATATGTCCACCTTTTACCAGCAGAATATGCGTTCATTGCGAACAATATTTGGTGAAGCGTTATTCAAGCGGCGGCATGAATTCTGCCCTCGGGCGTATGAGCGATCCGCTATCAGCCTGTTCCAGTGCATGGGCGAGCCATCCCACGATGCGTGCGAGCGCAAACAGAAATAGCGGTGCGTCGAGCGGCAGATCATAGATTTCTGTAACGGCAGCGAGGGCGAAGTCGACGTTTGGCTTTTCTCCGAGAATGTTCGCGGCACTTTGTTTCAGGTCGCTATAGGGGGCAGGCAATTCCAGATGTTCCAATAGTGCGGTGGCGCGAATATCACCTGTTTCGCGGTAAAGCGGGTGGCCGAAAAAGTGAAACTGTGTTCCTTGCCTGAGCTGGCCCTTGATCGCTGCTTCTGCTCCTATTTGCCGGGTTTGCGTAACAATAGCCGCCGCCGCTGTGGCCGCTCGTCCATGTCGCGGGCCAATCAATGTTGATAATCCGGCGAGAACCGCAGCGGAAAGTGGTGTACCTGTAGACGCTGCAACGCGTGTAGCGAATGCCGATGCATTGAGTTCGTGGTCGGCCAGAAGCACAAGAATGCGCCGGATCACATCACTTGCCTGCGGCTTTTGCCAAGCCTGAGCAATGCGTTCATGCATCGGCATATTCGATGCGGAAACGCCAAGAACGGTATTGTGAAACAGTTGCAGCAGACCAAAAGCCTCTTGCTGCAGAATCGATGTTGAACGTCCCGAACTGGGTAGATCATTCGCAGCGCGAACACCAAAGACAGTAAACAGCCGTTCCAGAGGCCCAGTCTCGGTCTGACGAATGTTCAAGGTCGATTCGTTGTCACTGCTGATGATACCGTCGAAATCCATCTGCCACAGCAGTGCAGCCACTTCCTCCAGCGTTGCTGTTTCGGACAGTTCAGCAGCGTCGCAGCCGCGATAGAGCAAGCGGCCATCCAGGATGGTCGAAATGCCCGAGCGCATGATCGGCAGGCCCCAACGAATGGTGTCGGCGGCAACCACGCTATCTCTCTTGCGACCGGGACGCTTGCCAGCCAGACGATGGACATCCTCCGACCGATAGAGGCTGCGTCTCGGATCATCCGGCAATGGCTTGGAACGGATACGCCCGCGACTCACATTTGCGTAAAGAGTCTGCGGCTTTGTCTGGAGAACAGCGAGGGCTTCCTCCGTAGTTAGCCAGTCCATTATTGCCCCCTACATTGATCTATTTCGTCAAGATTGACGTCAACTATACTTGGATTCAATGTCGAAAGGCAAACAAGGAGAATAATTATGAATAGCGGACTTGAAGATGTGATTGCTGCTGAAACCGTGTTGTCAGACGTCGATGGGCTTGCAGGCAGGCTGGTTATTCGCGGTCGGTCGCTGGACGATCTGGTCCCGCATAGCAGCGTCGAAGATGGAATAGAACTTCTGTGGGGCGGCTTTTTCAATGATCTTCCCAAAGGGGAGGAACTTCAGAAAGCGCTCGGTGAAGCGCGCGTACAGGTATATCATCATACGGATGCGCTTGACGATACATTGATGGAAATGTCTCCCATAGAAGCGCTTCGCGCATTGATGGCACGCATCCCTGATGACGATGATCTGACCGCAGCCTTACACCTGATGGCGGCACCGGCGGTCTTTACGACGGCCATTCTGAGGGGCCAGAAGGGGCGCCGTCCGATACATCCTGATCCGACGCTTCCCCATAGCGCTGACATCCTTCGTATGATGAATGCGGGAATGCCGGATGAAGCAGAAGTTGCGGGGCTGAACACTTATCTTATGACGGTTTCAGACCACGGATTGAACGCATCGACTTTTGCTGCGCGTGTCGTGGCATCGACACGAGCCGGATTGACTTCATCGCTGCTTGCCGCAATCAGCGCACTGAAAGGACCGCTGCATGGTGGTGCACCCGGCCCGGTCCTCGATATGCTGGATGCAATCGGTAGACCCGACAACGCGGAGCGTTGGCTTGAATCCGCTGTTGCGGATGGAGACAGACTGATGGGGTTCGGTCACAGGGTCTATCGTGTACGCGATCCACGCGCCGGTGCCTTGAAAGGTGCATTGAAGCACATCGAAGCCCTAGAACAAGGGCGTGGAAAACACCGCGTTGAATTGGCCGAGGCCGTTGAGAAAGCCGCTATCGCAGTTCTAAAGCGCCACAAACCGGACCGCTCCCTCGAAACCAATGTCGAGTTCTATACTGCTTTGTTGTTGGAACAACTGGGGTTCCCACGTGAGGCTTTCACTTGCGTTTTCGCTATGGGGCGGGCCATGGGCTGGATAGCGCATTGTCGTGAACAGGTGGCGGCAAACAAGCTCATTCGTCCGCAGTCGCGATATGTCGGCCCAACTGTGGGACTTGTCGCCTAAAGTGGACACAACAAGAGGCGCGGATGCTACCTTCCGCGCCTCAAAGCCGACCGTCATATCTCTGTGACATGAATCGGGTTTTCTGCGCTCAGATCAGGTTGCCATTGAAGGGGACAACCACATGAGCACCGAAGCTCCTCAGCCCAGAAAACTCCGAACCCTCTTTATCTCGGATGTGCATCTCGGTTCCAAGGCCGCACAGGCGGAACTGCTTCTGGATTTTCTTCGCTATCATGAAGCCGAGACGATCTATCTTGTCGGCGATATTGTCGATGGGTGGCGCCTGCGGCGCAATTGGCATTGGCCGCAAGAGCATAATGACGTAGTCCAGAAGCTGCTCCGCAAGAGCCGCAAGGGTGCCAACATCATCTACATTGCTGGTAATCACGATGAGTTCCTGCGTAATTTTCAGGGAACGCATTTTGGCGGCATCGAAGTGATGAACCGCGCGATCCATGAGACGGCAGACGGACGCAAGTTTCTGGTAATCCATGGTGATCAGTTCGATGTGGTTGTACGCAATGCCCGCTTTATCGCCTATCTGGGTGATTGGGCATACGACACAGCGATCTGGATAAATACGGTTATGAGCCGGGTTCGCTCGCTTTTCGGCCTGCGCTATTGGTCATTTTCAGCCTGGGCGAAGTTTCGCGTCAAAAAGGCGGTCAATTTCATTGGTCAGTTCGAGAGCGTGGTTTCGGAAGAAGCGCAGCGTATCGGGGTTGATGGTGTGATCTGCGGCCATATTCATCACGCCACGATCGAGAGCATGAATGGCGTGGAATACATCAATACGGGCGATTGGGTGGAAAGCTGCACGGCCGTGATTGAACATTTCGATGGCCGTATGGAGCTCATCGAATGGACGGAACGCCGTGATCGCCGCCCGACGACAGGTATTGTCAATTCCGACAGTGAAGAGCGTGACGAGGATAGGGTAATCCAGCTCCCACTTCCCGTCCGCGAACTGGCGACCTTCCGCTGATGAAGAAAATTGTCATCGTTACCGACGCCTGGCATCCTCAAGTCAACGGCGTCGTGCGCACGCTGACCAAATGTCGTGATCTGATGATTGAGCGCGGATACAACGTCACCGTCATATCTCCGCTGGATTATCGGTCGGTCCCCTGTCCGACCTATCCGGAAATCCGGCTCGCCTTGACGACGCCAGGTGCGCTTAGACGACGTTTGAAGGTCATGCGACCGGACTATGTGCACATTGCAACCGAGGGACCACTCGGGTTTATGGCACGGCGCGCCTGCCTGAAAATGGGCTGGTCCTTCACGACAAGCTTTCACACGCGGTTTCCCGAATATCTTGCGGAACGCTTTCCTGTCCCGCCACAATGGACCTATGCTTTCCTGCGACGTTTCCATAATGCGGCCCAGCATACGCTGGTACCGACCCAATCTATTGTGGATGATCTCAAGGGGCGAGGTTTTACGCGGCTGGACCTCTGGACGCGCGGTGTCGATCGCAATCTGTTTTATCCTCGGCCGGAAGTGGTCAAGGACTTGCCACGTCCGGTGTTCATTTGTGTGGGACGCGTCGCCACGGAAAAGAACCTGCCAGCGTTTCTGGAGCTTGATCTTCCCGGCACAAAGTTGATCGTCGGGGATGGTCCTTCCCTCAACGATCTGCGTGCGCGTTTCCCGGAGGTTGTGTTTGTCGGGAAGCAGGAAGGTGAAACGCTGGCAAACACCTATGCCGCAGCCGACGTGTTTGTCTTCCCAAGCCGGACAGATACGTTTGGTCTCGTCTTGCTTGAAGCAATTGCCTCCGGCTTGCCGGTGGCGGCCTATCCCGTTCCCGGATCACGGGATGTCGTGGTGGCAACCGGGGCAGGCGTTCTCTCCGAAGATCTTGGGAAGGCGTGTCTGTCAGCCCTGCAAATGGAGCCGTTCGAGCCCGCACAGGTGCTCAGGCAGTTCACCTGGGACGCTTGTGCGGACATTTTCGAAGATGCTCTCGCTCCGATAAGCGGAACCGCGAGCGAGAGTTATCAACGTGCAAGTCAGCCCCAGACGGCGGCTTCCGGCGGGTAAACCAGAGCCCCATCATAGCGCAAGCCTGGGTCACGATCATGGGCGAGGAGTAGCGGGCCATCAAGGTCAACCACATTGGCTTTCTGGGCGAGCAGAACAGCTGGCGCCATGCCGAGCGATGTGCCGACCATACAGCCGACCATGATCTGAAGACCGTAGTTGATTGCCTTGTCTCGCATGATGAGACCTTCAGTCAGTCCACCTGCTTTGTCGAGCTTTATGTTCACCGCGTCGTAGCGCTTGGCCAGCTCCTCAAGTCCGACCGACGTATGAACGCTTTCATCGGCACAGATAATGACAGGCCGTTCAATTTCACTGAGAATATGATCGTTATCCGCTGGTAAGGGCTGTTCGATAAGAACGACGCCTGCGTCGGCTGCTGCACGCATGTTCTCGGCAATATTGTCGGCCGTCCAACCTTCGTTCGCATCGATAATGATGCGCCTGTTCGGAGCCGCAGTCGTGACCGCTTGTATCTTCTCGATATCGTTTTCACCACCCATTTTGACCTTGATGAGAGGATAGTGAGCGACCTTGGCTACCGACTCTGCCATTTCGGCGGGTGTGCCGAGCGAAACGGTGATTGCGGTTTCAAGTGGTCGGGTTGGCGTACCGAGCATATCGGCGACACTTCTGCCTGATGCCTTTGCCTCGAGATCCCATAAGGCACAATCGACCGCATTGCGGGCAGCGCCGGCTGGCATCAAAGTCTGGATATCCTGTCGTGTGGCGCCACTTTCGATAGCTGTACGGGCGGCTTCAATCTGGGCACTCACGCTCTCAATGCTTTCGCCATAACGCGCATAAGGAACGCATTCGCCGCGCCCTTGATTGAGACCGTTGCCAATCACACACACAACGACAACGGCTTCCGTCTTGGAACCTCTGGAGATTGTGAATTTTCCGGCGATGGGATAGCGTTCGACAATGATATTCAAGGTATTGTGCATAGAGATGCCCTCTGGGACGCAGTATTTCGGTCGTTCAACGACTCGTATATGAGGTAGGCCATGTTGACCGACACTGCCGACAAAGCAAGAGCCACCAATAATCCTGCGCCGAAGATTGATCTGACGGAGCAGGACGGTGCGCGCCATATCAGGTTGAGCGGTCGCTGGGTCTCGCAGAGCGTCAATCTTGTCGATGACAAGATGCGCAGCCTTGAGAAAACGGACGAACACAAAGCAACGATAATCGATGTTTCTGGCGTATCCGGTCTCGATACGGCAGGTGCTTGGCTGATTGAACGCTTGCGGCAGCGGCTCGTTGCAAAGAGTGCCGACGCCCAGCTTGAAGGCGTGCGTCAATCCTGGCTCCCTCTGATGGAGGAAGTGGGGCAGGCTGTCGAACGTACTCTGGATATTCCACGTCAGAAGAAGCCGTTCTTTTTTATCTCGTTTCTGGCCGCGCTTGGCGGTGGCGTTATCTCTATGGGTAACGACTTCAAGATGGCGATGCATATCCTGGGCGCCACGATCCGCGGGGCCCAGCTGAAATACGGTCGAGGAAGCGGTATTCCAATCGCTGCCATCGTTACGCAGATGGACCGCATGGGCGTCGGTGCGATTCCCATTATCATCCTGATGTCGACGATCGTTGGTGCGATCATCGCCCAGCAGGGCGCATTTCAGTTGCGCTATTTCGGTGCAGAAATCTTTGTCGTCGATCTGGTTGGCATTCTGGTGCTGCGCGAACTCGGGGTGCTTCTGACAGCTATCATGATCGCTGGTCGTTCAGGCAGTGCGATCACAGCTGAAATCGGCTCCATGAAAATGCGCGAGGAGACGGATGCTCTGACGGTTATCGGCCTCAATCCGGTCGGCGTTCTGGTTTTTCCCCGTCTCGTTGCGCTGGTCGTAGTCCTGCCATTGCTCACCATCATTTCCGACCTGGCTGCATTGATTGGGGCAGGTGGAGTCGCCTGGTTCTATTCCAATATTTCGCCCGATGCTTTCATCAGCCGCCTGCATGATGCGGTGGCGCTTAATACTTATTTCGCCGGTCTTATCAAGGCACCGTTTATGGCCATGATCATCGGGATTCTCGCCTCGGTAGAAGGTATGAAGGTCGGTGGCAGTGCAGAATCACTTGGCCGTCGTGTTACTGCTTCCGTTGTGAAAGCAATTTTTGTGGTTATTGTCGTGGATGGTTTGTTTGCGATGTTCTATGCGGCCATTAATTTTTAGAAACTGCTTATGTTCTTTGTTTTTAATGGGTTCTTTGAGACACAGTTGCACAGAAAATTGACCCCTCAATCGTGTTCAACGGTTCAGTCCGAAGCCAAGCTCGGTTAAAGAATGGTTATGGAGAACGGCATCGACCACCGGTCGCAACTGCAGGACGAAGACAATCGCCAGACGACCGCGCCGATGATCTCGGTGCGCGACGTGACGGTTTCGTTCGGGCGTCAGACGGTGCTCGACAAGCTGTCGCTTGAGATTTACCAGGGCGAGGTTCTGGGCTTCATCGGTCCTTCGGGGGCGGGAAAATCAGTGCTGATGCGGACCATTCTCGGTCTCAACAAGAAACAGTCGGGTGAAATCGAGATTCTCGGTCGCAACATCGATCAGCTGAATGAGATGGAAAAAATGTCCATCGACATGCGTATGGGCGTCTTGTTTCAGCACGGGGCGCTATTTTCGGCGCTGAATGTTCTTGAAAATATTCAGGTTCCGATGCGCGAGTATCTTGATCTGTCGCCGAAGCTGATGGACGAGCTGGCGCGACTGAAAATCGACCTTGTCGGTTTGAAGCCTGACACGGCAGAAAAGTTTCCGTCCGAACTTTCCGGCGGCATGATCAAGCGTGCTGCGCTTGCACGTGCTCTGGCTCTGGATCCGGATATTCTGTTCCTTGACGAACCGACATCGGGTCTTGATCCCATTGGCGCTGCAGAGTTTGACGACCTGATTGCCAATCTGCGGGATACGATGGGTCTGACCGTCTATATGGTCACTCATGATCTCGATAGTCTTTTTGCAATTTGCGACCGGATTGCCGTTCTTGGAAACAAGAAGGTACTCGTCAGCGGCACCATTGAAGACATGCTAACGGTAGACGATCCGTGGGTTAAATCCTATTTTCGGGGCAAGCGTGCGCGCCAGATTGATCCATCGGCGCCAACGAGACGGCGGCCCGGCAGCCGCTTGCAGACTGGATAAGATATGGAAACTAAAGCCAATTATGTACTGGTGGGTGTCTTTACGCTGATCGTCAGCCTGTTGGCTTTCGCGTTTGTGTTCTGGATCGCCCGTTTTGGGGAAGCACGCGATTCTCTGGAGCTTGATGTTCGCATCCCGGGTTCCGTGACTGGCCTTTCGATCGGGAGTCAGGTTCTATTCAACGGTATCAAAGTTGGCGATGTTCGGGCGCTGCGTCTTGATCCGTCCAATCCAGAAATGGTGATCGTCAAAACTCGCGTCAACGCGACAACACCTATCACCCGCTCAACTGCAGCAACCCTCGGTTTTCAGGGACTGACCGGGCAGGCTTATATTGAACTGAAGGGCGGTCGTCTTGATGAGCCCAATCTTCTGACCGAGGCTGCAAACGTAGATTCGGTTGCGCGTATTGATGCCGATCCGTCCTCAATCAACAATCTTCTTGCTACCGCACAGGATATTGCTGCACGAGCCAATGCCGTACTTGGTCAGTTGGAGGGTTTCGTAAAGGATGCTCGTGGACCGCTGACGGATACAATCAACAACACGAAGACTTTCACCGACGCACTGGCACAGAACGCCAACATTATTCAGGAACTTGGTGAGAACACCGGAAACATCAACCAGATCGTCACTGACGCCAAGGATATGATGGCTCGCTTGAACGCTGCTTCTGTGCGTGTTGACGCCATTCTGGCGAAGACCGACAAGCTCCTGTCGAGCGACGACAAGGATGGGGTTGTTGCACAGGCTAAGGCAACGCTGGAATCCATCCGCCAGACATCCGACAATCTCGACAAGCGGATGGGGCCGATTGCGGACAATCTCCAGCGTTTTTCGGGACAGGGATTGCGTGATGTGCAATCCGTCGTGGTGGATAGCCGCCGCTCCATTCAGCGCATAGAACAGGCAATTACCGATCTCGAGCGTAACCCTCAGCGCCTTATCTTTGGCGGTAAAGGGAATGTACCTCAGTATGACGGGAGGACGCGTCATTGATTTCCAAAGCTAGCCTTATTGACATGAAATCACGTCGCACTCTTTGTCGTACAACTTCAATATCTGTTCTGCTCAGCATACTTCTTGCTGGCTGCGGGACGACAACGCCGCTCGACACGTTCAATCTGTCTGCACCGCAGCCGGGTGTTTCTTCGCCAAGCCGCAAGAGCACACAGTTGCTGGTTCCGACGCCAACAGCCCTTAAGGCGCTCGATAGCGAGAATATCGTTGTCAGCTCAGCGCCCGGTTCCATCGAATATCTGAAGGGTGCTCAATGGGGTGACAGGCTGACGAACATTGTGCAATCACGTCTGGTGCAGGCCTATGAGAATACAGGTGTGTTCGGCGGGATTGGACGTCCAGGAGACGGGCTGGCAATCAACTATCAGATTCTGACCGATCTGCGCATGTTCGGCATTCAGGCCTATGCATCGCCTAAGCTCGCAGTGGTCGAACTGGCTGTCAAACTGATGAATGACAAGAACGGCGAAGTACGTGCAACCCGCGTATTCCGTACGGCCATTCCGGTAAGCGGCGCAACGAATGCGGCCTATGTGAAGGCACTTGACGCGGCTTTTGAACGGACTGCTAGCGAGATTGTTAGCTGGACAGTGACAGCGCTCTAACCGTTTGTTTTTTTAAGCACATCTTGTCTAAAAACCGTTTCACACTTTTCGAGACGTACTCCAACCGAGGCAAGGTGGAACAATAAAAAAGGTCGGCGTGTTGCGTCGACCTTTTTTATTGAACGGAACCAGCCGGTTTAATCCGAGCCAGACAAACAAAAACGCGGCCCGAAGGCCGCGTTTTAGTTCTGGTCTTAGCGAAGGCGACCGCTTGCGTGGGCAAGCATGGTGTAGACCTTGCCAGTGTCTGAGGTGAGGTAAGTCCGCGTCACCATGTTGTCACGGTCGTTGCGGGCTACATCTTCAAGCAGACGCTGGAAGTCGTCCATGTAGCGATCAACGGCGCGGCGGAATTCACCATCCGTCTGATACTTGCGCTTGATATCATCAAAAGTCTGCTGCCCCTTCAGCGTGTAGAGACGGCGAGTAAAGACGTTTCGTTCACCGCGACGATAACGGTCCCAAAGCTCCACCGAAGCTTCGTGGTCGATAGCGCGGGCAATGTCCACCGAAAGCGAGTTCAGCGATTCAACGACATGGCTTGGTGAACGAGGCGTTGCGACCGGCTGTGCTTTCGGCTGCGTTGCTTCTTCTTCCTCGCGGGAAGCACGGGCTAGGAGATCAGACACCCATCCACGTGGCTTTTCTGCCTGTGCGGCTGTCGGTGCAGGCTGAGCCTTCGGCGCTTCGTAGGCGCGCTGGCGAATTGCAACATCTGCCTGTACCACCGGTGCCTGAACGGGCGCTGGACGAGCTGCTGCCGGTGCCGGACGCGAAACCGGGCGATCAGCACGGCTTTCGCCGACATCTACCAGACGACCGGACTTATTGACGATTTCGGCCAGTTCCTTGAGCGCATTGATCTGCTCGCTCACGGCTTTGCGCATAGCGGTCGTTGTTTCCTTGGCCTCGGCAGGCATGTCGAGAACGCCACGCTTCAGTTCGCCACGTGTCGTGTTGAGCTCGTTGCGAATTTCGCTTGCAGTGCGGCGAATATCGTCGGTTGCTGCAGAGAACTTCTGTGCTGCCTGTTCAACGATTTCCGAAACGCTTTCCCGCATCTTCTCGGCAGACGAACGGGTCTGGCCTTCGGCGCGCTGGAATGCGGAGGTCACCAGCCCTTCGAAGGACAGCATCAGCTTTTCCACGCCTTCCGACTTCTCGACGAGACCGGATGCCAGTTTGTCGAGCGCCTGATGGCGATCTTCAAGCGTGCTGACAAGGCCGTTCTGGGCCGTGTTGATCATGTCGGAAGCCGAAGAGAGAACCTTTCCGTGCTCTTCGAAACGGTCGGCGATGTCTGCGATCTGCGACAGCGTGCTGTCGGAGATCGCGCGCAGCGTGCCGATATTGCCGTCAATCAGGCCAGTGGAGGCCTGGAACATCTGTGCTGCACGGTTGGTGTTCTCAACGAAGCTCGAGGTCGTGTCGACAAGGCGACCATCGATATCAGTGAGATTGCGCGTTGCAGTGTCGATCAACTTGCCCAGTTCGCCGTTGGAGGCTGCAAGACGATCGATCAGTTCGCTGACATTGTCGGAAAGACCGGTCTTGGCCTGCTGAACAGCGGCAATCGTTTCCGCGGTGCGGCTTGCAAGCGCATTGACCAGAGCGGCATTTTCCGAACGAAGCCTGTCGGTTGCGGCATGGGTTGCTTCTTCAAGCTGCTGCGCCAGTCCACGACCGCTATCAGCAAGCCGCTGTACAAGCGGTTCTGCCGTATCGTTGAGGATCTTGGTGATTTCCTGCGAACGGGCAGCGAGAACGGCATTGAGCTCACGAGTACGTTCTTCCAGCGTCACCGCAGTCGTGTCGGTTACCTGTGCAATACGAGCCTCGACGGAACCGAGTTCCATCGTGATGCGCGAGCCGATATCACCGAGACGGGTTGCAATCGCGTCAGCACGCTCAGCGAGGCGCGTTTCGGTACCAGCGAGATTGTCGGCAACGCTGGCCGAGAAGGACTCGCTATGGCCTGCAAGCGTTTCACTCGTCCTGGAAGCCGTATCGGCAATCCGCGCTTCAATCGAGCTAAGTTCGCCGGTGAGGCGGCTTTCGATTGCTTCAAGACCGCTGGCAATAGCGCTGGCGCGTTCATTGAGGCGCGTTTCGGTGCCAGCAAGGTTGTCGGCGACGCTTGCAGCGAAGGCTTCGCTGTGACCGGCAAGCGTTTCGCTGGTTCTGCTTGCCGTGTTGGCGATGCGGGCTTCGATTGAGCCAAGCTCGCCGGTGAGGCGGCTTTCGATCTCACCAAGACGACCGGCAATCGCGTCGGCGCGGTCGCCGAGACGTGCTTCCGTGCCAGACAGATTATCGATCAGGCGAGCGCTGAATGCTTCGCCGAAACCGTCCAGAGCTTCACCAGCCTTGGCTGCTTCAGCCGAAAGCGTGCTCGCGGCTTCGCCGATCTTCTCGCGCAGCGTGCCAGCAACGATGCCAGCGCTCTGTTCGAGTGCTCGGCGGACATTGTCGACGCCGATGGTGAGTGCCTTTTCCATCGTCTGTGTGCGTTCTTCGATAATGCCGGTCTGGCCTTCGAATGCGCGGCTGATGGTCGAACTGCTGTCGGAAATTGCGTTGTGAAGGTTGGTCGTGCGCTGTTCCAGGATATCGCTGTGATCCTGCAGCGTCTGGCTCAGGGATGTCGTGCTCTCACTCAGGGTCGAGCGGATTTCGGCAGCACGCGTTTCAATTGTGCGCTCGTGACCGTCCAGAATGCCGGAGAGGGCATTGTTGTGATCGCTCAGGACGTTATGAAGGCCGCTCGTGTGCTCTTCGACCTGACGAACATGTTCGCCCAAGGCGGCAACAAATGCATCGCGACCGGCACCAATGGAATCACTCATGCTGCTTGCACGTTCATCGAGAATGCGTGCGAGTGTGTTCTGATTATCAGTGATGAGCGCCTGTAGCGAATTTACGCGCTCATCAAAAGTGCGAGCGAGAACCTCACGGTTTTCGTTGAAGTTATCGCGCATTGCGGCGGCACGCTCATCCATCAGTTGAGCAAGCATGGCTTGATTGCCCGCGATGACACCATGAAGCGTGGTGGCGCGCTCTTCCAGCGAACGAGCGTGGTCTGCAAAGCTTGCATCAAGCAGTGCGGAATGGCTTGCCATTGTCTCGCGCAATGCGTTGGTCCGCTCTTCCAGAATTGCCGCATGACTATCGGCAACGGTGTTGAGGGCAGATGCGCTGACGTTAACGGCATTCTCGATATCGCTCGTGCGTGCAGCAAGCGTATCGGCATGACCGCGGATGACGGAGGAAACGCGTTCCGTTTCGCCTTCCAGCGAAGCAGCCAGAACATCACGGCTTTCGGCAAGCTTGCCTGCAAAGGCATCGGCCTTTTCGCCAAGAATATTGCCGACGCTTTCACCGATAGATGTCAGATCTTCGCCGATCTTTGTCTTGGTTTCGTCGATCATCGTGCTCAGAGACGTGCGACCGCTGGAGAAGGTCTCTGCGATTTCACGAGTACGAGCGATGAGGTTTTCGTTGATCTGGCGCGAACGGGTTTCGAGAGCTGCATTGAGCTTCTCAGTGCTGCTGTCGAGAGCATGCGCACGGGCTTCGAATTCGGACAGAAGCGACCGGCCACGCTCGGAAAGGGTGCTTTCGAGGTTGGCAAGACGGGTGTCGAATTCGCTGACCATGGATTGCGTTGCACCGCCGAGCAGATTGGCAATACCGGTCGTGCGTTCGTCCAGAGCTTCCGTCAGGCGGTCCGATACAGTGCGCGACTGTTCATCAAGCGTTGCAATGCGCGTATCGAGCAGGTTTGCAAAAGCTTCGCCCGAAGTCGTGATGCGGGAGCCGATGTCACCGGTGCGGGTTTCAATGGCCTCGGCAATAGCGCCGCCGCTTTCGTTGATGCTGCCGATCAGGCGTTCACCGGATTCGCCGAGCAGGGTGCTCAGCTGCTGCGAGGCAGACAGAACATTGTCGCGAATGATGTTGGACGCGCTGGAAAGTTCTTCCTTAAGCTGCTCATGCGCGCCGGAGATCGATGAACGTACCCGTTCGGCATGGCTGACAACAGCTTCACGCTCATTGCCCAGATCGCTGACGAGCGAACGAATGCGAACTTCATTGTCGCTATAAGCACGCTCAAGCTGATTGACTTCGGACTGAACGAGCGTTTCCAGCTCGACGGCACGAGCCAAGGTGCGTTCGATGCCTTCGTTCATGGCGGCGACTTCGCGGCGCACTGCCTGTCCGAGGGTAGAAACGCGATCACCGGATACGGCTTCCGGCTGGAGCAGGCGCATCGCAGCTTCCGACATGCTGCGTGCTGCCGTATGCATTTCCTGCGCGCGTTTTACGAGTTGCGCGAAGCCCCAGAACATGGCGACCGGCAATGCTACACCCGCAACGACGCCGAGGCCGGCGGGCGAGGTGAAAAAGTCCTTGGTGGCTTGCAGGGTCGAAAAGACATCAGGATTGATGGCTTTGCTCAGGGCGACGCCGCCAGCGGCCCAGAGCACGCTGATTGCAGTTGTCGTCCAGAAAAGCTTAGAGGAGTTTTCCGTCGCACGACGTGGAGCGGCGATAATCGCTTTTTCACTGCGGGAATCGTCATTGGCCGGCGTGAAGGTAGGGGATGCAACGGTGGCGGCGGTTGCAACAGGTGCAGCGGAAACAGGCTTGCTGATAACAGGTTCGGGCGCAGGCGTTGCGACCTTCGAAGTGTTGGCAGGCTTGTGCTGAACGTTGGCCGTGGCTTGTGAAACTGGTCCGGCAGCTTTCACAACCGGCGGGACCGGCGGCGCTGCAGGCGTTGCAATCACCGAGGCAGTGGTGATGGTGGCCACTTTTGCAGCAGTTTCCACAGGGGAAACGGCAACGGGCTCTACCGTCTTGGTCTTCTGCTCAGCAACAAGTTCTTCAGCCGCGCGCGAAATCTGTTCTTCCAGATCATCGACGGAGAAGCCTTCATCGAACGCACTCAAGTCCATGTCGATATCAAGATCGTCTCCGAAATCGATATCAAGTGCCTGTTCCAGCGCCTTTTCAACCTCAAGGTCGAGCTTCTGTGCCTTGGATTTGGAAGCCATTGTTTGCCTACCTCGTACTCATTACTGCGACGGTCGGACCATAAAAAGACCGTTACAAAACTTTCTCCGCCATTTTGCATCGTATCGGCTCGGGCTTGTTAAGGAAATAGGCCTCTTCTGCCGATACCTAAAACTTTAAATACAAGGTTAACGGAAACCGGCTCAATTCATGAAAATTCGACATTTCCGGGCTTCCCGCATTTACCAGCAAGTTGTGGAAATCGATCCGGACCGTTTCCTTCATCCAGGAAAGCTCTACGAGTTTATTAACATAAATACCCGTACAGAGTGTCTGGATGACTGAATTTCATTTCATGATTGCATCCACTGTAGCGCTGGATTCTGTCCGTCATTCCTAACCGTCCCTCAATTCACATCATATGATGCAGTTTCCGCAGACGGCAAGGAAGAGTTTTCGGGTTTTGGGCGCAACTGTCGGGTTTATCAGGCAGGGAAACTCGTCGTCGATGCACGGCATATTGGCGCAGTTGTGGGCGCGGGCGCGGTCAAGGTTGAAACTAATTGCAGAACGCCGTATCTGCCATTCCGAGTTTATTTGCGTTTCCCTGCCAAGGCAGTGACGGGCGCTCAGGATGAAGATCGCGCGAAACTTGCGTGTTTCAAGGAATAAAAATGACGAAGATCGTATTCGTATCAGCTGATGGCGCGACACGGACCGAAGTCGAAGCCGACAACGGGTCAAGCGTGATGGAAGCTGCCATTCGCAATGGCATTCTGGGCATTGATGCGGAATGTGGCGGTGCTTGCGCCTGTGCAACCTGCCATGTCTATGTTGATGAAGACTGGACCGACACTGTCGGCGGGCCTGACGCGATGGAAGAGGACATGCTGGACTTCGCTTATGAAGTTCGTCCTACTTCACGCCTCTCGTGTCAGATCCGGGTTTCTGACGATATTGACGGCCTTGTCGTGCAGGTGCCCGAACGCCAGAATTAAGTTTTGAAAGAGATGGTGATGTGATGGGCGCCGAACCGCAGAATTATATTGTCATTATCGGCTGCGGGCCTGTTGCACTCTTTTCCGTTTTTCAGCTTGGGCTGTTCGGTTTCAGGTGCCATCTCATCGATGCCAGTGATCGGCCCGGTGGTCAATGTGCGGCACTCTATGCCGACAAGCCGATTTACGACGTGCCCGGGTTTCCTGAAATCATGGGTGAGGAGCTGGTCGAAAGGCTTCTCAAGCAGATCGCGCCATATAATCCTGTTTTTCATTTCAACAAGATCGCGGTCAGCATCGCGGTCGATGATGACGGCGTGGCTGTTGACACTAGCAATGGCGACAAGCTTGAAGCACGGACAGCGGTGATTGCATCCGGTCTTGGTGCTTTCGGTCTCGATGGACAGGTTATCCGTCCCGACCCTCTGGCCGAAGTTTCCTTAATCAAGACGGGCAACATGCTGGCTGTTAGTCCCGAGACCTTCAGAACTTCAAGTCCGAAGGTCTACGCTATCGGCGATGCTTGCCACTATCCGGGCAAGCTGAAACTTATCCTGTCAGGGTTCCATGAAGCAGCATTGATGACGCAGGCTATACGCCGCGAATTGAGATAGTTCGGCACTACTGTTATTTGGAAGCCTGCTGGGCGCGCTCCATGCGATAAGTCAGCAAGCGTGCAAAGCGGTTTTCGAAATTGATCGTCTCAACCCGGTCAAACCGTTGTTGCTCCTTATCATGCGCTTCCATAAGGCGTGCAGTCACTTTGTCGATGTCAGCGCGAAGCACAGAGCAATCCGTGCGGGTGCGCAGTCCGCGTATTTCCCGTTCCATCTGGCTTGCAAAGCTGCGGGCAATGACGATGTGGCTCTCTTCGTGGCGGCGAATATCCTGCAACAGGGTATCCCAGATCAGCGCCAGTTCCGGCGTGGCCTTGCGGCGCTGTTTCCAGCGGGGCAGGGAGACCTTTGCGTGAACGTTTACATAAACGTCCTGCACCTTGCAGGCTTTCCCGGGCGCGCGACCATAACGTACCTTCGCATCGAAACGGATTTCAGCGGCACCGGGATGATGCTGACCAGTCTTCTTGAGGAAGGGTCCATTGCGGGAAAGAGCCTTGTCGAGGTCCGCTGCCGTTTTGCCGCTCACGGTATAGTAGCTGAATTCGCGAAAGATCGCGGCGGCTTCCGCCTGGGGAGCTACGATGGCAAGAACTGCACTGAGAGCCAGAACCTTCTTCCTCAAATTCATGTCCTGGCACCTCTTTCTAAAACCAGTAAGAAATTCGCTTTTTATTGCCGCGAGCATGGCATGCAATCGTCAAGAGAACTATAACGCCCTTCACAAAATGACTTCAGGCGAGGTTGGTTGCAACCTCGCCGCACTGAAATGCCCCAGGTAAACAGCCCAAGGAAATGACACAGGAACATTTCGCTATGACGAAAGAATGGCACGTTGCTCATGGAAGAAGCCTTCGTCTGGGGGAAAAGTCCGTGATCATGGGCATATTGAATGTCACGCCAGACTCATTTTCCGATGGCGGCCACCACAATGAGCTGGAAAGGGCCGTCGAAGTGGCCGGTCAGATGCTTGCCGATGGAGCGACGATCATTGATGTTGGCGGAGAATCGACCCGGCCCGGAGCTGCTGCGATCGATTCCGAAACGGAAATCGCGCGCGTTGTCCCGGTCATCGAAGCATTGGTGAAAAAATACGATTGCATCATCTCCATCGACACTTACCGCGCAGCAACAGCGCAGGCGGCAGTTAGTGCCGGGGCACATATCGTCAATGATGTCTGGGGACTACAACGAGAACCAGAAATCGCTCATGTCGCCAAAAGGAGCGGCGCAGGGCTGGTCATCATGCATACCAGCAGGGATCGGCCCGTTCTTGCTGATGTCATCGAGGACCAGTTCTCGTTCCTGGATGCTTCACTGGATATAGCGAAAAAGGCAGGCGTTGAAGAAATCCGCATCGTACTCGATCCCGGTTTTGGTTTCGGCAAGAACAAGGATGAGGATATTGCGCTGCTGGCGAGAGCAGGCGAATTGCAGAAATTCGGATTTCCGTTGCTCGTCGGTACGTCGCGCAAACGCTTTATCGGCGGCATGACGGGCAGGGACAATCCGCTCGACCGCGACATAGGAACTGCGGCAACGTCTGTCGCACTACGTTTGGCAGGTGCCGACATCTTCCGTGTTCACAATGTCGCTTTTAATAGAGATGCACTTGCCGTTGCAGATGATATCCTGCAATCCAAACGCAGTGAAAATAGAAAGTGAAGCCGTGTACACGATCCGAATGATGAACTGCGCGTTTTTCGCGCATCACGGCGTTTTCGATGAAGAGCACAAGCTCGGTCAGCGTTTTTACGTCGATGCTATCCTTGATGTCGATCCGGGCAATGCGCTGGAGAATGACGATATCGACGGTACTGTGCATTACGGTATCGCCTTTGCTGTCATTGAAGACATTATCACTGGTCGTCAGCGCTATCTGATCGAGACGCTGGCTCTCGACGTGGCCAAGGCAATGACCGCCCGGTTTCCGCAGGTAAAGCGCGCAGAAATTACCGTCCGCAAGCCGAATGCACCTGTTCCGGGCGTATTGGACCATGTTGAAGTGACGGTGGTTTATCCGCAGTGACTACAGGCAGACATTATCGTGCCTGGCTGGGGCTTGGCGGAAACATCGATGATCCTGTCGCTTCGATGGGCAAGGCGTTGCGTATATTGGACGAACGAGCCGACACGGATGTCGTTGCGGTTTCGGCAGTCTATCGCACGCCGCCATGGGGGAAGACGGATCAGGCGTGGTTTCACAATGCCTGTGCAGAGATAGAAACGTCGTTGCAGCCATTGGAGTTGATTGCGACCTGCCTTGATGTGGAGCGTTCTTTGAAGCGTGTCAGGCTTGAAAGATGGGGTCCGCGCATCATCGATATCGACATACTGGCAATGCAGGATGATGCGGGAGAGACTGTCGTCATGACGGATTCTGCTCTCGAGCTTCCGCATCCGCGTATGCACGAGCGGGCTTTCGTCCTCGTGCCCCTGAGCGATATTGCACCGTCTCTCGAAATTGCAGGCAAGGCCGTTGCGGACTGGAATGCCGGGATAGAGCAATCCGGAATAGAAAAAGCCCGCACGGATGCGGGCTGGTGGCGTGAATAGCGTTCCGGTCAGTTCTTGGCGATACTGCCGACAGCGATATTATCGACGCGCTTCAGGCTCATGCCGATGACCGGAACCAGTTCCTTGTCGACCCGCACTGAAACCGTCACGTTCATCGTATTCGGATCGGAGACACGTGCCAGCATCGCACCATTGAGCTGCTTGCGGTTCAGGCCGAAAACAACCTTGTTTCCACTGACGGAACCCGACGTGACATCAAGGCCCTTGCCCGCTGCACCATCATTGAATTTGCCGGAATAAGCGGACCCGACACGCGTGACGGTGGCCTTCATCGGCTGCGAAAAGACACCGACGCGGCAGGTGCCGTCGAGTGTCATGCCAATATCTTCATCCGGGGTCGACCCGGCGAGATTGCAGACGAACTTCGTGCCTTTGTATTTCCCGGCGACGATTTCACCCGGGCCTGACCATTGGCCTTCGATCGTTTGAAAGAACTGTTTGTCCTTGTCAGCTGCCAGAACCGGCGCAGCGGAAAATGACACGGGCAGCAGCGTCAGGCAGGCAGCGATGCAATTCTTCATATTCAGCTCTGTCCCGGATTCACGACCTTAATCGGACGTCATTCCTAATCGTTGTTTTCCAGCATGTCACGACCAAAAGCTGGTCGCGCCTCGCAAACCGTCGGATTTGCCGACGTTGCCATAAGCCGATTGACAGAGAAGGGCACGGTTCAGGGGAGTGTGCCGATACACCTGGTCGCTCGATTCTGGCGCAGATTTCTATCTATCCATAATCGTCGCGAATGGTTAATGCTTCGGAAATAAACCGCTATTTTCCGGGATGCTTTTTATCCGGTCGTTCGCCGTTGATCTTCACGAGATCGCCGATAAAGTCGCCGATGCCGGGGCGTTTTTCCGCATTGAATGGAAACGGACGCACCACATCCATGGCGGCAATCCCGATGCGCGCCGTCATGAGTCCGTTGACGACGCCTTCACCGAGCTTGGCCGATAACCGGGACGCAAGACCATGGCCGACGAGCTGCTGGATCACGCTGTCCCCCATGGCCAGCGTTCCTGTCACGGCCAGATGGGCAATGACCCGGCGGGCAAGTTTCAGAAAGCCCAGCGTGCCAGGACGACCACCGTAAAGTTGTGACAGTCGGCGGATCAGCCGAGCTGATTCAAAAATGACGTAACCGATATCGACCAGCGCACGCGGGCTGATTGCCGTGACAATCGAAACCCGCTTTGAAGCATTCAGAATAAGTGTGCGCGCTTCGCGGTCGAGAGGGCGAAGGATTTCTGTTTCGGCAAGCCGGATCAGGTTTCGGCCGTCAATGATATCGTCTGTCAGACCGTCCAGAAGCTGTCGTCCTCGTGCCGTCTCTGGCAAGCTCGCCGCAATTGAGCGCAAGGCGTCCACGGCCTTTCTGGCCGCGGCCATATCGTCCCGCTCCGCGGCATCTGCCGCGTCCTTGCGAAGGTGCTGCACCGAAGCGAGGCGGCGTAATGCGACCAGTTCGCGAACGACGATGGCGATAAAGGCGGCAAGCGCAATTATCGCGACACCTAGAGCAGTCCAGCCCAGCCAATCCGCGCGGGAAAATAGCGCTCGGATAAGGTCTTCGGTCCAGATGCCGATGGCGAATGAAACAAGGATACCGAGCGCACCGAAAAGTATTCTGCTAAGCGACCAGCCCTTGCGTTCAGGCGCTTCAAACGACGGATCGAGGATTTCCAGCTCTGCCGCCTCTTCTTCGCTCAATGCGAAAACATCCGGTTGGGCGACAACAACATCAAGATCTCGCACTGCACGAGGGCGACGTGGCGCTTCATCCGCTGCTTCGGGGCGGTTAGAGGACTGGCTTGCCGTAAAGGAAGCTGGTTTGCGTGGTGTCTTCTCTGTCATGCGAGACGATCCCCAATCAGAAACTGCAAGGCACGATCCAGCCTTATGTGGGGCAGGGACAACGTGATGCCTTCGGCGGTACGTTCAAGCCGGGGTGGCCGGAAACGGACGAAACGAATGGCTGGATCATCCTGCGCAAAGGATTTTTCAAAAATCGCATTGGGATTCTTCGGTAAGTCGCCGGGAAATATCGCTGTTTCGGTTTCGCCATCGAATACTTCACCGTCGATCTTTTCGCCTTTCA
Source organism: Brucella cytisi (assembly GCF_038433355.1). Lineage (NCBI taxonomy): Bacteria > Pseudomonadati > Pseudomonadota > Alphaproteobacteria > Hyphomicrobiales > Brucellaceae > Brucella > Brucella cytisi. Next base: position 180,291 of record NZ_JBCAUP010000002.1, read on the forward strand.
GCGGTGTGCCGACGATGACGGGCAGAGTTTCCTTACCTTGTGTAACGACTGCCTCGCGAGTGGCGCGCACGGCAGCCATTGCGAGGACATCAATATCCGCGCCGGAAAAATCGGCGCGCTCTATAGCCCGTTCCACGAGACGGCGCACGATGGCTTGCAGACGGTCATGGCTTTCATGATGCAGATGGTCGGCCTTCGTTGCAGCCACGAGAATCCGGCCGATCCGTCGCTGGATCAGCCCGGTTAGCAGGTTAGAGCGTCCCGGTCGGAAGCAGGACAGGATATCGGTGAGTGCACGTTCGAGGTCGGCAACGACCGCGCCACCAGCATTCATTGCCTGCATGGCGTCGATAAGCACAATTTGCCGGTCGAGCCGCGCAATATGTTCGCGAAAGAAGGGCTTGATGACATAGGTTTTATAGGCTTCGTAGCGCCGCTCCATCATTGCGCCCAGAGAACCGGCCTTCAGATCGTCCGGTTTCAGGTCGGGAAGCGGGGCAAATGTCAGTGCCGGTGAACCCTCGAGATCGCCCGGCATCAGGAAACGCCCCGGCGGCAAGGTCGATAATGCACGCTCATCGGCTTTGCCTGCACGCAAATAAGCCGTAAAACTCTTGGCCAGACGCTGTGCGGTCAGTTCGTCTGCCTTTTCGGAAGGGCTGACGAGGGAAGCTTCGGTGATCCAATCCTGAGCCAGATCCTTGTGCGTCGGTTCATGGGCCAGAGCAAAAGAATCCGCGCTGAACTCAGCATAGGATTTGCCCAGCAAAGGCAGATCCAGCAGCCATTCTCCGGGGTAATCCACAATATCGACCGAAAGCTTGCCCGGTGACAACAAGCGCCCCCAGGCAGAAGCGGATTCATACTCGATTGTCAGGCGCAATTGCGAGATGGCGCGCGTGGAGTCCGGCCAGATACGCTCATCGATCAAAGCCGACAGATGCTCTTCATATTGAAAGCGGGGGACTGCATCATCGGGCTGCGGTTCGAGCAGCGCGCGTGAAATGCGGCCAGATTTATAGGCCTCGAACATTGGAAGCCTGCCGCCATGCAGCATGTTGTGAACGAGAGCCGTGATGAAGACCGTCTTTCCGGCACGCGACAAACCAGTCACACCGAGCCGCAATGATGGAGACAAAAGCCCGGTCGCACGATCTGCCAGCGTATCCAGTGCGATCTTCGCTTCGTCGCCAATACTTGTCAGCTTAGCCAATTAATCCTCGCCGAATTCAATGATCTGTCAGAGGTATAGATAGGGTTGCGTCAGCGGTCTTGGCAAGGAATGTTGGTGCACTTACGGAAAATCTACTGGGGTAGTATGAAGATTTCGAGATAGCCTGCTCCACGTTCGAGTTCGCCCAGTGAGGCAGGAAATGTAATATTTGCCAGTGCGGCAGTGGGAAAACCTGCACGGAGCTTCAAGAGGCCATCCTTATTGCCATCGCCACATAAGGCCAGCGCCAGATCCTCTATGCTGGGATTGTGTCCCACGAGCAACAGCGTCGGCACATCGCCATGTTCACGTATGGCTTGCATGTAGTCAGCCGCGCCGCCGCTATAGAGCGTATCGTCGACGATGGTTTCGACCTCGATACCCAGACGTTCAATAATGCCTAACGCGGTTTCTCGCGTTCTACATGAACCGGAAAGAACCACCCGATCAGGATAAAGATCGATCGACTTCATCGTCCTTGCAAGCCGGTCGAGCGAAGCTTTGCCTTCCTGATCAAGAGGACGGTCGAAATCCTTCATTCCAGGTTTCGCCCACACGGCTTTAGCATGTCTAAGAAGAAGCAAACGACTCATCTGTAACGTTCCAAGCTGTGTTTTGTGAGCATTTTCGACCATATTTCGAGCGCAATTGAGCGCTCCGGTGGTCCATTCTCCCGATTTCTTGATGTCTGTCAGCATTATTTATAGGTGCCACATGCCTAATTATTGGGCTGATTATGCTTCCATAGGTTGATGATGACAGTGACTGGAAAATATACCCACTTTATTGGCAATTGATTGAAGTTATTCTGAAAGTCCAAAGAGCAATTTTTTGCGTGCAGTTTTGAATTGCATAATTTTGATGCAAAATCATACAAAATTGATGCACTAAAAAGTAGTGGGATACGGTTGTTTGATGTTGTGTCCTTGTTGCTATGGAACTATATAACCGCTCGCGTCTCCTAGATGTGGGGTAATTCAGAATGAGTGAATTGATTGACCTTGACTATAGGCCCACTGAAGACGAGCCGTTCATGAATGAGCGGCAGAAGTCTTACTTCCGCGCGAAACTGGTCGCGTGGAAGAATGATATTCTGCGAGAAGCGCGTGAAACGCTTGAGGCGCTACAGCAGGAAAATGCAAACCACCCGGACCTGGCGGACAGGGCATCCTCCGAAACGGATCGGGCAATTGAGCTACGTGCTCGCGACAGACAGCGCAAATTGATCTCCAAAATCGACGCAGCATTGAGCCGCATTGATGAAGGAACATACGGCTTCTGCGAGGAAACGGGAGAACCTATCAGCTTGAAGCGGCTTGATGCGCGTCCAATCGCTACGCTATCTATCGAAGCGCAGGAGCGCCATGAGCGTCGTGAGAAAGTCTATCGCGACGACTAAGCTTCGAGACGGTTTGAAAAATTTATAGGCTGCGGTTTCCGCAGCCTATTTTCTTTGTATCGAGACAAATTTTGGCCGGAAGTTCAGCTTCTGCGAATTTCATCCTTGGTCAATTCACCGAGAAGCTTTTCCATTTCATCTTCGATATCATCCTTCGCCTTGTCTTCGACAACGTCGTCCATTGCGGAAATATCAAGTGAGCTTAGAAGCTCATTCTCGAAGAATTCAGTATCGAATGAGATCGCGTCTTTGGCGTCATCGCTGGCGGCACTCTCCGAATTGACGTCTGCAGCGATTGCTTCGTGCAACGCACCGCCGAGATCGGCCAGATTATCGCTCGGCGTTTCTACTGCTACGGCCTCTGTTTCTACAGGCTTTGACTTGGCAACCACGATTTCCGGCTCGACGCGCTCCGGTTCCGAAGGGGCGCTGAATGCCGGAGCTGCAGTCGCAGAGACTGTAGGTCTGGTTACATCGACCGAAGGAGATTTATCCGCAACCGTTGTTTCACGCTCGGGAACGATGCTGCCAAGATTTGCTGAAGCAACCGATGCGGCGGCGGCAACACCGGCTGCAGTGGCGGTCGCACCGGACGAGGTTGAACTCAGAACGCCGCGCGAAACCTGGCTCAATGGATAGGCCGGATGTGCACGTGTTGACTGCGGCTGTGCTTGCGCGGGGCGGGGCGGCAATACGGTGCGTGGCTGCGGCGGATAGTTCGGCGCCGGGCGCGGTTGAGGCCGTGGTTGGGGTGGCTGAGCGGATTTCTGCTCGACAGGTGGTCGCGGCGGGATTGGTGCCGTCGGCGCCTGCGGCGGCACACGAACAGGTGCAGCAGCCTGCTGGACCGGCTCTTCTCGTGCTGGCTCAGGCTTGCGGTAGACCGGTGCTTCGATTGCGGAGGTGATCTGGATCGCTTCGTCCTTCTCTTCGGCCTGCGGTGATTGCAGTGAGAGAGCAGGGCGCTCCGTCTTGTCATTGGTCAGGGTTGCTTCGTGCTGCTTGAAGCGTTCGATATGTTCAGGCTCGATGCGTGAAGCTTGCACACGCGCATGAACCCGCGATTCCATGACAATATTCTGTTCCACCACAACATCGGTTGGTCCGCCGATGAGCAGGAGATGTTCCACGTCGTCGCGGCGAATAAGCACGAGCTTGCGTCGGCTGTCGACTGCTGCTGCGTCCATTACCGAAAGGCGCGGTTGTCGCGTACGCCCGTTGGAAACGAAAGTACCACCGCTGAAACGGCGAATGATACTGAGAACAACGAAAATTCCGCCAAGAATGATCGCAAATATTAGGATGAAGCCAACAATATTAGCCGCACTCTCTCCAACGATGCCGCTGAGCCATTCCTTCATGCGGATACCCTCTTATACAATAAACGAAAACCTGCGACGAATGGAGACTGCGCTTCCCCCGGCACTCCGCATCATCACATGATTGGTACAGTAGTTGAATTTCTAAGCCTTGGGAATGTTTCTTGGAAATGCGAGAAATATATGATCCCCAGGCAAAACGGTGCAAAAAAGTCCAATTTGCACCGTTTCAGTACGGCAATGCTTGTACTGCTCGCCGATTAAAGCATTCTGCGAATCGGATATACCCTGACATATTGGCTGCGTGTTCCCACGTGGGAGCTGAACTGTGCGGAAAAGTGCATTCGAGAAAATCGGATATGCGGATGATTGAAATGACGTCTTGGCTGATCGAAAAAATGCCTGGCACCCGGGGCACCCGGATGCCTGTTTGTGCTCGGCCACGCAACATGAAAGGGCAGCAGGCTTGATGTCGCGACAGACGGACAACGCTTACCCGAAACCGCTCGTAATGCCCAAGCGCAATCGCAGCGGAGCTCTTCGCCTGCTGATCGTCGGTATTTTGCTTACGGTCGCCGCAATCGCCTATTTTGTGTTCCGCGACCAGCTTGGAGATGGATTCGCCCTCGTTCTTATGGGCGTTCTGTCGATGGTCGGCGTATTCTACCTTTTCGGCGCAGCAACGGGTCTCATTCAATTCAGCCAGAAGAACGGTGAACAGGACCTCGCTCATTCCTTCATGGATTCGCAGCCGGAAGGGACTGTCATTTCCGACGCACGCGGCCAGATCGTTTACGCCAATCAGGCTTATGCCGTCATGACTGGTGTTGCGAATGCCGAAGGAGTCCGTTCGCTCGATAATGTGCTGACGGCAGAACCCGCGGCATCCGATGCCATATACCGTCTGACGAATGCCGTTCGCGATGGTTTGTCGGCACAGGAGGAAGTGCGTCTTTCCGGCGGCCTTTCTCGTGAGGGGCATGGCTCGCTGGCGCCTGTCTGGTATCGCATCAAGGCGCGTCCCGTTGAAGCCGGACACGAATTCAAAAGCCCGCTCGTCGCGTGGCAGATTGCCGATATTTCCGACGAGCGTGCGGAGCAGGAGCGCTTCTTTCAGGAGCTGCAGGAAGCGATCAATCACCTCGATCACGCGCCAGCCGGGTTCTTTTCTGCCGACCCTTCCGGCCGGATCATCTACCTCAATGCGACGCTTGCAGAGTGGCTCGGTGTCGATCTGACCCAGTTCACACCGGGATCGTTGACACTCAACGATATAGTGGCAGGCAGTGGAATGGCGCTCATCAAGGCGGTGAAAGCCGAGCCGGGCACAAGCCGCAACACTGTCATCGATCTTGATCTGATCAAGCGGAACGGACAGAGCCTCGCCGTTCGCTTCTATCACCGTGTCCAGGCTGCGCGTGATGGAACGCGCGGTACGAGCCGTACCATCGTTCTGGATCGTGCGGAGGGCGAAGATTCATCAATGGCGCTGCGTTCCGCAGAAGTGCGCTTCACGCGTTTCTTCAACTCGGCTCCGATGGCCATCGCTGCGGTTGATTCTGCCGGACATATACTGCGCACCAATGCGCGCTTCCTCGATATTTTCGCTCCTGTTGTCGATCGCGATGCGATTGACTGCAATGCGAAGCTTGAAATTGTCGTGCATGAACGCGACCGCGAGACCTTCAACAGAGCGCTTGCCGCAGCCTTTGCAGGACAGGCAAGCATTTCGCCTGTTGATACGGTGTTGCCGGGCAACGAAGAGCGGCACATCCGCTTTTATATGAGCCCTGTAACTGATCTGGGCGGCGAGCGCGCCGAAGAAGCGGCGATTATCTCGGCTGTCGAAACAACCGAGCAGAAAGCCCTTGAAAACCAGATGGCGCAGAGCCAGAAGATGCAGGCTGTCGGCCAGCTTGCAGGTGGTATTGCGCACGACTTCAACAACGTTCTGACGGCGATCATCATGTCGTCGGACCTGCTGCTGACCAACCATCGCGCATCCGATCCGTCGTTCCCGGACATTATGAACATCAAGCAGAACGCCAATCGTGCGGCCTCGCTTGTGCGCCAGCTGCTGGCATTCTCGCGCCGTCAGACGCTTCGTCCGGAAGTACTCGACCTGACCGACGTTCTTGCAGATCTGCGTATGCTTCTGGCTCGCCTTGTCGGCAAGGATATAGAGCTGAAGATCGATCATGGACGTGATCTCTGGCCGGCCAAGGCCGATCTCGGACAGTTCGAACAGGTTGCTGTCAATCTCGCGGTCAATGCACGTGATGCCATGCCGGACGGCGGCGAAATCACGTTGCGTACCCGTAACATGTCGACGCAGGAAGTCGCAAAGCTGCATTATCGCGATCTTCCGGAAGCGGACTATGTGGTCTTCGAAGTGGAAGACACCGGGACGGGTATTCCTGCGGATGTGCTCGAAAAGATTTTCGAGCCGTTCTTCACGACGAAGGAAGTGGGCAAGGGTACGGGCCTTGGGCTGTCGATGGTCTACGGGATCATCAAACAGACCGGTGGCTTCATCTATTGTGATTCTGAGGTTGGAAAAGGCACGACATTCAAGATCTTCCTGCCGCGCCTCATCGAGGAAAAACGCGCCGACGATGCGCCGGTTGTCGTGAAGGAAAAGAAGGTCGAGAAAGCAACCGATCTTTCCGGTTCCGCGACCGTTCTCCTGGTGGAAGACGAAGACGCGGTCCGTATGGGCGGCGTGCGCGCACTCCAGTCACGCGGTTATACAGTCCACGAAGCGGCTTCCGGTGTCGAAGCGCTTGAAGTCATGGCAGAACTTGGCGGTGAGGTGGATATCGTCGTATCGGATGTCGTCATGCCGGAAATGGATGGCCCGACACTGCTGCGTGAGCTTCGCAAGACGTATCCTGATATCAAATTCATCTTCGTGTCGGGTTACGCGGAGGATGCCTTTGCGCGCAATCTTCCAGCTGATGCCAAGTTCGGGTTCCTGCCAAAGCCGTTCTCACTCAAGCAGTTGGCGACCACAGTTAAGGAAATGCTGGAGAAGCAGGATTAATACTTCGGCGAGGCTGATACCGTGATGCCTGAAGGCAATATTGCCATTCTCGGAGGCGGGCCATCTGGTCTGATGGCCGCCGAAAGACTGTCAGCGCGAGGCTATCGCGTGACGGTCTACGAGCAGATGCCGACAGTTGGCCGCAAGTTCCTGCTTGCCGGAAAGTCAGGGCTGAACATTACGCATTCGGAAGATTATGTAACTTTCGCGAAACGTTTCGGTTCAAGCATTGACCGTATATTGCCAGCCTTGACGACTTTCGGCCCGACCGAATTACGTGCCTGGGCGGATGAATTGGGTGCCGAGACATTTGTCGGCTCATCCGGTCGTGTCTTTCCCAAAGCGATGAAAGCGTCTCCGCTTTTGCGGGCTTGGGGAAAACGTCTGGAAGATCAGGGTGTTCGCATTCTCACCCGACATCGCTGGATTGGCTTCGAGGGCAATAGTCTCAAGATCGAGAACCCTGACGGTGTTCAGACGATTACATGTGATGCTACGCTCTTTGCTTTTGGTGGCGGAAGCTGGCCGAAGCTTGGTTCCAACGGCCTCTGGATCAATGAGTTTCAGCGAAGGTCAATCGATATAGCGCCGTTTCAATCCGCAAATTGCGGTTTTGACGTTGCCTGGAGCGACTTCTTTGCTGAACGCTTCGCCGGTGAACCGGTGAAGTCTGTTATCGCAACTTCCCATGCAGGCGCGACACAGGGCGAGTTTGTCATTACACGCGGTGGGGTTGAGGGTAGTCTCATCTATGCGCATTCCGCAGCTCTGCGCGACAGCTTGCAGAAACATGGAAAGGCATTTCTGACGCTCGATCTTGTTCCTGGACGAACTATCGAGCGACTGGAAAGCGATATTGCTCGGCAGGATACAAAGCTGAGCTTCGGCAATCTGTTGCGCAAGGCTGCAGGTCTGACGGGCGTGAAGGCAGCTCTTGTGACGGAATTTACCCGCGACAGAAGCCCGAAAGTGCTGGCCACTGCGATCAAAGCTATTTCCATTCCACTGCTCCGTCCGCGCCCGCTGGATGAAGCGATTTCGTCGGCAGGCGGTATTCGTTGGCACGAAATCGACAAGAACTACATGCTGGCGAAGCTACCCGGCATTTTCGTTGTCGGAGAAATGATCGACTGGGAGGCTCCAACTGGCGGCTATCTCCTGACTGCCTGTTTCGCGATGGGCCGCGCGGCGGCGGACGGTATCGATGCATGGCTCGAAGCAGGTAACACGTTCGGCGGGAAATAAGACGACACTGACTTCTTTAAGTGGAAATCAGCACATTCGGATATACGGCTGATCGACTGCGGGCTAAGCTGCCGGACAGTGGCATTGAATGTTTGCCGTCTGAGGGGAAGGTACATTCGCATGAATTCAGCTTCTGCCGTCGCTTCACATCCGCTTTTGAGACAAAGAGACGGGCACCATGCCCGGGTGACATTCGAGGAATTGTTCTTCGATTTGGTCTATGTTTTCGCGGTTACGCAGCTCAGTCATGAACTTCTGCACAATCTGACGCTCACCGGTGTTGTCGAAACGCTGATCCTCTGGTTCGCGGTATGGCTCGGCTGGCAATATACCTGCTGGGTGACAAACTGGTTCAACCCGGAAACGCCGCAGATACGCAGCCTCTTGTTCTGCGTCATGCTGCTCGGTTTGGTGATGGCATCGTCCATCCCCGGTGCTTTTGCTGACAAAGGCTGGATATTTGCTCTGGCCTATGTGGCGATTCAGGTCGGCAAAACAGCCTATATCGTGTTTGTTCTGGGGCAGGACCATCCACTTGCCGCCAATTACAGGCGTATGCTCGGTTGGCTCACTATTTCCGCTGTCTTCTGGATAGCCGGTTGTTTTGTCGAACATGAAGCTCGTATGGCGCTGTGGCTTATTGCCGTGCTTTGCGAGTATTTATCGCCGATGTTCGGCTTTGCGCTACCGGGTCTCGGACGCTCTCACACCAGTGATTGGACCATTGAAGGCGGACATCTGGCGGAGCGTTGCCAGTTGTTCGTAATCGTGGCACTTGGCGAAACGGTTTTGGCTACCGGGGCAACCCTTGCAAATGCTGAAGTCTGGAATTTGGCCCTCATGTCGGCGCTGCTGGCCACTTTTCTCGGGACGCTTGCCATGTGGTGGCTCTACTTTGGCACCTCCAGCAAGGATGCGACAGATACGATCACCCACTCCACTGATCCTGGACGGATTGGCGCATATTTCCACTATGTTCACGCCATTCTGGTGGCCGGGATTATCGCAACGGCAGTTGGAAACGATCTTGTCATGGCCCATCCGCATGATCCGTTGAAGACTGCTTACGTTCTTGTTCTTGTCGTAGGACCGGCGATCTATCTGATTGGCAGCGCCATCTACAAGAAGGTTGTCTATGGCGTTATTCCCACGTCACACGTCTTTGGTGTTTTGGCTCTACTGGCAGCGATCCCGGTCGGCTATATGGCCGATCTATTGGAAATGGGCATACTGACGACGGTTATCATGTTGGTCGTGAGTGTTTGGGAGGGGCGCAATAAAAGACTACGTTTGGCTGCGATGGTAGGATAGGTGGGCTTTCGACGCCGCCGTCCGATCCCTATCTACGGACACAAATCATATTTCGGAAGCCTATAGCGCATCATGTCAGATATACAGTCCGTCGATCAGCAGCCAGCCGATAATGGCCATGTGAAAGTCGCCCGCAAGGTCGACATTGTGGTTATTGGAGCCGGGCAGGCGGGACTCTCGTCGGCCTATCATCTGAATAAGCTTGGTCTCGCAGGCGAACGGCAATTCGTGGTTCTGGACAAGGCCACAGGGCCGGGCGGAGCCTGGCAATTCCGCTGGCCTTCGCTAACTCTCCAGACTGCCAACGCCATTCACGATCTCCCTGGCATGAAGTTCGAGGATATTATCGAAACGACCAATGGCGAGGTGCGTGCATCGGTTGCCGTCCCACAATATTACCGCGCCTATGAGGAAGCCTTCGATCTTCCGGTGCACCGTCCTGTGGCCGTGAAAGTCGTTTGCGATCGTGGCGAACGGCTTCGTGTGGAGACAGATCGGGGCAACTATTCGGCACGCGGGATCATCAACGCGACCGGCACATGGGAGTCTCCTTATATCCCACCCTATCCGGGTGCGGAGCTTTTCAAAGGCCAGCAACTTCACACGCGGGATTATCAGACAGCTGACGCCTTCAAGGGCAAACGTGTTCTTGTCGTAGGCGCGGGTATCTCGGCTGTGCAGCTTCTGGGCGAGATATCGCGTGTGACGGAAACCGTATGGGTCACGCGCAAAGAACCTGCTTTCCGGAAAGGTCCGTTTACACCGGAGTTGGGCCGTGCTGCCGTGGCTTTGGTTGAGGAAAGGGTACGCCGGGGCTTGCCACCTGGATCGGTCGTTTCAGTAACGGGGCTGCCGTTGACGCCGGCCATTGAAGCGGCACGCGCTCGCGGTGTGCTCAACCGTTTGTCCATGTTCAGCGAAATCACGGAAACAGGTGTTCGGTGGGACGATGGAAGTGAACAATCCTTTGATGTTATTTTGTGGTGCACAGGATTTCGCAGTTCGCTCGACCATCTTGCCCCGCTGCAATTGCGCAATGCGGAAGCCGGTATTCTCATGACTGGACGCCTGGCAACACAGGTGGCCGCCGATCCCCGTATTCATCTTGTTGGTTATGGCCCATCTGCCTCGACCATCGGTGCAAACAGGGCAGGTGGTGCCGCCGCGCGGGAGTTGGCAAGTTATCTCGGCTTGGTATGATTGACGTAACGACTATTTGCGAGGGGCAGCATGAAGCGTATTCTGAAGTTTGTCGGTGGTCTTCTGCTCGTCATCGTACTGGGAGCAATTCTCTGGCTGGCGGTTCGGCCGCCTGAGCTGTTGCGTGTCGGCACCGGCTATGCTGCCAAGATTGTCTGTTCAAATGTTTTCATTGCCGGTCGGGATGCTGATGCCGTCCTTGCAGACGATGTTCAGGCACCTGGAAACCCGCTGCTGCGGTTTCTGAATGCCTCCCTCGACAAGAATAATAGCAGTGTGATGGTGCGGATTTTCGGCTTCTTTGCACAAAGTACCGCAATCTATCGCCCAGCGCTGGGATGCGCGAATATCCAGAAAGATGATTTGCGCGTTGAAATTCCGACCGGCCCGCAGGTGCCCGCAGAACCGATCCGGATTGAGACCGATCCAGCGGTGCAGGCTGTGATTGAGGATCAGGCTCTGGCCGGGCCGGGAATGCGTGCAATCGCAGTTATTCGCGATGGCAAGCTGATCGCGGAGACGTATGGTCCGGGCTTTAATGCGGATACGCCTTTGCTGGGCTGGTCCATGACCAAATCCGTCATCGCGACACTGATCGGCATGCGCATTGCTGAAGGGCGCATGAGTTTGGAAAGCACAGCCCTTTTACCGGAATGGAAGAACGATGAGCGGGCAAAGATTTCTCTCGCAAATCTGATGGCGATGAATAGCGGTCTGCGCTTCGATGAGGACTACGGCACAGTAACGGATGTCACGCGCATGCTTTATCTGGAGCCGGATATGGCCGGGTTTGCTGCGTCTTTGCCGCTGGAGGCGGCGTCAGGGACGAAATTCAATTATTCCAGTGGAACGGCGAATATTCTGTCAGAGCTTTTCATGGATAGTTTTAACAGCCGCGAGGAGGCGCTGGCTTATCCGCGGCTTGCCCTATTCGGTCCGCTTGGCATGAACAGCGTCATTTTGGAGACGGATGCGTCAGGCGTCTTTGCCGGTTCTTCCTATATGTACGCTACCGCCCGTGATTGGGCTCGGTTGGGCGCGTTTCTCGCGGACGGTGGAAACCTGTACGGAAAGCCGATCCTGCCTGCGGACTATATTTCATTTATGCGCAAACCCAGGCCCGAATCCGAAGGGCGCTATGGTTCCGCTCAAGTCTGGCTGCAGATTAGCGGTGTGAAGGCAGGTGAGGATGGCATTCCGGAAGACGCATTCTGGATGTCGGGCCATGACGGGCAAAGCGTCATGATCGTTCCTTCAATGCATCTTGCTGTCGTCCGTCTTGGCCTGACACCGTCCCGGGCACGCTATAATGTTCAACGTTTGAACGCCAAGGTGATTGAGGCTGCTCGACAGGCGCATTGATTGTCAGTTTGCGAAAATCGTTACCGCTCGGATTCTGGAAGGTGCTGAGGCCGAATTCCGGCAACACCGCGTAAAGGTGATCGAAAATATCTGATTGAATCTGTTCGAATGACGCCCAGACGGTCGTGTTCGTAAAGCAGTAGATTTCCAGCGGCAGTCCTTCGGGAGTAGGGTCCATCTGGCGCACCAGCAATGTCATGCCTTTGTGTATGCCGGGGTGATTGCGCAGATAATTGTCTACATAGGCCCGAAACGTACCGACATTGGTGAACTGACGCCTGTTGACCGGATTGTTGGCGCGGTCGCCAAGCTTCTGGTTCCATTCGGCGATTTCCTTGGCCTTCTTGGGCAGATAATCCGCCAGCCAATCAACTGTGCCAAGTCTGGCTCGCTCGTCATCCGACAGAAAACGAATGGTGTTTTGATCGATATAAAGCGCGCGCTTGATGCGGCGCCCGCCGGATTCCTGCATGCCGCGATAGTTCTTCATCGGCTCGGTGATGAGCTTGCGGATCGGAATGGTGGTGATCGTCTTGTCGAAATTCTGGACCTTGACGGTATAGAGCGCGATTTCCGTGACATCGCCATTGGCGTCGAGATTCTTCATTTCAATCCAGTCGCCGACACGAACCATGTTGGACGAGGCGATCTGCATACTGGCGACCAAAGAAAGCAATGTGTCCTGAAAGACAAGGATTAGCACCGCGGCCATAGCACCGACACCGGAAAGAAGGATAACCGGCGACTTGTCCAGCAGTGTCGCAATGACAAGGACTGCCGCCACGATGTAGACAGCAAGTTTGGCCACCTGAATGTAGCCCTTTATGGGGCGGTATCTGGCTTCGGGACGGCGATGATAGAGCGTATCGATCAGCCCAAAGACTGAATTGACCGCCAAAGCCAGCGTCAGAATGATGAAAGCTATCGCTACATTCCGAATAACGGTGATCACGCCTTCGGGCAGGCCCTGCACCGCCATGATCCCGGATGAAATAATCAACGCCGGAACGATATTGGCAAGACGGCTGATGACACTGTGTCTTTTAAGCTCTTCGTCTTGTCCGAAAGAGGTTTTCTGGACAAGACGTTCGAGTAGTTTGAGCAAAATCGCCTTGATTAGAAAGTTTGCAATGAAAGCTGAAAGAAATAATCCTCCAAGCGCCACAAGGGTTTCCGCCCAGGGATGAGCAATAAAAAATTCGGACAATAGACTTTCCTGAGATTAACCTGGTGAAAATTGGGGGCCGTGTTGCGATGCTTGTATCATGTTCTACCAGGAATTAAGGCGGCCATATGAATATTTCAACCGCGAGTAATGGTTATTTGCATCAAAACCCCGGCCATAAGGCCGGGGGGGGTAGACTTGTCGTATTGCTCATCGAGACCGTATCATTGGGCTGGAGGTGGTGATGCCGGAGCTGTATCGCTTGCCGGGGCATCAATCGTCGGGGCATTGGTCTCGTTTGCTGCTGATGGGTCGGCTACACCGTCCACAAAAAGCTTCGAGCGATCGAATGCCGGCGCATCGGTCAACTGCTGTTTGGTCGCCTTTATGACCAGCCATTTTTTGCCGTCACTGCGGGTTGCAAGCTGCAGTTGATCCGGGCTTACAGCGACGTCCTTCTCGCCGATTCCAAGAAAACCACCCACGCCGATCACCGCAGCTTCAATGTCACCTTCGGGGCTGGCGATAAGATCATTCAGCTTGCCGACAGTCTGGGCGTCAGCAGTATCACTTTCATAGACGTTCTGTCCGATGAAAGAGGTGACGAGAAGCTGGCCCTCTTTCGGTTCCAGAAAGCCGACCTTGTCGGTCTCACCCGATGTGGGATTGCCAAACATGTCCTTGGACGAAACCGGCATTTCCTCTGCCGCAGCCGGTGGCTCGGCAGGTGCTGGCGTTGGTGCAGTTGTCTGAGCATAAGCAGCGCCACCTATCAGCAATGCACACGTCGTCGTCAGAAGTGTAGTCCTGAACATAACTATCTCCTTTATACGTTCGGTTGCTTAGGTTGAACGTGGAAATAGTCGGTTCGTTCCGAAATTTGTCGAATCTCAATATTTCATCATAGAAATATAATTCTATATAATTTTTCTTTGAAAATACTTATGGAAAAGAAAAGCCCGCATAAAGCGGGCTTTTTTATTTTCGTATTCAACGAACTAGACTTAGCTGCAGCCACTCGTTGCACCGCAAGTGTCACACTTGAGACACGTTCCGTTGCGAACCATGGTAAAGTTCTGGCATTCGGTGCAGCTGTCGCCGGTATAGCCCTGCATCATCGACTTGATGCGGCGGTCAGCTTCCAGCTTCTTGGCGGCATTCGCACTTTCCGCGCGGGCGGAAGCAGCGTCTGCTGCAGCCTTATCCGAGAAAAGTTCGGTTGCCGTTGCTGATGTGCTTTCCTGCTGCTGTGCCGGAACAGGTTGCTCTTCCAACTCCCGCTTGAAGGCGGTCGCACCATCCGTCACCAGACCGATTGTTGCAGGGCGATTGCCCGTCGGCGTGGTTGACTTCAAGGTTGTGACGTTGGAAGCCTGCGGCGCAGAATTTGTCGATCCCTTGGCTTCGTTAGTCGAGTTGGTCACCAGAGTGGGCTTGTAACCACGCGTCCAACCGGTCGAGACCAGATTGGTCTTACCTTCCTTGATACCCTTGCCTAGCGCCGTATTACCGAAATCGCTTGTGTCGACATGGGCGAGGTCATTGCGTCCGAGATAGGACACTGCCAGCTCACGGAAGACATAGTCGATGATCGACGTTGCGGTCTTGATGGCATCGTTGCCGATGACCATGCCTGCCGGTTCGAATTTCGTGAAAGTGAAGGCTTCCACATACTCCTCGAGCGGTACGCCATACTGCAAGCCGAGCGATACGGCGATGGCGAAGTTGTTCATCATTGCACGGAAAGCAGCGCCTTCCTTATGCATATCAATGAAGATTTCACCGAGACGTCCATTACCGAACTCGCCGGTGCGCAGATAGACCTTGTGACCGCCAACGACTGCCTTCTGCGTATAACCCTGACGACGGTTCGGCAGCTTTTCGCGCTCATGCACGATCTTTTCGACAACCTTTTCGACGATACGCTCGGTTACCTGAACGGCGCGGGCTGCAGCAGGGGCTTCGATCAGTGCCTCGACTGCATCGTCTTCGTCCTCATCATCCGAGATGAGGGCGGCGTTGAGCGGCTGCGAAAGCTTGGAGCCGTCGCGATAAAGCGCATTGGCCTTGAGCGCCAGCTTCCAGGACAGCATATAGGCGTTCTTGCAGTCCTCGACGGTTGCGTCATTCGGCATGTTGATCGTCTTGGAGATCGCACCCGAAATGAACGGCTGTGCGGCTGCCATCATGCGAATGTGGCTATCCACCGAGAGATAACGCTTGCCGATCTTGCCACAAGGATTGGCGCAATCGAACACGGCGTAGTGCTCTTCCTTGAGGAACGGCGCCCCTTCGAGGGTCATTGCGCCGCAAACATGGATGTTGGCAGCTTCGATGTCCTTCTTGGCGAAACCCAGCGCCGGGAGCATCTCGAACGAGAAATCGTTGAGCTGTTCATCGGTGAGCTTCAGCACGTCCTTGCAGAAGTCTTCGCCCAGCGTCCACTTGTTGAAAGCAAACTTGATGTCGAATGCGCTTTTGAGAGCAGCATTCAGGGCTTCGATCTTCTCGTCGGTGAAGCCCTTGGACTTCAGAGAAGACGGGTTGATGCCCGGAGCCTGATTGATGTTGCCGTGACCGACAGCATAGGCTTCGATTTCAGCGATCTGGCTTTCCGAATAACCGAGCGTGCGGAGTGCTTCCGGTACGGCGCGGTTGATGATCTTGAAGTAACCACCGCCAGCGAGCTTCTTGAACTTCACCAGCGCAAAATCAGGCTCGATGCCGGTCGTGTCGCAGTCCATGACGAGGCCGATCGTGCCGGTAGGCGCGATGACGGTGGACTGTGCATTGCGGTAGCCATGCTTTTCGCCAAGTTCCAGCGCCTTGTCCCAGGCAGCACGTGCATGGGTAATCATATCCTGATCCGGGCAATCCTCGGCAATCAGTGCAACCGGATTGACAGCAAGTCCTTCATAACCTTCCGTCTGGCCATGGGCTGCGAGGCGATGGTTGCGAATGACGCGCAACATATGCTCGGCGTTTGGCTCATAGCTCGGGAAGGTTCCGAGTTCCTTTGCCATTTCAGCGGAGGTGGCATAGGCCACACCGGTCATGATCGCCGTCAGCGCGCCACAAATTGCACGGCCTTCGTCGGAGTCATAAGGAATACCGGAAGTCATCAACAGGCCGCCAATATTGGCGTAGCCGAGGCCGAGCGTGCGGTATTCATAAGAAAGACGGGCGATTTCCTTCGACGGGAACTGCGCCATCATCACCGAAATTTCGAGAACGATGGTCCACAGGCGTGCCGTGTGCTCGTAAGCTGCAATATCGAATGAACCATCCTTGTTGCGATAGGTGAGCAGGTTGATCGACGCCAGATTGCAAGCCGTGTCGTCAAGGAACATGTATTCCGAGCACGGATTGGAAGCGCGGATCGGACCGGCGGTCGGGCAGGTGTGCCAGTCGTTCATGGTCGTGTTGTAGTGCAGGCCCGGATCAGCGGACGCCCAGGCGGCGTAACCGATCTTTTCCCACAAATCGCGCGCCTTCAGCGTCTTCATAACGCGACCGTCGCGACGAGCTGTCAGGTTCCAGTCGCCGTCGTTTTCGACAGCGCGCAGGAATTCGTCCTTCAGCGAAACGGAATTGTTGGAATTCTGGCCCGAAACAGTGAGATAGGCTTCCGAATCCCAGTCTGTATCGTAGGTCTTGAACTGAATGTCGGTGTAGCCCTGACGCGCGAACTGGATCACACGCTTGACGTAGTTTTCCGGAACCTGATTCTTCTTTGCGGCCTTGATTTCGCGCTTCAGGGCAGGGTTCTTCGCCGGATCGAAACAATCATCATTGTCCGCTTCGCAGTTGACGCAAGCCTTCATGATGGCGGTCAGATGCTGCTTGACGATCTTGGAACCGGTGACGAGCGAAGCAACCTTCTGCTCTTCCTTGACCTTCCAGTCGATATATTCCTCGATATCCGGATGATCGATGTCGACGACGACCATCTTGGCGGCGCGGCGGGTCGTGCCGCCCGACTTGATCGCACCTGCGGCGCGGTCGCCGATCTTCAGGAAGCTCATCAGACCGGAGGATTTGCCACCACCGGAAAGTTTTTCACCTTCGCCGCGCAGATAGCTGAAGTTAGAGCCCGTGCCGGAGCCATACTTGAACAGGCGCGCTTCACGGACCCACAGATCCATGATGCCGCCTTCATTGACGAGGTCGTCGCCAACGGACTGAATGAAGCAGGCATGCGGCTGCGGATGTTCGTAGGCCGACTTGGACTTGGTCAGTTTGCCGGTCTGCCAGTCGACATAGAAATGGCCCTGGCCGGGACCGTCGATGCCATAGGCCCAATGCAGGCCGGTGTTGAACCATTGCGGGCTGTTTGGAGCCACACGTTGGGTCGCGAGCATATAGGCAAGCTCGTCGCGGAAGGCGAGGGCATCTTCCTCAGAGGCGAAATAGCCACCCTTCCAGCCCCAATAGGTCCAGGTGCCGGCGAGACGGTCGAAAACCTGGCAGGCGTCCATTTCGGAGCCGTAGCGCTCATTTTCAGGCAGCTTGGCAAGCGCGTCCTCGTCAGCGACCGAGCGCCACAGCCATGAGGGAACGTCGTTCTCCTCGATCTTCTTCAGCTGTGCGGGAACGCCAGCCTTGCGGAAGTACTTCTGTGCAAGAATGTCCGCGGCGACTTGGCTGAACTGCGCGGGCACATTGATGTTCTCAAGACGGAATACGATGGATCCATCGGGATTCTTGATCTCGCTGGTCGCAGTCCGGAACGCGATGTCCGCATAGGCCGACTGATTCTCTTTCGTGAAACGGCGTTCGATCTTCATCTGTCCCATCCAAACGTTCTATATATAGTAGCTCTAGTGACGGTTTTCAGCCACGGCCTGTCTGTATCGCGTCTCTGTCAAAACAGCTCTTCTGCGGGGAGGAGCGTCTTGTTGGGGAGAAAACTCCCGGAAATCCGCTTCCACCTCATCAAAGCCCACGAAAAAACGCCTCAGGGGAGCTTAATTGCAACCTTGCTAGCGCGATCGCGATCAAAAATCGGCGGAACGAAAAATACCTTATCTTGTAAGAAGCATGAGCGCAAATACTAAATCTAGTGTTAACGCAGTTTCTGATCGATGTTGCATCTGCTTCTCCAGAGAAGGGCGCACCCAGAATTTGGGCGCAAGAAAGCACCGAGCGAAAACCGCACTTTCAAAGCGCAACGCCCGTTCGATACTCAACTTGACCGAAAAAAGGACCGGCAGATTACAACGCCCGATCACGCTACTTACGCAACGATAGTATCATAAAAAACGACTCGGCTTCGAGCGTCAAGCAATGGTTTGTTGTAACGCTCCAGCATCTAGATATTGTGCGTAACAGCTTGGGGCAAATGTGGATAACGGGGAGAAGCGACACTTTTGCGAACCAAGCCGGCTATGTGATTTGGGGAGCCTGGATAGCCGCTATTATTAGCAGTTAGAGAAACAAGCACGGCAGCGTCGACTGTCGAAAGAGAGAATCCCTGCAAAAGGATCATAATCCGGGGGAATGTTGCATTGAGGACGGCTTGCGGGCTGCCTACTCTGCAGCAACGGCAATCCCCGAATCACCAAAATGATTCAGTATCTGCTTCAGTTCGGTCTCTTCAACGCGATTGGCCGCTTCCTGCGGCGACACCCATTCGCAGATGCGCTGATCCCGCTCAGGCCAGTCTTTCTCCTGCCCGGTGAACTGCACCGCGAATACCGCCGCCGTGAACTGGTTTATGCGTTCAGGTGGCAGATCGGTCTTGCAGTAGCAGAAACTGCCGATTGGTACAGGAGAGACCTCACCACGAATGCCGGCTTCTTCATATGCTTCACGAAGAGCAGTGTCCGCCAGAGTGCGACCAACTTGCGGCCAGCCTTTGGGAATGATCCAGCGGCCTGTACCGCGGCTTGTGATGACAAGAACCTTGAGGGTGCCCATGTCGCGACGATAGACAAGCGCCGCAACCTGTTGCAAACGACCGGAAGGCGTCAAAATGCGCTTTTCGGTTGCAATCAGTTGTTTGGCCTGCGACTTCACCGCGAAAATCCCCTTTTTATCTATAGCATGATCCGATTCGCCAAAATAACAACTGATTAGTTAGGCAGCTGACCTTTGAAAATATTCAAAAAAGCTTTTATTTTAAAGGTATTACTAAAATTTCGGCAGGATATGGCGGCTTTGAAAACGCTATCTGCCTCTAATCGGCGTTATTTCGATGCGCTTTCCATAAGGTGCGATTGCGGCAGAAATATCACCACAATCGCGTTCGTTTGTTTTCGTTTCGCAGCGTTTTGATCTGGCGGATGTGATTCCGCCAGTTTTATCGGAAGTGCATTCGATGGACTTATGGCTTCAAGTCTGTCGGCTTCAGCCGCGCTTGTCGCCTGCGATCGGTTCCTGATAGGTGAAGCCCATATCCCAAGGGAAGTAGATCCAGGTGTCCTGAGACACTTCCGTTACGAAGGTATCGATCAGCGGACGGCCTTTCGGTTTGGCGTAAACAGTCGCAAAATGGGCCTTCGGCATCATTTCCCGCACGATGGCTGCGGTTTTGCCGGTGTCGGTCAGGTCGTCTACGACGATGACGCCTTCGCCGCCATTTTCCAGAAGTGTTTCGCTCACACTCTTGAGGATCTGCATGTCGCCTTGCGACGTGTAGTCGTGATAGGAGGCAATACAGACGGTTTCGATGAGACGAATGCCGAGTTCGCGGCAGACGATGGCTGCAGGGACCAGACCGCCACGCGTGATGGCAACAATTGCGTGCCAATCGCGATTCATACCGGCAATCCGCCAGGCGAGGGCGCGGGCATCACGGTGGAACTGATCCCATGAAACTGGGAAGGCTTTATCTGGCAAGGACATCGAAACGCTCCGTGGAACGATCCGGAGCTTGTTCTCCGGACCTTTAAAAACCAAAAATGCGCTATGACGGATTGCCAAGCGCTGTAACTGTCAGGATCTGCGGCTTTTCTTCGTCTGCGCCCTTTCAGGCGGGCGGCAAGAGAGGAAAAGGCTCTCCACCCGGCACAGTCAGCGCCGGGTGATGCTGATAACCGCAAAAATGGTGTTCTTGCAAGCGTGTCGTGTCATGACAGGCCAGTTGTTGGCCAATTGCCGGATCAAACTGGCTTCAATTGTGTCTTCTAGCGCGAGAAAAGCGTAAGAATGGGCAGCTCGTTCAGCATGGAGCGCGTCACCCCGCCAAAGACCAGTTCACGCAACCGGGAATGACTGTAAGCGCCCATCACGAAAAGATCAGCGCGTTCAGCGATGATATGTTCCCTCAACGCATCCTGCGCATAACGTCCGTTGGATGCCAGTGCTGTGGTCGTCACATCAATCCCGTGCCGGGACAGTGATTCCGCAATATCGTGGCTCGCCAAAGCCTGATCCTCGCCTTCAATTTCCGGTGGATCGACCCAAACGATTTCCGTTCTGTCGGCATGTTTCATCAAGGGCAGGGCGTCGAAAGCGGCCCGGGCCGCTTCCCGCTTGCCGTTAAAGGCGACGACGATCCGGTCGAGCGAAACCATCTGCAGCACCGGTGCATAGGGAACCAGCAGAACAGGGCAGCTGGAATTGAAAACAATCGTATCGGCGGTTTCGTCGTTGGTGGCCGGATCGTCGGGGTCGGGTTGCCCGGCGACCAGCAATTCGGCTCCAAGACAAGCAGTCAGCACGCCATCAGCAGCGGTGCCCGTTTCGGATCGCGTGATGCGATATTCATAGTTGGTGCCCTGACGGCGCATATCTTCTTCGAAGAGATGTTTCAGTCTTTCGGAAAGCTCCTTGTGCTGCTTGTCATGCAATTCGAACATTCCCGGATCGATGAAGCCGTTCGGGTCGGCATAGACGATGGGCGAAGGGATTGAATAAAGCCCGATGACGTGAATATCGGGCACCTTCTGCTTTAGAAGTCCAACGGCGGACACAACCCGCTTCAACTCGGATTCACTGCGAGAATAGGCAACCACCGTCTTGTAGGACATGACCGAACTCCTTCCGGCTGTGTTTCTATTTTAGCATATAGTGCAACGAGTTGCGCGGGCAAAAGGTTGCAAAGGATTAAGCGGCACCTTTTGTTTCGAGCGACGAGATCATTTTTTCGATTGCATCAATTGCCGTATCGATTTTTTGAGGATCGCTCCCGCGGACGACAAGTTCCGTGCTGAAGCGCCCATTCTCGAATTTCGGATAGGAACCGATGATTGTGTCGGGGTTTTCTTTCTGGATTTCCGTCAGGGGTGCGCCAATCACGCCTTCGCCAAAAGGACAAAGCACCGATCTGGACAGAAGCTTGCGGCCGGTCTTCAGTGTCGGCAGTACATTGTCGAGCATTGCCTGAAACACGGAAGGCACGCCTGCCATCACATAGACATTGCCTATATGAAAGCCGGGTGCGGCGGAGATCGGGTTCGCTATATGTTCAGAACCTTGCGGCATGCGCGCCATGCGCTTGCGCGAGTCGGTGAATTCCAGCCCGCGCTTTGCATAATTGTCGCCAAGCAGTTTCATGGCTTTTTCGTCATAGATACAAAGCACGCCAAAGGCCGCAGAAACCGCATCGGCGGTGATGTCGTCATGGGTAGGGCCAATTCCACCGGACGTGAAAACATAGTCATAATGCGGTCGCAGTGCATTCAGAGCGGCGACGATGGCGATTTCTTCGTCCGGAACAATCCGTACTTCCTTGAGATCAATGCCCACCGCTGTCAGGACATCGGCGAGATGTCCAATATTCTTGTCCTTGGTGCGGCCTGAGAGAAGCTCGTCGCCAATTGCCAGCATGGCTGCCTTGACGGCTTGCTGCGGATTGTTCGTCATATCCAGACTCCATTTTCTGGCATCAGTTAAGCGCCAGCAGGACAAGGCTGCAACTGCTTTATTGCAGCATTTTATTTGGGCGCGAGAAGTTGTGCCTTCCCAAAGAAGGCGGCTCCCCTAATTGAACCTGTCGAGGTTGGGGCCTCACAAATCGGGATATGGAGACGTCACATGGTTAAAGTGCTGGTGCTGTATTATTCGGCCTATGGTCACATGGAGAAAATGGCCAAGGCGGCGGCTGAAGGTGCGCGCGAAGGCGGCGCGGAGGTCACGATCAAACGGGTGCCGGAACTGGTTCCGCCGGATGTCGCGAAAGCCTCGCACTACAAGATCGATCAGGATGCGCCGATTGCCACGCCAGCTGAACTTGCGGATTACGATGCCATCATCATCGGCACCGCTACCCGCTATGGCATGATGGCAGCTCAAATGAAGAATTTCCTCGACCAGACCGGCGGTCTCTGGGCAAAGGGTGCCCTCATCAACAAGGTCGGGTCGGTGATGGTTTCCACAGCCACACAACATGGTGGCGCGGAACTGGCGTTGATTTCCACACAGTGGCAGATGCAGCATCAGGGCATGATTATCGTCCCGCTTTCCTATGCCTATCAGGGGCAGATGGGAAATGATGTGGTGCGCGGCGGTGCTCCCTACGGGATGACGACAACTGCAGATGGCGACGGTTCACGCCAGCCTTCGGAACAGGAACTGGACGGGGCGCGGTTTCAGGGCAAGCGTGTTGCGGAAATCACTGCCAAGCTGAACAGCTGAGCGGAGTAGCAGCTATTGAAAAGCCGCAGATTCAATCTGCGGCTTTTCTGAAATAAGAGTTTAGAAAGATCAGTTAACTGTTTCTGTTTTATTATCTTTTTCAATGACATGATAAGTCATTTGCGGATAAGGGATGTTGATCCCGGCTTTGTCAAATTCGATCTTCACCGTTTTGATGGTGTGGCGCGACACCTGCGCATAATCGGCGCTGTTTATCCAGTAGTTGGCGCTGAGAACAACGGCACTGTCGCCCAGTTGCGATACGAAATAGGCCGGTGCGGGCGTTGAGAGAACACCTTTCTGATCTTCGACAACCTTCTTTATGATCGCGAAGGCCTGATCGATATTGTCTTCGTAGCCAATCCCCACCTTGAACTCGTGCATGCGGGTTTTCATGCGACTGTAATTGGTGACGGGTGTATTCCAAAGAGAGGAATTGGGTGCCAGCACGTAAAGGCCATCAATGGTTTTGAGCTCTGTCGCAAACAAGCCGACGTCTTGCACGGTGCCGACGACGGTGCCTGCGCTGATATATTCACCAACGCGAAATGGTCTGAGGACCAGAATCATGATGCCTGCTGCGATGTTCTGTAACGTGCCTTGAAGGGCGAGGCCGATAGCAAGGCCAATGGCGCCTAGCGCTGCGAGAATGGACGCGGTCTGGACGCCAAATTGCCCGAGAACCATGACCAGAATGATGATGAGTATGCTGTAGCGGACGACAGCGCCGAAGAACCCGACCAGTGTCTGGTCGAAACCACGAATTTTCGACAGCGACTGTATGGTCCATTTTTGAAGGATTCCGGCCAGTATCCAGCCGACACAAAGGATAATCAGCGCACCGAGTGTGGAGACTGAATATCGTATGAGAAGGTCGTACATCTGGAGAACGAATGCGTTTGTATTTGCGATCAACTGTGTGGTTTGCTCTTCCATTGTTCCGTCTGCATCAGTTTCGAGTAGGGGAAAACTGGAGGATAGGGCAGCAAACTGTCAAGGCGAGGTTGCCTGGAGCGGATATGGGAAACTGAGCGCAATAGGAGGATGTGGTGCGGTCGGCGGGACTTGAACCCGCAAGTCTAAAAGACGACGGATTTTAAGTCCGTTGCGTATACCAATTTCGCCACGACCGCAGCAATTACCCTCGTCTATGTCATGATTTGTGTCACGAATTCAAGCCACAAAGCCTGTTAACATCAACAGTTAGTATTGCCGAATATATGCTTACTCTAAATCGTTGATTTGGCGACCTGACGAGCTTCAACCTTGTCTGCATTGTCAAACCCATGTAGCGATGGGCGGAAATCCAGCAGGAAATGCAGAAAGTCGAATAATGACCGCCTTCGTCAAATCCGTATCCGAGGCCGAAAAGGCAATGCGCGCGCTGTTTCCTGAAACGCCGCTGCAGCTCAACGATTACCTTTCACGGAAGTACGGTGCGGAAATTTGGCTCAAGCGCGAAGATCTCGCGCCGGTCCGGTCCTACAAGATTCGTGGCGCTTTCAACTTCATCTCCAAGGCGGTCGAAACGACCGACAAGAATGCGGTGTTCGTTTGCGCTTCCGCAGGCAACCATGCACAGGGTTTTGCATTCGTCTGCCGCCATTTTGGCCGCAAGGGTGTCGTTTTCATGCCGGTTACAACGCCACAGCAGAAAATCGACAAGACCCGGGCTTTTGGCGGCGAATTCATCGAAATCAAGCTGGTGGGCGATATTTTCGACGTTTGCTATGCCGCGTCGCAGGAGTTTGCCGCAAGCCAGAAAGGCGTGATGGTGCCGCCTTTCGATCATCCCGGTATCGTTGAGGGGCAGGCAACAGTGGCGCTTGAGATCGAACGGCAATTGCCGGAGGGAAAGAAGCCCGACTTCATCCTGCTGCCTGTCGGTGGCGGCGGATTGTCCGGCGGCGTCACGCAATATGTTTCTGATCTGGGCTGGAAGACGAGTTTCCGCTTTATCGAGCCACAGGGCGCAGCGAGCCTGAAAGGAAGCCTTGAAGCAGGCAAGCGTATCAAACTTACGCATGTCGACAATTTCGTCGATGGTGCAGCTGTTGCCGAGATAGGAAAAGAAAATTTCAAACTTCTTAAAGGGTTCGATCCGGAAACTGTCATAATGGTTCCGGAAAACCGGCTTTGCGCAACAATCATCGAAATGCTCAATATTGAGGGCGTCGTGCTTGAACCAGCGGGTGCGCTCGGCATTGATGCGCTGAAGGATTTCAAGAAGAGCGACCTCAAAGGCAAGCGTATCGTCATTGTTGTTTCGGGCGGCAATTTCGATTTCGAACGCCTGCCGGATGTCCGTGAGCGTGCACTGCGCTTCGAAGGCTTGAAGAAATATTTCATCTTCCGCTTCCCGCAAAGGCCGGGCGCGCTTCGGTCGTTCCTTGATCTTCTGGGTCCTGAAGATGATATTGCGCGTTTCGAATATCTGAAGAAATCGGCGCGTAATTTCGGCTCTGTGCTGATCGGCATCGAAACGAAGAACGCATCAAACTTCAAGCTTCTGGAAAAGAAATTCGCAGAAGCCGGTTGGGCTTATCAGGACATAACGGACAATCAGGTGCTCGCTGATTTCATCATCTGATTTCGGTGCCTTAAGCGAAATCAGTTGCTTTTTCGACGAAAACACCCCATATGCCGCGTCAGGCGCATGGGCCGACGTGTTCGTCGGCTTTCCCGGCATTGGACTTGTTGCGTCTCGCCTCTGTCTTCCGGAATGGTCCGGAAGCGGGGAGACCCGAGAAAATGTTCGGGCACGGCAGCGCAAGTCGCCTGGAGTTTACAAGCTTCGGCGTCCCGTCGTTATCATTGAACAGATAGAGTTCGGCAAGTTGCGCTTGACCGGCATTTGTATGCGGACCATGACATCATGGTGCCGCCGAAAGAGATTGAATTGACAAAAGAAATTACGGGCGGCTTTGCCGCTCTCGGCGTTACCGGCATTTTGCTCAAGGGCGTCGAAGCCGCTGGCATGACCGAGCCGAAGCCGATCCAGTTGCAGGCGATTCCACACCAGCTTGAAGGCCGCGATATTCTTGGTATCGCGCAGACGGGCTCCGGCAAGACCGCAGCTTTCAGCCTGCCGATCCTGCAGAAGATCATCGGCCTCGGCGACAAGCGCCGTCCGAAGACCGCGCGCGCACTGATCCTGGCGCCAACGCGTGAACTCGCCGTGCAAATTGAACAGACGATCCGCAATGTTTCCAAACACGCGCATATCTCGACAGCGCTTGTCTTGGGCGGCGTTTCCAAGCTGTCCCAGATCAAGCGCATCGCACCGGGCATTGACGTTCTGATCGCCACGCCTGGTCGTTTGACCGATCTGATGCGTGACGGTCTGGTTGACCTCTCGCAGACGCGTTGGCTCGTCCTCGACGAAGCGGACCGTATGCTGGACATGGGCTTCATCAACGATGTGAAGCGCATTGCAAAAGCGACGCATTTCGATCGTCAGACCGCGCTGTTTTCGGCCACCATGCCGAAGGAAATCGCGTCGCTGGCAGGAAGCTTGCTGCGTGACCCGGTTCGTGTGGAAGTCGCTCCGCAGGGAACGACGGCTGCTGAAATCACGCAGGTTGTGCATCCTGTGCACACCAAGGAGAAGCGCCGTCTTCTTTCCGCGCTGCTGGGTGACAAGGCTATGCGTTCGGTCATCGTCTTCACCCGTACGAAGCATGGTGCCGATGCAGTCGTCCGTCATCTGGAACGCGATGGCTATGAAGTCGCTGCCATCCACGGCAACAAGTCGCAGAATGCACGTCAGCGCGCGCTGAACGGATTCCGTGATGGATCGCTGCGGATTTTGATAGCAACCGATATTGCTGCACGCGGCATCGACGTGCCGGGTATCAGCCACGTCGTGAACTACGATCTGCCTGACGAGCCGGAAACCTATGTGCATCGTATTGGCCGTACCGGCCGTAATGGCGCCAGCGGCGCATCGATCACGCTCTATGATCCGGCAGCGGAAGAATCCAAGCTGAGAGCCGTTGAGCGTGTGACGCGTAACAAGCTTCCGATCAAGGATGCACCTGTGGAGCTTGCTCCTGCTCCGGCACCGCGCGCAGCGGCTCCGGGCGAACGCCCACAGAAGACCCTGCATCGCAAGGGCGGAACGGCGCAGAAGCCACGTCGTGCAGCCCCGAAGTCAGGCGACCATCGTACAGGCGGTCACGCAGCAGGTGAAGCCGCTCCGAAAGCAAAGCGTCCGTTCCGCCGCAAGCGCCGCAATGCCAACGGCAATGGTGGACAGCGCGCAGCGTAAGCTTGCCTTGAATATTTTTTCAAGAAGCCGCCCATTTCGGGCGGCTTTTCTATTTATGACCGCAGGATGGGTTTCAATTTGCGTAATGGCTTGAAAAAATATTCCATGCTTGCTTGAAGGGCAGGGCCGTTCCTCATAATTTCCTCTTCAAAACAGGAAGGACGGAAGCCATGTTCCAATCGGTGCTCGACGCAATCGGCAATACGCCATTGATCCATTTGAAAAAGGCTTCCGAACTGACCGGCTGCGCAATTTATGGCAAGGCCGAGTTTCTCAATCCCGGACAGTCGGTGAAGGACCGCGCAGCGCTCTATATTATTCGCGATGCCGAAAAGCGTGGGCTTCTGAAACCCGGTGGTGTCATCGTTGAAGGTACGGCCGGCAATACCGGCATCGGCCTCACGATGGTCGCGAAAGCGCTTGGCTATCGGACAGTTATCGTTATTCCCGAAACGCAAAGCCAGGAAAAGAAGGACGCGCTGCGCCTGCTTGGCGCCGAACTGATTGAAGTTCCAGCCGCACCCTATCGCAATCCGAACAATTATGTGCGTCTGTCGGGACGACTGGCCAAACAACTTGCCAGAAGCGAGCCGAACGGCGCGGTATGGGCCAATCAATTCGATAATCCGATCAACCGGCAGGCCCATATCGAAACCACGGCGCAGGAAATCTGGCGGGATACCGACGGCAAGGTGGACGGGTTTGTCGCCGCTGTTGGATCGGGCGGAACGCTTGTCGGCACTGCATTCGGTCTGAAAGACCACAACGCCGATATCAAGATCGCACTTGCCGATCCATATGGAGCCGCACTCCATTCCTTCTATACGACAGGCGAGATGAAAGCCGAAGGCGACTCGATCACCGAAGGCATCGGGCAGGGGCGTGTCACCGCCAATCTTGAAGGGTTCAACCCCGATTTCTCTTATCGCCTCTCCGACGCGGAGGCGCTCGATATCGTTTTCGATCTCGTGGAAAATGAGGGACTTTGCCTCGGTGGTTCTTCAGGTATCAATATTGCTGGCGCAATCCGGCTTGCAAAAGATCTCGGGCCGGGCCACACAATTGTGACGGTGCTTTGCGACTATGGTAATCGTTACCAGTCCAAGCTGTTCAATCCTGCTTTCCTGCGTGGCAAGAACCTGCCAGTGCCGGGATGGCTGGAGAGGAAGACCGAGATAGACATACCGTTCGAGGGATAATCATGGCATACGAGACCGAAGCGCTTTTCCGCGAAGATTCCTATCTTTCAACGGCGGAGGGCACGGTACTCGCCATTACCGAGACGGGCGGGATTATTCTCGACCAGACAAACTTCTATGCGACCTCCGGCGGCCAACCGGGGGATATCGGCTTTCTCGAGCGCGCGGATGGTTCTCGTATCGAGATTTCAGCTACCGTTACGGGCGAAAACAAGAACGAAATCATTCATGTTCCGGCAGAAGGACAGGCTTCGCCCACTGTCGGTGAAAAGCTGATCCTGCATCTTGACTGGCCGCGTCGCTACAAGCTGATGCGGATGCATACGGCCTGCCACCTGCTTTCCGTTGTCTGCCCGTTTCCGATTACCGGCGCTGCGGTGGGCGAGGATGAAAGTCGTGTTGATTTCGATCTTCCCGATCCGAGCTACACCAAGGAATTCGTGACCGAAAGGCTCATGGAGCGGGTGAATGCCAATGACGCGGTTGTCATTCGCTGGATCAGCGATGAAGAATTCCTTGCAAATCCGGATATCGTAAAGTCGAAGAATGTGCGTCCTCCAGTGGGGCTCGGTCGCATACGCCTTGTTCTTATCGGTGAAAACGGCGTGGTGGATTCGCAACCTTGCGGTGGCACGCACGTTTCCGAAACGCAGGAAGTGGGTGAAATCCACATCGGCAAGATCGAGAAAAAGGGCAAGGAAAACCGCCGGTTCCGCATTCGCTTTGGCCCCCTGCCAGAAGCCTGAACCCATTGTTTTCTGCATGTTTCCCGGTTTTACGAAACATGCTTGAGGAGTGTTTACCCATGGTAGAGAAAAGCGCCTTTGTCGTTTCACGGGACTGGTTGAAAGAACGGCTCGGCAAGCCGGGCATCGCGATTGTCGATGCCTCCTGGTATCTCCCGGCTGCTGGACGCAATGGGCAGGAAGAATACAACGCTGCACATATTCCGGGCGCTGTGTTTTTCGATCAGGACAAGATCGCCGACAAGGAATCCGGTCTGCCGCACACCCTGCCGTCGCCAGAGCTTTTTGCGCAGCATGTCGGTGCCATGGGAATTACGGCTGATGAGACAGTTGTTGTCTATGACGGAGTCGGCATGTTTTCCGCACCGCGCGTCTGGTGGATGTTCCGCGTGATGGGTGTGAAGAATGTCTATGTAATTGATGGCGGTTTCGACGGCTGGAAAAAGGCTGGTTATCCGGTGACCGAAGAAGCTACAAAGATTGCGCCAACGCTGTTCACGCCATCATTCGACGAGGCCGCAGTGGTCGATTTCGTGCAGATGCGCGAAATCGTGGACGAGCGACGCTCGCAGATCGCCGATGCACGCGCAGCCGGACGCTTCACCGGACGCGATGCCGAGCCACGGGCAGGCATGCGCTCCGGCCATATGCCCGGTGCACGCAACGTTCCCGTTGGCACTTTGTCTGAAAACGGTGAGCTAAAGGACCTTGCAAGCCTGCGCAAGATTTTCGACGAGGCCGGTGTTGATCTCTCACAACCGGTCGTTACGAGCTGTGGCTCTGGCGTGACCGCAGCGGTCATCATGCTTGCACTGGCGTCGGTCGGCCACAAGGATAATCGTCTATACGACGGTTCCTGGAGTGAATGGGGAAGCAGGCAGGATACACCAGTTGTCACCGGTGAAGCTGAATAAGCATGACCGGAAAACTGACCGCCCGCATCACCCACCTGGAAATGTCTGCCCGTCAGGCAGTTCAGGTGCCGGTGCCGTCTGGTATCCGCCTCGCTATGATGCGCGCGGGTGCCATGCCGGTCCATTACTACCGCTATCTCTATGAACAGATCGGGCGTAAGCATCACTGGATGATGCGCCGTGTTCAGACGGACGCGGAAGTTGCAGCCGTAATTCATGCAGATACGACTGAAATCCACGTTCTTTATGCAGAAGGCTGTCCCGCTGGATTTGTCGAACTCGACTTGACCGCTTTGCCGGAGGCTGCCGAGATTGTCTATTTCGGTCTCATCGATGATTTTCAGGGGCGGGGTCTCGGAAAGTTTTTCCTGAGTGAGGCCATTTCCGCAGCCTGGGCGCATGCACCGGAAAAGGTGATGATCCATACCAATACGCTCGACAGCCCACGAGCTCTGCAACTCTATCAGAAAATGGGATTCGTGCCGGTCGGTTGGTCTGAAGAGGTAATTGAACCCTGGGAATGAAGCGCGGCGTTATCCGCGCGCCACTTCCCGAGCACTTACGATAGAAACGACAGATGCGCTGGCAAGGCGCCCGCTTTCTTCATCGAAGACCACGCAATTGCGTCCGCGCTGCTTCGCAATATAGAGGCAGCGATCAGCGCGGCTGAGCACCTGTGAGTTCGTCTCATTTTTCGGCGCTGAGGCAACACCGATACTGATCGTCAACGGATAGACCTGATACTCCGTTGTGTGAAACGGCGTATTTTCTACTTCTGCGCGTATACGCTGTGCAACCCGCATACCGGTCTCTCCACTGGCACCCGGCAGAAAAACGCAGAATTCTTCCCCACCGATACGGCCGACGAGATCGCCTTTTCGCGTCACATTCTGAAGCGCGAATGCGATCAGCTTCAAGGCACGGTCGCCGACGCCGTGGCCAAATGTATCGTTGATCGCCTTGAAATGGTCGGCATCGATAACGAGCAAGGTGCCGGTTTCGATACGGGAGCGGCTGATCTTCATGGCTTCGAACAACGCTTCACGGTTGAGAAGACCAGTCATGTGGTCGATCCGTGACCGTGCCTGCAGTTCGACATGCGCTTTTTCAAGCTGGAGATATGCGTCTTGCAACTTGCTATGTTGATGAAAAATATAGGCAAGAGAAGGGAAGGCCGTGGCTGCGGGAATGCCCGCGCTGAGGCCGAGCGCGACGATGCCAGGCGTGACGCCAGAAGTAAACGCCACTATCGAGGTTGCCCCGAGAGAGAACAACACGACAGACAACGTTATTAAGGCTGCTTTTAGTAGAGCAGTCTTCTTCATTTCCTCGCGCTCCCAACCCTGAGTGAGGATGATCTACGACCCGCGCCTGATCCCTATTAAGAACGGGCATTTATTTTGTGGGCCTTATAAAAGGAACGCCGGAGAGGGGAAAGATACCACCATGCGCTTCTTGCAATTTTTTGTCTATGAGTGCCATTGTTGACACAATCACAGGTAGCATAGCGAATATATGTTACGAGGAAATGTAATTAAGCACAACTATGTTTAAAAGAACTGTCTCAACGAGACATAAATCGTAAGTGGCTAATATAACTCAGGAAATACCCTGAGTAAGGCATTGTAACGAATCCCGGAGCGGCCTGACACTCCGGGATTTTGGCCGGGATTTCGCCGGCATTATGACTGCTGATGGCTTGAATCAGAAGACCGCCAAATATTTCAGAAGCGAAATGATGCCAATAATGATCACGATAACTTGAGCGATCTGTTTGACCTTGGCATCCAGAGGCAGCATGTTGATAAGATAAAGTACGAGGAAGATAACAAGAATTGTTATCAGAAGGCTGATGAGGATGGACATAGGCGGTCTGATCCTTCCCGGAACTTGGGGTTGCGTTGCCTAACCGACGACCGTTCCTCGACGCCGCCGATTGAGCCCGTTCAAACCGAAAGAAAGAGCAGGGCTCTTGCTAGCGGCACATCGTCTCCAATCCAAAAACGATGTGCCGGTTAACGTTCCAAGGAAAAGAAGGTTCCGCTTTGTAAGCAATAACTTAAATCAAGCTGGCACCGAACAGTGCAAGATTTTTCAGATATTCAGCTACGCATGCTGCCCGTCTCGCGGCGGCGCTGATGCCAGCTGAAAGCCTCTTCAATTAGATGAGGTGTATGCCCGCCACGTGCGCAAGCGCGGTCGAAATAATCGTTGAGTTGTGGGCGATAATCCGGGTGCGCACAGTTGTCGATGATGACACGGGCCCGTTCACGAGGGGCGAGGCCGCGCAGATCGGCAAGGCCCTGTTCCGTTACCAGAATGTCCACGTCATGCTCCGTATGGTCGACATGCGTGACCATCGGAACGACGGACGATATCGCGCCGTTCTTGGCTTCGGATTTGGTCACGAAGATCGAGATGAAGGCGTTACGGGCAAAGTCGCCTGAACCGCCAATCCCGTTCATCATATGTGTGCCGTCGACATGCGTGGAATTCACATTGCCATAAATGTCGAATTCGAGCGCGGTATTGATACCGATAATGCCGAGACGACGGATGACTTCCGGGTGGTTGCTGATTTCCTGCGGGCGCAGAATAAGCTTGTCGCGGTAACGGTCGATATTGTTGAAGACACGCTCTCCGCAGGCGGGGCTGAGCGTGATCGATGATCCTGATGCAAAGTCGAGCTTTTCGGCATCGAACAGGTCGAAGGTGCTGTCCTGCAGCACTTCGCTATACATGCGCAGATTGTGGAACGGGCTATCGGCAAAACCGTTCAATACGGCATTTGCAATGGTGCCGATGCCAGCCTGAAGCGGATTGAGCGTCAGATCAAGACGTCCGGCAGCGACTTCCTGCATCAGAAATTCAATCAGATGGCCCGCAATGGCTATTGTTTCACCGTCGGCCGGTTCCACGGTCGAGGCGCTGTCATTTTCCTGCGTGATGACGATGCCTGCGATCTTTTCCGGTGGGATCGGGATATAGGGCAGGCCGACGCGGCTGTCGCACGCCGTGACCGGTATAGGGTCGCGGGAAGGGCGCTTCGTTGGAATATAGATGTCGTGCAGACCTTCGAGCGCCATAGGCTGATTAAGGTTCACTTCAACGATGACCTTATCGGCCAGAATGGCAAAACTTGCCGAATTGCCGATCGATGTCGTGGGAATGATTCCGCCGCTCTCGGTGATGGCAAGAGCCTCGACCACGGCGTAGTCGATAGGACCGATCTGGTTTGAGCGCAATTGCTCTACAGTTTCGGAAAGATGCTGGTCGATGAACATCACTTCGCCGCGATTGATCGCGGCACGCAGGGTTCTGTCGACCTGAAACGGCATGCGCCGCGAGAGCACGTGTGCTTCTGTAAGAATCTTGTCGACGTCGTGGCCGAGGGAAGCGCCAGTAATCAGCGTGATCTTGAAGGGATCTGTCGCAGCACGGCCAGCCATGGCAACGGGTACAGCCTTGGCGTCGCCAGCGCGGGTAAATCCACTCATGCCGACGACCATACCGTCCTGGATAAGGCTCGCGGCCTGTTCAGCGGTAATGATCTTGTCTCGAAGCGAAGTGTTTCGAATACGTGCTTCCAACATCTTTAAATCTACCTTCCTTCCCATCCGGACTTGAGCCGGAAATGGCGCTCACCGTCTCGAAAGCAAGATATCACTACCGACCATCTGCGAAATACGACGCCGCCCGGGTAATAGCCTATATGGACCGACAGTACACGCATGCTTTGGTCTTAGATGCCAAGACAGATTGCTGTGATACTGGTCGTGTTTCCCATGCCAAGCGATTCTTCGAAATGATTGAAATCAACGGCGTATCTCCGTGTCCCGAAAGCTGTTGCGCTTGATCTCGCGATAGATCGTCGAGCGATGACGACCCATCAGCCGCGCTATATCGCCGAGAGGGACTTTGAGCTGTTTAAGCTCGAAAAGACGGCTACGTTCACGCAAAGTGATCTGTGAATAGCAATTCGACATCCAATTTCCTCCATGGCTAACCTCATGAATTCATTTGCAAGTCGCACTTCAAGCTAGAACCCACCCTGCTATATACATCGATCACATAAGATAGATTATGGAACTAACCCATATCCATCTGTCTTGAAACATGGCGACAACCGCTTGCGGCGCTGTCGACATCTGAGCTCCTCGAGACTTAGATGTGAACCCTGAATATATCAGCCCAGAGTACTAGCGACGCCGAGCGATATAAAGATGGCCTGGAACTGGCGCTCCTTGTTCGCTGCGCACGACGATGTCTTCGCAACGCACACAGTCCATTCCGTGGTTGTCGAGCATCGCACGCACATAGGTTTGTGCGTGTGCAAAGCGCTGATAGTCTCCAACCATGAATGCGCGCCCGGCAAGCCTTGTATCGTCCAGCGTCTCGCTGGAGAAGCCGAAATGTCCGCCCGGCAGCAGATGCGCGGCAACACCCGTGAAGAATTTGTCGAGTTCGCCCATGTAAGGCAGAACATCAGTAGCGACGATCAGATCCCAATCCTGTTCGCTCGTGGTTTCGAGAAAACGAACGGCTTCGCCGACGAACAACGCCTGATAGTCGCCTTTCTCGTAAGCGACTTCGATCATGTTCTCCGAGATATCGACGCCGGTCTTATGTCCGGCCATGTCATCGAGCGCATCAGCTGACAAGCCGGTGCCGCAGCCCAGATCGAGCATGCGTTCAGCGAAAAACTCGTCGTTCATGTCGAGAAGTATTTCACGCAGCTGGAGTGGAACGTCATAACCGAGCTGGTCAACAAGGATCGTGTCGAACATTTCGGCATGTTGATCGAAGAGTGTCGATACATAGGCATCCGGAGCCTTTAGAGGTACCGCGCCGCGTCCCATGCTCGCAAGCCGCACGGCTGCGCCGCCATGGTCATCAGGATCGATCCGCAGCACATCTTCATAGGCCTTGGCAGCCGCATCGAAATCGCCAGCTTTTTCCAGTGCAAGCGCCCGCTCATAGGCTTCTGCAAGCGCTTCCTGATCAAAAGCTGGTTTGTCATTCTCGGCCATAAAGATCGGCCCTTCTTCTGTTCTTGGCATCTGTTAGATGCGGTGTGTAAGTGGTTGTAAAATCTTTAATTTCTTACTTTTTCCGACATTCGAGCGCGTAGGGCAAGAGTATCCCTCCCCGCTTCCTACGCTTATCTGGAAAATCTCGCAAGCGGGTCCGCGTTGATCGGATGTGTACCCTACTCGGCAGCAGCTGTGATGCGCTCGTCATGACCTTTATGATCCGCCAGCTTTCGTGCAATCACAGCACAGGCCATAAGCTGGATCTGGTGAAAGAGCATCAAAGGCAGAACAATGCTGCCGACATTCGCACCGGCGAAAATCGCGCTTGCCATTGGAGCTCCGCTGGCGAGGCTCTTCTTTGATCCGCAGAACATGATCGTGATGCGGTCGGGACGATTGAAACCGAGCAACTTGCTGCCGTACCAGGTGGCCAGCAGCACAACGACCAGCAGAACGATGTTGACTCCCACCATCATGCCGAGATCGTGCCACGAAACGGTACGCCAAAGACCTTCAACCACAGCCTCGCTGAAAGCCAGATAAACGACCATCAGGATCGAGCCTCGGTCAACAAAGCCGAGTGCTTTGCTGTGCCGCCGCATGAAACTGCCGATCCATGGCTGCAGAATTTGTCCGAGCACGAAGGGTGCGAGCAGCTGCAACAGAATGGATTCGAGCGCATCGACAGATATTCCACCACCGCCTTTGACTGCGAACAACAAGCCGACCAGCAAGGGCGTGAGAAACATGCCGAAAATGTTCGACGCAGATGCTGATACGATTGCCGCTGAAACATTGCCGCCCGCAATTGAGGTGAAGGCTATGGACGACTGGACCGTCGAAGGCAGAACGCAGAGAAAGAGGATACCTGTGTAGAAGGCTGATTGCGACAAGCCGGGAATGGTCCAGCCTGCCGCCAGACCGAGGATCGGAAACAGGATGAACGTCGATGACAGGACTGCCAGATGCAGCCTCCAGTGCGTTATGCCTGCAACGACGGCCTCACGCGAGAGTCTTGCACCATGCAGAAAGAACAGAAGCCCGACAGCAAATTTCGTTGCCAGTGCAAACCAGTCTGCAAAATCACCGTGCACGGGGAGCACGGACGCAAGCAGAATGGTCACGATCAGCATGCTGGTGAATTTGTCAGGCAGGAAGCGCATCATATCGTCCAATCTTGCAGGCATTGCGGAGCGCGACGCCCGCTTCATTCAAAATTCACATTCGTTCATAAACCTCTCGGGAGGAGTTTCAATCCTCCCGATATGGCGCGATAGCTCACACTTTTGAGATGTGGCTTCCAATTTACAATCCAAGCTGGTTCATTCGTAACCGTTGGGGTTCTTCGACTGCCAGTGCCACATATCCTGGCACATTTCGCGGAGGTTCTTCTCTGCGGACCAGCCGAGGAAATCGCGGGCAAAGGTTGGATCAGCGTAACATTCAGCAACGTCGCCTGGACGGCGCGGCGCAATCTCATACTTGATTTCGCGATTCGAGACGTGTTCGAAGGCCTTCACGACGTCCAGAACGCTATAGCCCTGCCCCGTGCCGAGATTCACCTCGAAACACTGCGGCTCATCCAGCTTCTTGAGTGCCTTCAAGTGGCCGGCAGCCAGATCCACTACGTGAATGTAGTCGCGAACGCCGGTGCCATCGGGCGTTGAATAATCATTGCCCCAGACATTCAGTTTTTCGCGACGACCGGTCGCGACCTGCGCGATGATCGGCATTAGATTATTCGGAATGCCCTTTGGATCTTCGCCGATCAGGCCGCTCTCATGTGCGCCAACCGGGTTGAAATAACGCAGGATGGCGATCTTCCAGCTGTTGTCGCCGTTATAAATATCGCGAAGCATGTCTTCGATGACGAGCTTGGTCCGACCATAGGGATTCGTTGCCGATAGCGGCTGGTCTTCAGTGATCGGCAATTTCTGCGGATCGCCATAGACCGTGGCTGATGAGCTGAAAACCAGTGTCTTGACGCCGGTTGCTTCCATGGCCTGTAACAGGCGGAGCGTGCCCACCACATTGCAATCATAATAGAGCATCGGCTTTTCGCTCGATTCACCGACGGCCTTCAGACCGGCAAAGTGAATGACGGCAGTGCATTTGTGATGCCGGATCACCTGTTCCAGAAAGGCGCGATCTCGAATATCACCTGCTTCCCGGCGCGGCGTGCGTCCGGTAATCTTTTCGATGCGATGCAGGGCTTCTGGGTGGCTGTTGTCAAAATTGTCGACCACAACGACGTCGTGGCCTGCCTCGATGAGCTGAACACAGGTGTGCGAGCCGATATAACCAGCGCCGCCAGTCACAAGAATTGTCATCGTTTATGTATCCGCTTGTTGAACATGCCGCCCCGATGTGCGATCCCCGGCTGACTATGCAAAATCAGTAACAGACTTCAAGCCATCCGGTGCGATTCTCTTGAATGGTTGCAATAGATCAGCCAAGTTTGACGGAGCGATGATGAAACCATCCCGCAATATCGATCGCCTTCTGGAAATCATGGCAGCGCTCCGTGACCCCGAAACCGGCTGTCCATGGGATGTGGAGCAGAGTTTCGAATCCATCATGCCCTATACGCTTGAGGAAACTTATGAAGTCCTTGATGCCATAGAGCGCAATGATATGGACGATCTGCGCGAAGAACTTGGCGATCTGTTGTTGCAAGTGGTGTTCCATTCGCGCATGGCCGAAGAACAGGGCAGCTTTGCATTTGGCGATGTTGTCGAAGCTATCACGCACAAGATGATCAGGCGACATCCGCATGTTTTCGGTGACGCTGAAGCCAGAAATGCAGGCATGGCCAAGGGCTCATGGAATCGCATCAAGGCTGAGGAAAAAGCCGAGCGGGCCGAACGGCGTGCGAAACTCGGGCTTGAAATGACCGAGAAGAACGGTTTTCTGGACGATATTCCACACGCCTTCCCTGCCCTGCTTCGTGCTTTGAAACTCCAGCAGAAAGCCGCGAAAGTCGGCTTCGACTGGTCTGAGGCAGCACCGATCCTCGACAAGATCGCCGAGGAAACCGCAGAACTGAAGGAAGCTATGGCAGCGAAGGAGCGCGTGGATATCGAAGAGGAATATGGTGACCTGCTGTTTGCCATGGTCAATTTGGGCCGCCATCTTGAGATCGATGCGGAAACCGCGCTCGTTGCAGCCAATGAGAAGTTCAAGCGGCGGTTCCATTTCATCGAAAAAACGCTCGGTGATACCGGAAGCGACCTTGATGCCGCTACTCTCGATGAAATGGAAGCAATCTGGGGCGAAGCCAAGAGAAAAGGCCTCTAACTATTTGTTTTTAAGCATTTCCGGGCGCAAAATCGTTTCACACTTTTGCTGGAATGCTCAATCGGTCTATTTCTCATCTTCCCATTTTGGACGGAACATCTGATAGACGCTTTCCGTCGTGGCAAATTCCATATAGCCAAGCCTGCTGACAGGTCTGGCTTTCGCGATATCGATGAGACCGTTGGTCAGGACCTGTTCATCGATATGCACGCCGACAACCTCGCCGATCACCATGTAATTGCCGGTCGGCCTGCCCTCTTTGTCCTGCAATCGTTTGATTTCCACCGCGACACATTCAAGCGCTGCATAGGCCTCCTTGACGCGTGGGGCTGCGATAAGCCTGCTCGACGTCTGGGTTAGTTCGGCATATTCGAACTCGCTGATACCGCGAGGCGCGTCGACAGATGATGCATTCATCTGGGTTCTCAAATGATCGCTCACCAGATTTGCGGTGAACTCGCCGGTTTCTTCGATGAATGAAACGCTGTCCTTCACACCACTCGATGAGAACATGACCATAGGCGGCGTGTCACAGATCGCGTTGAAGAAGGAGTAGGGCGCGAGGTTGACGGCGCCCTCCTTCGATTTCGTCCCGATCCAGCCTATGGGGCGTGGTGCAACGATTGCCTTGAACGGATTATGGGGCAGCGGGTGCCCTTCCCTCGGTTCATAAAACATATGTTTATCCGCTGATTAGAAAGTCTTGTTGAAGTCAGTTCTAAGTTTGCGTCCATGGGCCGGAATATTCGATAACGATCTTGTCCATGTCGGCTCTCGGGCGTTCCGGCATCTTGTTTGCCGCCGTTCCGATATGAACAAACCCGGCAACGCGTTCATTGGGCGCCAGTCCCAGAAATGCGCGGGCGGAAGCGTCGTCCGAATACCAGTTTGTAATCCAGTTGCTGGCATAACCAAGCGCGTTCGCAGCCGTGCAAAGATTCATTGCGACAGCGCCAGCCGAAAGGAACTGCTCCCATTCCGGAATGCGCTCATGCGCGACAGGCGACGACACGACACCGACGACGAGCGGCGCACGCGAGAAACGCGTAAGCTCTTTTTCCTTGCGTCCTTCCGGCATCGGACCTTCAATTTCTTCGGCACGTTGGGCCAGATACTCGCCGACTTTGAGACGCGCATCCCCGCGATAAAGGATGAAACGCCAGGGTGTCAGGCGTCCGTGGTCAGGCACGCGTGCGGCAACTTTCAGCAATGCTGCCAGTTCCTCGCCCTCGGGTGCTGGTCCGGAAATTGCCGAAATCGGGGTGGAACTGCGCTGTGCCAGAAAATCGAAGATCGGATGGGCCACGGATAACCTCGTCACTAAAATGCTGCTTATATTGCTCCACTTATTCGGGGCTGCTTCTTCTCGCCCTTTGCATCCGCACTGTAAAGTCAAAATTCCAGAAACGATTAATCAACAGAAGTTGGAAAAATGCGGGTGCCGGAAGCGATTTGGCCTTGAATTCGCCACCCGCATGGGCTCAAAAATACAACATGTCGGATCGCTTGAACCTGTTTTACCCAAAGAGAAAAATTGCCCTGCGCGGAGGATCGTTTTTTACGGCGTTCGCGTTTGCCGTCAGTGCAATGCCATCGTTGGCTCAGAGCCTAGATCCGCGGACAAATATTCCACAGTTGCAGACCACCACGACTGGCCTGCCAGACTTGCCGCAGCCAGCGCTCGATCTTCCGACACTGAACACTTATGCCGCCCCATCCAGCCCGGAGAACAATCCGCTCGTCCAGACGCGTGAACTCGATCTCAAGGCGCGGTTGAGTGAAGGTGGCGGTGACATTCCGGCGGGGCTTGTATGGCGCGTGTTCTCGCCGGATGTCGGAGCGGATGGTCAACTGCCGTTGATAGCAAGTGCAAAGGGCGGCAGTGCTGTTTTCAATCTGCCCGAGGGTAGCTATCTGGTGCATGTCGCCTATGGGCGCGCCGGTGCTACCAAGCGGATCACGGTCGGCAACGCGACCCGTCATGAAGTGATGATGCTCGATGCGGGCGGGATGAAGCTCAGTGCGATTCTGCCGGATGGCGGCAAGATTAATGACGATCTCCTGCGTTTCTCGATCTATGCGGACGAAGACAATAATGATCGTTCGCTGATTGTGCCCGACGTCAAGCCGAACGCGATCATTCGCCTCAACAGCGGCACTTATCATGTTGTTTCCAACTATGGCACGGCCAATGCCACCATTCGGGCCGATATTCGCGTGGAAGCCGGAAAACTGACGGAAGCGACCGTTCAGCATCGGGCCGCGGAAGTGACGTTGAAGCTTGTGCGCGAGCGCGGCGGCGAAGCGCTTGCCGATACGTCATGGTCGATCCTGAACGCTTCCGGCGATGTGGTACGCGAAAGCGCTGGCGCTTATTCGTCGATGGTTCTAATCGAAGGGGATTATGTTGCCGTCGCCAAGAACAAGGACCGCATCTACCAGCGAGACTTCAAGGTTTCTTCTGGCAAGAACGAGGAAGTCGAAGTCGTCGCCAATGGCGAATCCGAATCCGTTCAAGACAGCATGGATTAGGTCTAAGCTCTCTGCAAAAGCAAAAGGCCGCGCAATGCGCGGCCTTTTAATTGTTAGCCACCATTCTTGAGGCGGAGCAGATCGGGCGGGGTCGCCTCTTCCACCAGCCGTGCAATGGCTTCATCGAGCGTCATGGATTCCTGATCGCGCGAACCGAGACGGCGCATATTGACCGTGTTTTCTTCGGCTTCGCGCTTGCCGCAGACGAGGATCACCGGAACCTTCTGCAAGGAATGCTCACGAACTTTGTAGTTGATCTTCTCGTTGCGCAGATCGGTCGAGACCTGCAGTCCGGCGGCTTTCAGCTTAGCCGCAGCCTGCGACGCATATTCGTCGGCATCCGAGGTGATCGTGGCAACGACAACCTGCACCGGCGCAAACCACAGCGGCATGTGACCGGCGAAGTTCTCGATCAGAATGCCTAGGAAGCGCTCCATCGAGCCGCAGATCGCGCGGTGGATCATGACCGGTTGGCGCTTTTCAGAATCCTTATCGATATAGAATGCGCCAAAGCGTTCCGGCAGGTTGAAGTCCACCTGCGTGGTGCCGCACTGCCATTCACGGCCGATAGCATCCTTCAGCGTATATTCGAACTTAGGACCGTAGAACGCGCCCTCGCCCGGCAGAATGCCGGTCTTGATGTTGTTGGACTGCTGCTGGATCTTTTCCAGCACCGACATCATCACGCTTTCGGCACGATCCCAGAGCTCATCCGAGCCGACGCGCTTTTCAGGACGGGTCGACAGCTTGATGGTGATCTCTTCGAAACCGAAGTCCTTGTAGACTGACAGGATCAGGTCATTGATGCGCAGGCATTCCGCAGCCATCTGCTCTTCGGTGCAAAAGATGTGCGCATCGTCCTGCGTAAAGCCGCGCACGCGCATCAGGCCATGCAACGCGCCTGACGGCTCGTAACGGTGCACATTACCGAATTCCGCAAGCTTGATCGGCAGGTCGCGATAGGACTTGAGGCCATGCTTGAAGATCATGACATGGCCGGGACAGTTCATCGGCTTCAGCGCAAAGACACGATCATCATCGGTTTCGTCACCGGCAACGGTTACCTTGAACATGTTGTCGCGATACCAGCCCCAGTGGCCCGAGGTTTCCCAAAGGGACTTGTCGAGCACCTGCGGCGCGTTCACTTCCTGATAGCCATGGCTGTCGAGGCGGCGACGCATATAACTCACCAGATTCTGGAACATCTTCCAGCCCTTGGCGTGCCAGAACACAACGCCCGGTCCCTCTTCCTGGAAATGGAACAGGTCCATTTCACGGCCAAGGCGGCGATGATCGCGCTTTTCGGCTTCCTCAAGCATATGGAGATAGGCCTGAAGATCGTTGTCGTTGGCGAAAGCAGTGCCGTAGATGCGGGTCAGCATCGGATTGTTGGAATCACCGCGCCAGTAAGCCCCGGCGACCTTCATGAGCTTGAAGGAATTGCCGATCTGGCCGGTTGAAGCCATGTGTGGGCCACGGCAGAGGTCGAACCAGTCGCCCTGATAATAAATCTTGAGGTCCTGTCCGGCAGGAATGGCTTCCACCAGCTCGACCTTGTAGTTCTCGCCCTTGTCGGCAAAAACCTGCTTGGCTTTTTCACGCGACCAGACTTCCTTGGTGAAAGGCTTGTTGCGCTGAATGATCTCGCGCATCTTCTTTTCGATCACCGGAAGATCGTCGGGCGTGAACGGTTCATTACGCGCAAAGTCGTAGTAGAAGCCGTTCTCGATAACGGGGCCAATGGTAACCTGCGTGCCCGGAAAAAGCTCCTGCACGGCTTCTGCCAGTACGTGCGCCGTATCGTGACGAATGAGTTCGAGCGCGCGCGGGTCTTCGCGGGTCAGAATCTCAATCTTGCCGGAAGCGCCGAGAGGATCG
Organism: Brucella cytisi; assembly: GCF_038433355.1. Taxonomy (NCBI): domain Bacteria; kingdom Pseudomonadati; phylum Pseudomonadota; class Alphaproteobacteria; order Hyphomicrobiales; family Brucellaceae; genus Brucella; species Brucella cytisi. The sequence continues at coordinate 222,996 of NZ_JBCAUP010000002.1, forward strand.
GAAAGATCGCGCACGGTGCCATCGACGGCATAGGCAACAGCTTTTTTGGCGAGAGATTTGGAAATCGATTCCGCGAGGCCCGCGCCGGTCATCGACGCATCGTATTCACGCACAGAGCCATCGGGAAATTGCATGGAAACGGTATTCGACATTCTGATCATCCTTATCCAGTCCCGCCAACGATTGCGGGTGGGTTCATGCGTATGAAAATGAAGGTTGGGTTCTAGTCTTTTTTGCCCAGCCAGTAAAGCGCGACAGACTGACGGCGTCAGGTCGCGCTCATCTGTGCAATTGAAATGAAATCAGTTCCGAATCGGGAGGCAGTCGATCTTCTGCTGCTTCAACTGCGAGCACGCCTTTTCGGCGGATGCAGAGTCCCTGAAACCGGAAAAACGCGCGCGATAGACCTTGCGGCGCTTTTCGGCAGGCGAAATTTCAGCTTTCAGGCCCGGTGCGACTTTGTCGACCGCCGGACGATATTTGGCCAGCAGCTCCTTGGCACCGGAAAGTGTCGGTGGAGCGCCGAGCTGAATCGTCCAGGCCGATGCTCCAGCGGCTGAGGCGATCAGGAAGCCACCGTCGCCCTGCTCGATACGGGAATCGTCGATCAGGTCTGCTACTGCGTCTGCTTTCGGCTGAGCCGGAGCTGCCTGTTTGGCGACAGGCTGCGGCTTTGCCATTGCAACGAGCTGCCCCGTGGCTTCAGTGCCTTCCGTGCCGAACTGGGTGAGCAGTTTCGCCATCTGGTCGTCGCGCTGCCGCGCTGATCCAGCCCCCAGTACGACACCGACAAGGTGTCTGTCGTTGATGACGGCAGACGAAACGAGGTTGTAGCCGGATACATCCGTATAGCCGGTCTTGATGCCGTCCACACCCTGATAGCGATACATCAGATTGTTGTGGCCATTACGAACACGGTCGCGGAAAGTGAAGGAGCGCTGCGAGAACAGCTCATATTGTTCCGGAAAGTCACGGCGGAGCGACATGCCAAGCACGGCCATATCACGCGCTGTGGTAAGCTGGGTTGACTTTGCCGTCAGTCCCGACGGATTGACGAAGAAAGTGCTCTTCATGCCGATCTGGCGCGCACGCTGCGTCATCAACCGGCCAAAAGCCGCTTCCGATCCGGCGATATATTCGCCCATGACCGTCGCCGCATCATTGGCCGAGACAATAATCATGCCGTTGATAGCGTCGCGCACCGTGATCGTCTCACCCGGCTTCAGCCAGAGCTTCATGCGGACCTTTGCAGCCGCATTTTTCGACACAGGCATTGCATCGTCCCAATGTAGCGTGCCGGTCTTGAGACCTTCAAAGGCGAGATAGAGCGTCATCATCTTGGCCAGTGAAGCTGGTGCACGCTGCACATTCGCATCGTCCTGCCCAAGGATTCGCCCGCTATCGGCGTCGAAAACAACCCAGGACGTATTCGCCATCGCCGCAGACGTACAAAGCACACTCGCACCGAGCGCTAAGGATGCAATGAGACGTGAAAGACGGGACGATGATTTCAGCATAACAGCTCACAGGAATAGGGACGCCGGGGGGACATGCAGGCAAATTGCGGCCCGAAAAAGACCACAGCACTGCCTTAAATTCCAATTCTCAATGAAACGTTGATATCCTTAATGAATTATAATCAGCTAACAAAAAAATGTCAGAATTCACAGCTGGGAGTAATTCGGGGAACCGGGAGAAGGCTCTGATAAAGCGCATCGCGCCCTAAGATGCCGAGCAGCGCCAATACCGCCAGGGCAGATACCATTTGAGATCGCTGGAGAGTGTACGCGGCACCGGATCGAAACCGTGGGTTCCGAACGGCCCGCAACGCATGACGCGAAAAAGCCCCACCCATCCGCCGCTCCACAGGCCGTGGCGAGCAATGGCTTCATAGGCATATTCGGAACAGGTCGGCAGATGGCGGCAGGAATTGCCGATGAGAGACGACAATGTCACCTGATAGAAGCGCACGAACGAAGTGCCGATCACTCTTCCGGGTGTCTTGCGCCACGCATCTGTAAAATTCCGGCTATAGCGCTTTGGTGCGCCCTCGCCTGCGTGATTCTTGCCGCAAGAGCACATCAGGCAGCTTTGGCCTTTTCCTCGATTTGCCGGATGCAATCGACAACCGCATCGAATGTAAGCAGCGTGGAGGCGTGGCGAGCCCTGTATTCGCGGACAGGTTCGAAATATTTCAGGTCGGCAAAACGCCCTTCCGGCGCCGGACCTTCTTCCTTCAGCATCTTGTACATTTCATCGCGGACGGCTTTCAGTTCCTCTGCGGAAGCGCCGATGATATTGCGCGCCATCACGGACGAAGAAGCCTGCCCAAGTGCGCAGGCTTTCACCTCATGCGCGAAATCCGTCACAATGCCGTCAGCCATTTTCAGGTAGACGGTAACGGTCGATCCGCACAGTTTGGAATGCACTTTGGCAACGGCATCGGGCTCAGGAAGGCGTCCCAGACGCTCCATGTTTCCAGCGAATTCCAGAATACGTTTGTTATAAATATCATCGATCATGGAGGCGAACCTTCCGCAGTGCCGGAGAAAAACATAATTTTGTCGTCCGACTGCGGTTTGAAGTTGCAATTTAATGTCTATATAATAGGCAGGTAGCGTCTGCGCTATGGGTAACATTAGCACAGACCCGGGGGCAGTCGCACGAAAACCTGTCCGGTGGCCTCAAGCGCCGGATCAATACATCGCCCGCTCGCAAAGCGCATCGTTGTATTGTCCGTTTAACTCGTCTCCTCCTTGAAGGAGACTACTGGAGAATACTGATGGACGCTCGCATCCTCAAAGAAGATGACGAATCCGGCCTGCCGAACAAGCAGGCAGATATAACTCTTTTGCATAGCAAGCCGACGCAGGCCGATGCAGAAGCAGCCGTACGCACGCTTTTGCTTTGGGCCGGAGACGACCCGGAGCGTGAAGGTCTTCTGGAAACGCCGAAGCGTGTTGCCAAGGCCTATAAGGAACTGTTCGCAGGTTATACGGAAAGCCCGGAAGAAGTTCTCGGCACAGTGTTCGAGGAAGTCGGTGGCTATAACGATCTTGTCCTCGTGAAGGACATTTCGTTCCATTCGCATTGCGAGCACCATATGGTGCCGATCATTGGCAAGGCGCACGTCGCCTATCTGCCTGATCACAAGGTGGTTGGCCTTTCCAAGATTGCCCGCGTCGTGGATATTTTCGCACGCCGCCTGCAGACACAGGAAAGCATCACCGCACAAATCGCCGATAGCATCCAGCGCATTTTGAAGCCGCGTGGCGTCGCCGTCATGATCGAGGCCGAGCACATGTGCATGGCCATGCGCGGCATCCGCAAGCAGGGTTCGACGACCATCACCACCACTTTTACCGGCGAAATGCAGGTGAATGCGGAGGAACAGGTTCGCTTCATGACCCTGACCCGCAGATAAGCGGCAGACTATGAGCTTCTTTCCTGTCCAGCCTTCTGACAAGAAGGCCATCGAAGAAGGTGCGGCATTCATGCCGCGCTTCGATGCATCAGGTCTCATCACAGCCGTTGTAACCGATGCGCGTGACGGCGAGTTACTGATGGTCGCCCATATGAATGAGGAAGCGCTGCGTCTCACCCTCGAAACGGGAATTGCGCATTACTGGTCTCGTTCGCGCGGCAAGCTCTGGAAGAAGGGCGAGACGTCAGGCAATCTGCAAAGCGTTGTCGAGTTGCGAACGGATTGTGACCAGGATGCGCTTTGGCTGAAAGTGCGCGTCGCCGGTGACGGGCCGACCTGCCATACAGGCCGCCGCTCCTGCTTCTATCGGCAGGTTGTTGCCGAGAACGGCGATATATCGCTGGCTATTGAAGGCGCTTGCGATCACGAGCATTAATCTTGGTCAAAAGGATGTGATGGCGCGAATATGAGTCGCGCCATCAATTCGCAGCATTTATTCTTTGGATACTATGTTTCGCTAATCTGAAGCGGTTCCATTCAAACGGAGTTGTCGGAATCGTTTTAGCCATTTGTCTGTGCATTTCCTGACGCAAACCGCTTGAGTCTTTTGTCGGAAATGCTCCAAATCGAGACGAAGAGGTATCCATCGTGATGCTTGCATGGGGGCAGAGGCGGAAGGCTGCGAATAACGACCTTGCACCGCCGACAGAAGAAATCGTTGAAAAACCTGAAATCAAGCGTGAGCCGCGCCGGATAGCCTTGGCGCTGGGCGGCGGAGCTGCGCGTGGCTGGGCGCATATCGGCGTTCTGCGCGCGCTGGACGAAGCCAATATCGATATCGAGATGATTGCCGGAACTTCCATCGGCGCGCTTGTCGGTGGCTGTTATCTGGCCGGAAAGCTCGATGAACTGGAAGATTTCGCCCGTAGCCTCACACGGCGGCGCATGTTCAATCTTCTCGATATCACCTTTCGCGGTAGCGGGCTGTTCGGCGGAATGAAACTCGATGGTCGCCTGCGCGAGCATCTGGACGGGCTGCGCATCGAGGAACTGGACCGTCCCTTTGTCGCGATCTGCACCGAATTACGCACCGGTCACGAAATCTGGCTGTCATCTGGCCCGCTTATTGATGCCATGCGTGCTTCCTATGCCCTGCCCGGGGTTTTCGAGCCCGTACGCTGGCAGGAGCGTGTTCTGGTCGATGGCGCATTGGTCAACCCTGTCCCCGTATCTGTGTGCCGCGCTTACGAGCAGCGCCTCGTCCTTGCGGTGAACCTGCATTACGACCAGTATGGTCGCGCTGCAGTCATCAAACATGCGCAATCGCGCCAGGAAGGTCTGGCCGAGGCAATTCATGGTGAGAAGGAAGCGCGCCTTGGCATTACAGGCGTGATGATGGAAGCTTTCAACATCATTCAGGACCGCATCTCGCGAGCCCGCATGGCGGGCGATCCACCGGATGTCACGCTTATGCCGATTGTGGGACAGATCGGGCTTGCCGATTTCCATCGCGCATCCGAGGCAATCGACGCCGGATATACGGAAACGCTGAAGCGTCTTGAGGATATCAAGCGCTTGCAGGGCATCGCCGGGTAATTTTTTGGCGATTGAGACGAATCCGAATGAATCGGATTCGTCGGATTCGCTCTTGTTGCCCCTAGCAGCCCTTTGTTCTACCGCTACACTCTCGTTCGGTGACGTTTTTCGGAATTTTTTTTGATTTACGGAAGCCTTTGAAAAATCCCGGAAATTCGGGGGTTCAACGATGTCTTCGATGATTGCGTGCCGGCTTTTTCACATTCTTTTTCAAAAAGATTGCCGGAAGATGCAGATGGGGCTTGTGCACCCCAAAGTGATTTGCTAAATGCCCACTCGCCGACGGAGTTCGGCTCCTACCACGGGCGGTCGTGGCGGAATTGGTAGACGCGCAGCGTTGAGGTCGCTGTGGGGCAACCCGTGGAAGTTCGAGTCTTCTCGACCGCACCATCTTCTCTCAAGAACAATTTAAAATGCTTTCCCCGCAAGGGGTTAAAGTTGTTTCTTGATTAGAGACTTTCACTTTTCATCGATGCATTACAAACAAAAACGCGCCCTTCGATGAAGAGCGCGTCTGGTTGATGACACTATTCTCGTTCAGCTTTTGCCGATTTCCGAAAGAATGATGTTGCTGTGTTCTCCCAGCTTCGGCGAACGCTTGTCGAGCTTTAATTCGGCATCGGAGAAGCGAATAGGCGTCCGCAGACCGGGAACGCCTTGCGGGTCGATCTTCATCGCCCTCGCCTCGAATTGCGGGTCTGCGAATACATCGGCCACCGTGTTGATCGGACCGGCAGGCACGCCAATTCTGGCAAGCTCGGCCAGAAGATCGTCGCGCTTCCATGCCCGAGTCTTGTCTTCCAGAAGTGCCGTGAGAGCCGCCCGGTTGGCCACACGCGCCGAATTGCTGACGAAACGCTCGTCGACTGCGATGTCACCAATGCCAAGCAATGAGGTCAGTTTTCCGAACTGTCCGTCATTGCCGCAGGCGATGATGAAATAGCCGTCGGAAACAGGCAGCGTCTGATAGGGCGCAATATTGGGATGGGCATTGCCCATGCGCTTTGGTGAAACGCCGGACGCCAGAAAATTCATCGCCTGATTGGCCAAAACCGCCGACATACAGTCGAATAGCGCCATATCGATATGCTGGCCGATGCCGGTGCGCTCGCGCATAATGAGTGCGGACTGGATCGCAATCACGCTGTAAAGCCCGGTGAAAATGTCGGCGAAAGCCACGCCAATTTTCTGCGGCTCACCGTCAGGTTCGCCAGTCAGATCCATTATGCCGCCCATGCCCTGGATCATGAAATCATAGCCTGCACGCTCGGCGTATGGGCCGGTATGGCCGAAACCGGTGATCGAGCAATAGATCAGGCGTGGATTGATGGCCTTCAGGCTCTCATAGTCGAGGCCGTACTTATCCAACCCACCCAATTTGAAGTTCTCGATGACAACATCGGCGTCAGCCACGAGCTGGCGCACCACTTCCCTGCCCTCATCAGTGCGGAAATCTGCAGTGATCGAACGCTTGCCGCGATTGCAAGCATGGAAATAGGCGGCGGACCTTTCGCCTTCCACATCGATGAATGGCGGGCCCCATTTGCGCGTATCGTCACCTTCAGGGCTTTCCACCTTGATGACGTCGGCGCCAAGATCGGAGAGCGTCTGCCCTACCCATGGTCCGGCAAGAATGCGCGCCAGTTCTACCACCTTGAGACTGTCAAGCGGCGTGTTCTGCATTTTCAGCAATCCCGTACAAAAATAAAGAGGCCCGCCCGCGAACTGCGAACGGGCCCGAATGGAAGGCTTGGCGATACAGCGATCAGAAGAAAGCCTGAATGCCGGTCTGGGCGCGGCCCAGGATCAGCGCATGAACGTCATGCGTGCCTTCATAGGTGTTCACTGTTTCCAGATTCTGCGCATGGCGCATGACGTGATATTCGATCTGGATACCATTACCGCCGTGCATATCGCGGGCCTGACGGGCAATATCGAGCGCCTTGCCGCAATTGTTGCGCTTCACGATGGAGATCATTTCCGGAGCCATCCTGCCGTCGTCGAACAGACGGCCGACGCGCAAGCTTGCCTGAAGGCCAAGAGCAATTTCGGTCTGCATGTCAGCCAGCTTCTTCTGGTAAAGCTGCGTACCGGCCAGCGGCTTGTCGAATTGCTTGCGATCAAGACCATACTGACGGGCACGGAACCAGCAATCTTCTGCAGCGCCGAGGACGCCCCAGGAAATGCCGTAGCGGGCGCGATTGAGGCAGCCGAACGGACCCTTGAGACCGGAGACATTCGGCAGAAGTGCGTCTTCCGAAACCTCGACACCATCCATGACGATTTCGCCGGTGATCGATGCGCGCAGCGAGAGCTTGCCGCCGATCTTCGGTGCGGAAAGCCCCTTCATGCCCTTTTCGAGGATGAAGCCACGAATGGCGTTGTCATGCGCAACGGACTTTGCCCAGACGACGAACACATCGGCGATCGGTGAGTTCGAAATCCACATCTTGGAGCCACTGAGACGATAGCCACCGTCGATCTTTTCGGCGCGGGTCTTCATGCCTGCCGGATCGGAGCCTGCATCGGGCTCGGTCAGGCCGAAGCAGCCGATCAGCTCGCCGGAGACGAGGCCCGGAAGATATTTCTTGCGCTGCTCGTCCGAGCCATAGGCATAGATCGGATACATCACGAGCGACGACTGCACGCTCATCATCGAACGATAACCGGAATCGACACGCTCGACTTCGCGCGCCACCAGGCCGTAGGCAACATAGCCGGCATTGGCTGCGCCATATTCTTCAGGAAGCGTCACGCCCAGAAGACCAGCCTGCCCCATCAGACGGAACAGTTCCGGATCGGTCGTCTCATCTAGATAGGCCTTTTCAACGCGGGGCAGCAGAACGTCCGTCGCAAAAGCCTTGGCCGAGTCGCGGATCATGCGCTCGTCTTCGGTCAACTGGTCATCCAGTAGAAACGGGTCTTCCCAGCTAAAAGCCGCACGTGACATCAGTGTATTCTCCTCAATGAAAATTCGCAGGAAATATGAACTGTGCCGAGGTCTGGTGCAATCGACGTTTACTCATCGATCTATTCCATTTAGTAATGGATCATGACTTCGATATCACGCCGCTTGCTCCCCTCCACCAGTGCGCTTGCCGCCTTCGATGCGGTTGCGCGGCATGAAAGCTTTTCGGCTGCGGCCGAGGAACTGTCGTTGACGCAAGGCGCGGTGAGCCGGCAGATTGCAACGCTTGAAGAGCAGCTTGGAACAGCGCTTTTCGACCGCACCAGCCGCAATGTGGTTCTATCCGATGCCGGGCGCGTCTATCTGAAGGCGGTGGGGCCAGCGCTGGCATCCATCCGTGCCGCTTCGCTGCAAGTCATGTCGCATATGCGTGGCACCACGCTCAATCTCGCTTTTCTGCCGACATTCGGCACACGCTGGCTGATCCCGCGCATACCGCGTTTCGTGGCAAAGTATCCCGATATCATCCTCAATTTTGCGACGCGTATCGGGCAGTTCGATTTTGATCGCGAAGGATTGGATGCAGCGATCCATATTGGCCAGCCGGACTGGCCCAACGCCGATAGTGTCTTCCTGATGGATGAAACGGTTGCGCCTGTGTGCAGCCCTGCATTTCTACAGCAGAATCCGGTTCATGCGCCTGCCGATCTGTTGCCGCTTCCCCTGTTCAATATGGCTTCACGCCCCGGTGCATGGGACCACTGGTTCAAGAGCCTCGATATCGCGGCTCCGGTTTCACCGGGAATGCGCTTTGAACAGTTTTCGAACGTCTCGCAGGCTTGCATTGCAGGCCTTGGCGTTGCGCTGATGCCGCTGTTCCTCATTCGCGCCGAAATCGATAGTGGCCAGCTTGTGGTTGCCTGTCCGCATACGGTCAAAAGCCCGAGCAGCTATTATTTTGTGACGCCGAAGGCTCGTTCGAGCACTCCGGCGGTGTCGGCTTTCCGGGATTGGTTGTTGGCGGAAGTCAAAAGCGAAAACAGCCGCTCAGGCGATTGATTGGCCGATTGAACGGCTGGCGATCTCGTATGAATGCAGACGCTTCTTGTGATCATGTATCATGCCGGTCAACATCAGTTCATCGGCGCCGGTGCTTTCTGCAAAGGCCTTGATGCCTTTCGCTACCGTGTCCGGTCCACCGACCACACGGCATGACAGCATCTGGCGAACAAGCGCCTGCGCTGCCGGATCAAGCCGCTCCGCATAGCCTTCGACCGGTGCAGGAAGCTTGCCCGGGCGACCGCTGCGCAGGTTGACGAAAGCCTGCAGTTGCGACGTGAAAAGATGGTTCGCCTCTTCGTCCGTGTCGGCTGCAATCACGTTTAGGCCCAGCATCACATAAGGCTTCTGCATATATTCCGATGGCTCGAACCGCTCGCGATATAGAGCGATGGCGCGCTCCATTTCGCCAGGCGCGAAGTGCGAGGCAAATGCGTAAGGCAGCCCCAGCATCGCGGCAAGCTGCGCGCCGAACAGGCTGGAACCGAGAATCCAGACAGGCACATTCAACCCCTCGCCCGGCACTGCGCGCACGCGCTGACCCGGTTCGGTAGGTTTGAAATAGTTGAGCAACTCGACCACATCCTGCGGAAACGCATTGGCGTCACTGTCGAGATTACGACGAAGCGCATGAGCGGTGATCTGGTCAGTGCCCGGAGCGCGCCCAAGACCGAGATCGATACGCCCCGGAAACAGGGAAGCCAGCGTGCCGAACTGTTCTGCAATCACCAGAGGTGCGTGGTTGGGTAGCATGACGCCGCCTGCACCGACGCGAATGGTTGAGGTGCCGTTGGCGACGTAACCGATGACCACAGATGTGGCGGCACTGGCGATACCCGGCATATTGTGGTGTTCGGCAAGCCAGTAACGGTGAAAGCCGAGCCGTTCGGCATGTTGCGCAAGCTCCAGCGTATTATGCAGCGATTGTGCTGCATCGCTACCTTCGGGAACGGGCGAAAGATCGAGAACGGATAATGGTATCATACTGGCTCATATGGGTTGGAACGCAGCGTTTGCAACGTTAGCAAAAATCAAAAGGGCGACCTATTTCTAGGCCGCCCTTTGTCATTGGTTCAACGCAAGTTTCAGTGATGTTGCGCTGGAGCCGGTTCGCCGCCTTCATCCGATGACGCAACATATTCGCCTTCAACATCCTTCTTGGCGATGAAGGTGTAGAACATCGGCACCACGAACAGCGTGAAGATCGTGCCGATCACGATACCAGTGAAGATCACCAGACCCATCGAGTAACGTGCGGCTGCACCGGCACCGGTCGCGATGATGAGCGGTACAACGCCAAGCGCCATGGCGGCAGTGGTCATCAGGATTGGACGCAGGCGAGTTTCAGCTGCGACGATGATCGCATCCCGGCGTGAAAGACCATGCAGACGGCGTTGCTGGTTGGCGAATTCCACCATCAGAATACCGTGCTTGGTAATCAGCCCGACAAGGGTGATGAGACCGACCTGCGTGTAGATGTTGAGAGTGCCGAGACCGATGTTCAGCGGCACGATGGCACCGAAGATCGACAGCGGAACCGACATCATGATGATGAACGGATCGCGGAAGCTTTCGAACTGTGCCGCCAGCACGAGATAGATCACGATGACGGCGAGGCCGAAGGCGATCAGGATCGTGTTGCCCTGCTCCACTTCCAGACGCGACTGACCGGAATAATCCAGGAAGAAGCCTTCCGGCATCTTGGATTTGGCCAGATCGACCAGAGTTTGCAGGCCCTGCCCGGTTGTGACGCCAGGTAGCGGCAGAGCTGAAATCGTGGCCGAATTCAGCTGGTTGAACTGCTCGATTGCTGCAGGCGATGCATTCTGGCTGATCGTGATGACCGACGACAGCGGGATCATCGAGCCGGAAACACTGCGCACATAGAAGTCGCCAAGCTTTTCCGGGTTCGAACGGTATGCATCGGGCACCTGCGTGATGATGTCATAGCTGTTCGAATCGCGGTCGAACTTCGCCACCGATGCGCCACCGGTCAGGAGACCCAGTGTCGAACCGATATCGCTGATCTGCACACCCAGCGTTGCTGCGCGGTCGCGATCGATGGTGATCGTGACCTGGGGTGCGTTGAAGGAGAGCGAGTTCTGCACAATGATATACTGGCCGGAAGCCTGTGCTTCATTCTTGATTTCCTCAGCCAGTGCGAAAACCTGATCGGCTGGGCCAGTCGATTGTATCGCAATCGAGATCGGCAGGCCGCCACCCGTTCCCGGCAAGGACGGAGGCGCGAAGATGAATGCTTCAACACCTGCAACCTTGGAAATACGTGCGGTCAGATCTTCCTGAATCTGCTTCTGCGAACGGGTACGCTCGTTCCAGTCCTTCAAAACCCACAGCGCGATACCGGATGTCGTGCCACCATCCATGCCGACGATCTGGAAACGGGTCTTCAGTTCCGGAAGATCCTTGGTCAGTTCGTCGATCTGTTCGGCATAGAGATTGGTATAGGCCGAGGTTGCATATTGCGGAGCCTGGAACATCGAGAACAGCGCGCCGGAATCTTCTTCCGGTGCCAATTCGCTCGACGTGTTCATGAAAAGAAAGCCCGTCAATCCCATCAGCGCTACCACAATTGCGAGCGTAATGCCGCGATAGTTGAGCGAGTTGGAGACACGACGGTGATACCACTTTTCGAAACGCGAGAAGGTCCGGTCGATGAACTTCTGGAACCGGGTCTGGTCGCCATGCTTGAGCATGCGCGCACACATCATTGGCGAAACCGTCAAGGCGGCAACGCCCGAAATGATAACGGCGCCAGCCAGCGTGAAGGCGAATTCGCGGAACAGGGCACCCGTCAGGCCGCCCGTGAAGCCGAGTGGTGCGAACACCGCCGCCAGCGTGATCGTCATGGCGATGATCGAGCCGGTGATTTCCTTCATGCCCTTGAAGGCAGCGTCCATGGGCCGGAGGCCCTCTTCGATATGCCGGTGTATGTTCTCCAGAACCACGATGGCATCGTCGACCACAAGGCCGATGGCGAGAACCATCGCGAGCAGTGACAACAGGTTGATCGAGAAGCCGAGCGCATAAAGGAAGAAGCACACGCCGATCAACGAGATTGGGATCGTGACAATCGGAATCAGCACCGAGCGGAACGACCCGAGGAAGACGATGATGACCAGAATGACGATAGCCACAGCTTCGCCGATGGTCGTGAAGACTTCCTTGATCGAAGAGCTGATCTGCTCGGTCGCGTCATAGACGAGAACAAGCGACATGCCTTCCGGCAGCGACGCCTGGATAGATGGCAGTTCCTTGCGGACGGCAGCGGCCATGTCGATGGGGTTTGCAGCTGGTGTCGGGAAGACGCCGAGGAAGGTACCAGCCGAGCCGTTGAACGAAACGATGGTGTCCGTGCTTTTCGCAGCCAGTTCGACCCGCGCAACATCACGCAGACGAACCACGTCGTCACCCGAAGCCTTGATCGGCATGGCGCCAAAGGCTTCCGGTGTCTGCAAGGTCGACTTCAATGTGATCGATGACGACACATATTCGTTCTTGGTCGTGCCGGGCGCCGACAGGAAGTTGGAAGCGTTGATTGCCGCCAGAACTTCCGGTGCCGTGATCTGACGTGCCGCAAGCTGGATCGGGTCGAGCCAGACACGCATCGAATAGACCTGACCGCCCAGAATTTCAGCCTTTGCAACACCCTGAATGGTGGACATGCGCGGCTGGATAACGCGTTCCAGATATTCCGTGATCTGTTCGCTCGTCATATTAGGGTTCTGCGCTGCCAGATACATGGTAGCGAAGTTCTGACCCGTTCCCTTGACGATGACGGGATCGTCGGATTCGTCCGGCAGGTCGCCGCGAACCTGATTGACCTTGGCGATGACTTCCGTCAACGCCGCATCCGGGTTTGCACCGAGCTTCATCTGCACGGTCACCGTGCTCGACGACGGACGGCTCGAAGACGTCACATAGTCGATGTTTTCAGTGGTTGCGACCGCTTCGGCGATCGGCGCGGTGATGAAACCCTGAATGAGATCGGCACTCGCGCCGGCATAGTTTGTTGTGACCGTGATAACGGTTTCATCGACCTTCGGATATTCGCGCACCGTCAGCTGCGCGATACCCTGAAGGCCCAACAGAATGATCATGAGGGCAACTACCGTGGCAAGCACGGGTCGCCGGATGAAAATATCGGAAAAGCTCATCGGGATCGCCTATTGCTTGTCAGCCGGTTGGCCGGCCGGAATCGGATTGACGGTGTTGTCGATGTTCACCGGTACGCCGGGCGAGAGCCGGTTCTGACCTGCCGTGATGATGATGTCTCCAGCCTTGAGGCCGCTCGTCACTTCGACAATGCCGGAATAGCGGCGTCCAAGCTTGATGAAGACCTGCTGTGCGACCTGCTTCTCGCCATCTTCCGGCTTGGCATCGGCAGCAGGAGCCTTGGCGGTGTTGTCGCCTTCGGCAGCCTTCGCGCCTTCCTGCTTCTGTTCCGGACGAACCGCATAGACATAGTCGCCATACAGGCTGGAGATGATCGTGGTCTGCGGCAGAGCAATGACATTGTCTTCTTCCGGCAACTCGACACGAACCTGCACAAACTGACCCGGTGTCAGTTCATGATCCGGATTCTGTACTTCCGCGCGCACCGAAACGAGACGGGTCGTCGGGTCGATCTTCGGATCGATACCGATAATCGTGCCGGTGAAGTTGAGTGCTTCTGCAGTCGAACCGACCTTGACGGTTTGTCCAAGCTTGATGGAGGCAAGCGACTGTTCCGGGACAGTGAAGTCGATGCGCATCACGTCGGTGTTTTGCAGCGTGGCAATGACCGTGCCGGGCGTCAGATACTGGCCGAGATCGACCTTGGAAATGCCGATAACGCCTGAGAACGGGGCCTTGACCGACTTCTGCGCCAGCGTTGCACGCATCTTTTCCACCACCGCACCGGCGGCATTGGCGACCGATGCGGTCGTATCGACATTCGATACAGCACCGACACCGCGCGTGCGCAGCGTATCGGCTCGTTTCAGGTTCTGCTGGGCAAGAACGGCTTCAGCTTCGGCGGCTGCGAGGTCCGCCTTCTGAATGCTGTCTTCCAGCTGAAGCAGCAGGTCGCCTTCCTTGACTTCCTGATTGGCCTTGAAGTTGATCTTCTGCACGAGGCCGTCAAGCTGTACGGTCAGATCGACGCCATTGAGCGCATTGGCCGTGCCGATGGCTTCGACACCCGGTTTCCATACGCCCGGCTCCACTGCCACGGTCGAAACCGTCTGGGCGGGCTGCTGCATGTTGGCGAAAAAGTCTTTGATGGCCTGTGATCGGAACAGGTTAAAGCCAACGAGGCCTCCAACGACGATCACGAGGAATATTATTGCCAGAATAAGGCGCTTGATCATTGCGGATGCACTCCAGATGGCTCCCTGATCGATCAGGGTTGGGGGATTGGCCGCGGCGCCTTCTTTCGCAGTCACGCAAAGGTCGCGCGTATTTTACTTGAATGAAAGTGGCGAATAACTGTACCGTCTGGACGGTATTGTCAACATACGAACTGTCAGGAGACACCAGTAAATTGCTAACAAAAAAGAAGGTCTCGTCGCGCGAGCGTATTTTGCGCGCTGCTACTGAGCTTGCCCGTGAGATCGGACCTGCTCACCTGTCTCTCGATGCTGTAGCAGCCCGTGCGGGCCTTTCAAAAGGCGGATTACTGTATTCTTTTCCGACAAAGGCCAAACTGCTGGAAGCGGTGGTCGAAGAGTATATGAAAGAGCACGAACACGCCATGGAGGTTCAGGAAACACTCCAGAAAGGCGACAAAAACCGCGTGGCTCGGGCTTTTCTCGATGTTTACCGGGTTCAGGCCGATGATGAGCCGCCAGCTTGTGGTGTCCTTGCCGCGCTTGCTGAAGATCCGGGTTTCATGGTGCCGGTTCGCCAATATCACAGGGCATTTCTCGACCGCATGATCATGGACACGACCGATTCCGATACCGCGCTGATTGTTTACCTGGCCGTCGCGGGTCTCGAATGCTCCAAACTGATGGAATGTGAAATTCTGAACGATGAGGAACAGCGCGCCGTTCTCGTCCGTTTGGAAAACATGCTGACAGAAAACTGACAGCTATAAAGAAAAAGGGCGGCGGGCGCCCTTAATTTTAGCAAGGTTCGAATCAGAGCGCGGGAATATCACCCCTCGCCCATCCTTCCCAGGTTTCGGCGGAAAAATCGCCGAAGCGCCCGTCGGCAATCGATATGCGGATGCCCTTCATCAGATACTGATAATAGGCCAGGTTATTCCAGGTCAGGAGCATTGCGCCGAGCGCTTCACCGGATTTTACCAGATGGTGCAGATAGGCGCGGCTATAGTCGCGCGATGCCGGACAATCCGATTCCGGATCGAGCGGGCGATGATCGTCTGCATGGCGCGCATTGCGCAAGTTCACCTTGCCAAAGCGCGTGAAAGCAAGGCCGTGGCGGCCTGCGCGCGTCGGCATCACGCAATCGAACATGTCGATCCCGCGCGCCACCGACTTCAGAATATCGTCCGGCGTGCCGACACCCATCAGGTAGCGCGGCTTTTCCGATGGCAGGATCGGGCAGACCACTTCCAGCATGTCGAGCATGACCTGCTGCGGCTCGCCGACCGCAAGTCCACCGACCGAATAGCCCTTGAGATCCATGGCCCTCAGCGCTTCCGCCGATTTCTCGCGCAGGTGTGCAACGTCGCCGCCCTGCACGATGCCGAACATCGCCTTTCCCGGCTGATTGCCGAAAGCGACCTTGCAGCGCTCGGCCCAGCGCAGCGACAATTCCATTGCGCGCTCGGTGTTCTTTTCCGGTGAAGGCAGCGCCACGCATTCATCAAGCTGCATCTGGATATCGCTATCCAGCAGCCCCTGAATCTCGATGGATCGCTCCGGCGTCATTTCATAAGGCTTGCCGTCGATATGCGAGCGGAATGTCACGCCTTTCTCGTCGAGCTTGCGCAATTGCGCGAGCGACATGACTTGAAAACCGCCGGAATCGGTCAGGATCGGGCCTTTCCAGCCGCCGAACTCATGCAGGCCACCCAGCCGCGCCACGCGCTCGGCACCCGGCCGCAGCATCAGGTGATAGGTATTGCCAAGGATGATATCGGCGCCAAGTTCTTTCACTTGGTCCATATACATGGCCTTGACCGTGCCAGCCGTACCGACCGGCATGAAGGCAGGTGTGCGCACCACGCCGCGCGGCATGGAAATCTCGCCCTGACGAGCAGCGCCGTCGGTTGCCAGCACTTTGAATTCGAAGTTTTCGCTTGTCTTTAGATTTTCCAGAGTCATGCGGTGTCTTTAGCTTTGTCGGCTCGCTCAAGCAAGCTGCCGTCACCATAGGAATAAAAGCGATAGCCATTGCTGATGGCGTGCTCATAGGCTGCGTGCATCGTCTCAAAGCCGCTGAAGGCCGATACCAGCATGAACAGCGTCGAGCGCGGCAGATGGAAGTTGGTCATCAGCAGATCGACTGCACGGAACTTGTAGCCCGGCGTGATGAAGATATCGGTCGCACCGGCCCACGGACGGATGATGCCATCTTCGCCCGCAGCACTTTCGATCAGGCGCAGCGACGTCGTACCGACGCAGATGATCTTGCCGCCCCGCTCGTGCACAGCATTGAGCGCATCGGCGGTCCGCTGCGACACATAACCGATTTCAGAATGCATCTTGTGGTCGGTCGTATCGTCGGCCTTGACCGGCAAGAACGTTCCCGCTCCCACATGCAGCGTTACGAAATGTTCTTCAACGCCTTTGGCCTTGATCTTTTCCAGAAGATCGGGCGTGAAATGCAATCCGGCAGTGGGAGCGGCAACAGCGCCCTCCTCGCGGGCATAGACCGTCTGATAGTCCTTGCGGTCGCGCTCGTCTTCGGCGCGCTTCGACGCGATATAGGGTGGCAGTGGAATGTGCCCGACCGATGCGATGGCCTCATCCAGCATGGCGCCGGAAAGGTCGAACACGAGAAGCGCTTCGCCCGCATCGCCCTTTTCCGCCACGGTGGCATCAAGTGTACCAAGGAAGCAGCTTGAACCGGAATGGCCGAAACGGATGCGGTCGCCCTCCTTTACGCGCTTGCCCGGACGCAGAAACGCTTTCCAGCGACCCGGACCGGTGCGCATATGCAACGTGGCGCTGACCTGCGAAATATTGCCATCGCGCTCGCGCATGCCTTCAAGCTGCGCGGGTATCACCTTGGTATCATTGAAAACAAGCGCATCGCCGGGTTGCAACAGATCGGGCAATTCGAATACCTGTCGATCTTCGAATGGCTGGCCGGGACGGACACGCAACAATCTGGCGTGGTCACGCGGCTCCGCTGGACGCAGAGCAATGCTCTCTTCCGGCAAATCGAAATCGAAAAGATCAACACGCATTATGAACCTCATGACTACGGCCCCGGTATGAACCGGAGCCGTAATTTCTCAATGAAATCGGTAGGATCAGATGTCGGCAGCGATGCGGGCCGTCACGATCGTGTCCGGATCGGCAACAGGCTCACCGCGCTTGATCTTGTCGACATTGTCCATGCCTTCAATGACCTGGCCCCAGACGCTGTACTGGCGGTCGAGCCACGGAGCGTCGGCAAAGCAGATGAAGAACTGCGAATTGGCCGAATTCGGGTTGGCCGAACGGGCCATCGAAGCAGTGCCACGCTTGTGCGGCGTGTTGGAGAATTCAGCCTTCAGATCTGGCTTGTCCGAACCGCCCATGCCCGCACGCGAGCCATTGAAATGCGCGCCGCCGGTCTTGCCGAACTTTACGTCGCCAGTCTGGGCCATGAAGCCGTCGATTACGCGGTGGAACACAACGCCGTCATAAGCGCCTTCGCGAGCCAGTTCCTTGACGCGCGCAACATGATCCGGCGCGAGGTCTGGATAGAGTTCAAGAACGACGTTGCCCTTGGTGGTTTCCAGAACGAGCGTGTTTTCAGGGTCTTTGTAAGCCATTGGGCCTCTCCTTGTATTTACTTCTTATCGTATTTTACTTTTTATCGGCCTGAAGCGTGGCCTTGATGATCTTGTCGGGGTTTTCCACGGCGCCATTATCGGCTTCGCTACCCTTCTTTATCTTGTCGACGATATCCATGCCGCTGACAACCTTGCCGACCACGGTGTACTGGCCGTTGAGGAATGCGCCGTCCGCAAACATGATGAAGAATTGCGAATTGGCTGAGTTCGGGTTCTGGCTGCGGGCCATGCCGACCGTGCCGCGCACGAAGGGTTCTTTCGAGAACTCTGCCGGAATATCGGGATAGTCGGAACCGCCGGTGCCGACGCGCGAAGCATCGAAACCCTTGTCCACGTTACCGAACTTTACATCGCCGGTCTGTGCCATGAAGCCTGGAATGACGCGGTGAAATGCAACGCCGTTGTAGGCGCCTTCCCCAACCAGCTTTTCAATCTGGGCGACATGCTTCGGCGCGAGGTCGGGACGAAGCTGGATGGCAACGTCGCCGTCCTTCAGCTTGAGAACGACGGTGTTTTCGGCATTGGCGGCGGAAGCCGTCTGGACCGCTCCTTGCGACAGCGCGATAAAGGCAACAGCGGCAAGCGCCGAACGGATGAAAGACATGATCGAAAAACTCCCTGCAGTCAGGATTTGAATTTGGTGTTCAAGGCGGCAGCAACAGCCGCAGGAACGAAGGGCTTTATATCGCCGCCCATGGAGGCAATCTGGCGGACCAATGTGGCGGTAATTGTGCGTACTGCCGGGTCTGCTGGCAGGAACACGGTCTGCAATTCGGGCGCCATAGTGCCGTTCATGCCCGCCATCTGCATTTCATAGTCGAGATCGGTGCC
This sequence comes from Brucella cytisi, assembly GCF_038433355.1. NCBI lineage: Bacteria > Pseudomonadati > Pseudomonadota > Alphaproteobacteria > Hyphomicrobiales > Brucellaceae > Brucella > Brucella cytisi. Next base: position 241,788 of record NZ_JBCAUP010000002.1, read on the forward strand.
ATCGCGCAAACCACGCACCATCAATTGTGCGGCATGTTTGCGTGCTGCATCGATGACCAGTCCGTCGAAGGAAATGACCGAAACCCGGCCTGCATCCTTGCCCAATATGGCCTTGGAGCTTTCACCGATGAGCGCCACGCGTTCCTCGAAGGTGAAGAGAGGTTTTTTGCCGGGATGAACGCCGATCGCGACAATAACCTCGTCGGCAAGGCGTAGGGCACCTTTAAGGACATCCATATGGCCGTTTGTCACCGGGTCGAAGGAGCCCGCATAAATCGCGATCGTCATTTCTTCCAGCTAGCCTTTTCTGACGGGATTTTCAACAAGAACCACTGCGATAAGAAAACAGAAACCAAGAAACCAGATGAACGCGATATGAACAGCGATTTCACGACAAGTTCACAACCGATTTACCAAGATAGGTGCAAGTTTGGTGCAACCTTTTCGCTTCTGAAGCGTATGTATGTCGAAAGGATAACACGATGATGATCTTTCTTCTGGCATTATCCATGATGGTCGCGATGGCTGCATCGGCAATCATACTGCTTCTCGAAGAGAACGAGTCCAAGCGTCAGCGCGTGCGTCAGGTGACATTTGACATCAATAGCTTGCGCAACATGCGTTCGCGCTAAGTATTAGCAGCCGAGTTCACGCAATAGCGTTGGAGCTTGCTGTGAAAGAGTTTCTGTGATCGCCAATTCCTCCAGTCTTGGCATCTGAAAAAGGCCGATGGTTCCCGCCATCGGCCTTTTTCATTGATCTATATAAAAAGCCCGGGTCCGTTGGTTTGTCGCATTATCCGACGCAAAACCGTTTCCCACTTTTGGCTCGAAAATGCTCTAACCCGGGCTTCTCTATTATTCTTCGGTACCTGTGCTTGGTGCTTCGCCTTCAGAAGCTGCCTCGCCCTCACTGCCGTTTTCTTCGTCGCTATCCGCTTCGGATATGCGTTCGACCGAGACAACCTTTTCGCCATCCGCCGTGTTGAAGATCGTGACGCCCTTGGTGGAACGTCCGGCAATACGGATACCGTCGACCGGTACGCGAATGAGCTGTCCGCCATCGGAAACAAGTAGAATCTGGTCGCTCGCCTCGACCGGGAACAGGGCAACGAGCTTGCCGATTTCGTCGGTCTTCGACGTGTCGGTAGCGCGGATGCCCTTGCCGCCACGGCCTGAAACGCGGAACTCGTAGGACGAGGAACGTTTGCCGTAACCGTATTCGCTGACAGTGAGCACGGTTTCTTCGCGGGCCTTCAGCTCCTGATAGAGCTCCTCGGTCAGTTCCGCATCGGTTCCGACTTCCTCGCCGACGACCACGATGTCGTCTGCGTCGTCCGCACCCTGCGCCCTGCGCTCGGCAATCGAACGCTTGAGATAGGCAGAACGGGTTGATGCATCGGCATCGACGTGATGCAGGATCGCCATGGAGATGACCTTGTCGCCATCGGCCAGGTTGATGCCGCGCACGCCGATAGAATTACGGCCTGCAAAGACGCGCACATCGGTAACCGGGAATCGAATGCACTGGCCACCGGCGCAGGTCAGAAGCACGTCGTCGAATTCCGTACAGGTATCGACCGAGAGGATTTCATCGCCCTCGTCTTCCAACTTCATCGCGATCTTGCCATTGCGGTTGACCTGAACGAAGTCCGACAGCTTGTTACGGCGAACCGTACCGCGCGTGGTCGAGAACATGACGTCGAGATTTGCCCAGGATTCTTCATCCTCCGGCAACGGCATGATTGTGGTGATGCGCTCGCCCTGCTGCAACGGCAGCATGTTGATGAGCGCCTTGCCACGCGACTGCGGCGTGCCGACGGGCAGACGCCAGACCTTCTCCTTGTAGACAATGCCACGCGAGGAGAAGAACAGAACCGGCGTATGCGTATTGGCGACGAACAGGCGGGTGACGAAATCCTCGTCCTTCGTGGCCATGCCGGACCGGCCCTTGCCGCCACGGCGCTGCGCACGATAGGTCGTCAGCGGAACGCGCTTGATATAGCCTGCATGGCTGACGGTGACGACCATATCCTCACGGGCGATCAGGTCTTCGTCATCCATTTCGGCGCCACCGAAACCGATTTCGGTGCGGCGTGGCGTGGCGAACTCGTCACGAACCGCAATCATCTCATCCTTGACGATCGTCATCACGCGTAGGCGCGACGAGAGAATGTCGAGATAATCACGGATTTCCTCACCGATCTTGTTCAGTTCGTCCGCCACTTCGTCGCGACCGAGCGCGGTCAGGCGCTGCAGACGCAGATCGAGAATGGCACGAGCCTGTTCTTCGGAGAGGTTATAGGTGTCGTCTTCATTGATACGATGGCGCGGATCGTCGATGAGACGGATCAGCGGAGCCACATCGGCTGCAGGCCAACGACGTTCCATCAACTGCTCGCGGGCCGTCGTTGGATCGGGCGCACGACGGATGAGTGCAATCACCTCATCGATATTGGCGACCGCAATTGCAAGGCCGACCAACACATGCGCGCGGTCGCGCGCCTTGTTGAGCAAGAACTTTGTGCGGCGCGTCACGACTTCCTCGCGGAAGGCAACAAAAGCGCGCAGCATGTCGAGCAGATTGAGCTGTTCCGGCTTGCCGCCGTTCAGCGCCACCATGTTGCAACCGAACGAGGTCTGCAGCGGCGTGTAACGATAGAGCTGGTTCAGAACGACATCGGCAACGGCATCGCGCTTGAGTTCGACCACGACGCGATAGCCTTCGCGGTCGGATTCGTCACGCAGATCGGAAATGCCTTCGATGCGCTTGTCGCGCACCAGTTCGGCCATTTTCTCGATCATCGAAGCCTTGTTCACCTGATACGGGATCTCGGTGATGATAATGGCTTCGCGGTCACCGCGCATCGGCTCAATGGTGGCCCGTCCGCGCATGATCACAGAACCGCGCCCGGTCGTGTAGGCGGAATTGATGCCTGCGCGTCCGAGGATGATGCCACCGGTCGGGAAATCCGGACCAGGGATGATCTCAATCATTTCTTCCAGCTGAATGGCCGGATTCTCGATGAGCGCTACGCAGCCGTCAATGACTTCACCGAGATTGTGTGGCGGAATGTTGGTCGCCATGCCGACAGCGATACCGCCCGAACCGTTGACGAGCAGGTTCGGGAAGCGTGCAGGCATAACCACAGGTTCCTGCTCGCGGCCGTCATAATTGTCCTGGAAGTCGACCGTGTCCTTGTCGATGTCCGACAGGATGGATTCGGTAAGCTTTTCCAGACGGCATTCGGTGTAACGCATCGCTGCCGGCGGATCGCCGTCGATGGAGCCGAAATTGCCCTGCCCGTCGACAAGCGGATCGCGCATGGAGAAATCCTGCGCCATACGCACGAGAGCGTCATAAATAGAAGCGTCGCCATGCGGGTGATACTTACCCATGACCTCACCGACCACACCCGCCGACTTACGGTACGGGCGGTTATAGGCGAGGTTCATCTCGTTCATGGCGTGGAGAATGCGGCGATGTACGGGCTTCAGGCCGTCGCGCACATCGGGCAGCGCACGGCTCACGATAACGCTCATCGCGTAATCGAGATAGGAGCGCTGCATCTCCTCGATAATGGAAATCGGTTCGATACCGCTAGGGCCGCCGTTTGGGCCACCATTCATATCGTCGGAACCGGGTGGAGGCGTTTGATCTGACACTATTCAGATTTCTTTCTCAACAGAATCGATAAAGTCACTTTATAACGGAAACCAGCAAAAAACGCCAATTTCACGACCGTTTCGGCGGGCTATTTCCGTCTGTCAATTCAATGACTTAAAAGATATTCACATAAAGATTGAGCAACGATGTTGCCCGTACTGGCGCTTTGCGTCGACCATGTGCCACTGATCGTCTACAATTCATGTATCCGATTGAGCATAACATGCCAACAAGAAGGGCGCGTGCAGTATGGGGTTCTACGATACGGTTTTCAGCGCGTTCGTCACCCTGCTTGTTACAATCGATCCGCCCGGACTGGCGCCATTGTTTCTGGCGCTCACGCCGGGCATGGAGCGGCACCACCGCGGACAGGTGGCGCTTCGCGCCTCCATCATCGGTTTTATCGTGATGGCGCTCTTTGCCATTGCGGGCGCGCAGATACTCGGCATGTTCGGCATTACCATCGGTGCGTTCCGCGTTGCCGGTGGCCTGTTACTGTTCTGGATCGCATTTGAGATGATTTTCGAGAAGCGGACAGAGCGCAAGGAAAAGAGCGCCGAGGTGGCCATCACCAAGGACCATATCCGCAATATTGCCGCCTTCCCACTTGCCATTCCACTGATTGCCGGTCCGGGCGCAATTTCGGCTATCGTTCTGACCTCGGACTCATTCCATGGCGTCGGGCCGCGTTTGGCCCTTCTTGGCGTAATTTTCGTCTGCCTGCTGATTACCTATCTCGTGCTGTTGCTGGCAGAGCGGGTCGACCGGTTTCTCGGCGAAACCGGCCGTTCCATCCTGACACGCCTTCTCGGCGTCATTCTAGCCGCACTTGCGGTTCAGTTCGTTGCCGATGGCATCAAGACACTCATCAGTGGTTAAGCCGATTTCTGTGCCTTCTTGCCAATCATGGCGTGACGAAGCTTGGACGAGAACCAGTCGATCACGGCAACAGCGATCAGGATCATGATGATCAGGAAGGAAACGTCCTGAAGGTTCAGAACCTTGATCTGTTCCGCCAGATGCGCGCCGATACCGCCTGCCCCGACAATACCAATGATCGTCGCCGAACGGGTGTTTGACTCGAAGAAATAAAGCACCTGACTGCCGATCAGAGGCAGAACCTGTGGCAGCACGCCGAAGCGATAGCCGTGCAGCTTGCCGCCGCCCGACGAGACCACGCCTTCGACCGGCTTCTTGTCAGCACCTTCAATGGCTTCCGAGAACAGCTTGCCGAATGCGCCGAAATCCGAGCAGGCGATGGCGAGAATACCGGCGAAAGGTCCAAGCCCCACAACCGACACCCAGATCAGTGCCCATATCAGCGTATCGACGCCGCGAATGGTATCGAGGAAGCGGCGAATGCCAAAATGCAGGAAGACATTCGGAATGATGTTCTTCGCCGCCAGAAAACCGAATGGAAAAGCGAGGATCGCTGCCAACAATGTGCCGAGATAGGCAATCGCCAGCGTTTCCATCATAGACCACAGATAAAGACTGAAACGACCGCCGGACGATGGCGGCATCATCATCAAGGCGAAATCACCGAGGCGACCGAGGCCGTTTAGAATGCGCAGCAGTGAAAAATCGAGCCAATAGAAAGCGAACCAGACTGAAGCGATAAGCGCTACGGTTAAAATCGCCAGATTACGCCATGTGCGCCCATTGCCGAACAGATCGGCATATTCGGTCCTCAATTCCTTTTCGTGCGCATGTGCTTCGCGGGAGAGACTTTGTGCAATGTCGGTCATAATTCTCTCCTCAACCAATACGGCCAAGCAGTGCGTGACGCACGCGCTGGGTGACAAGATCGATCACGACGATCGTCACGATGATCAGCAGCAGAATGGCGCTGACATCGCTGTAATAGAACTGGCGAATCGAGGTGAGCAGTTCCTGCCCGATACCGCCTGCCCCCACAAAACCCATGACGGAAGCACCGCGCACGTTGACTTCAAAACGCAGCAGGCCATAGGAAGCAAAATTTGCGGCCACTTGTGGCAGCACGGCAAAGCGGATGACCTGCAGGCCGGAGCCGCCCGATGCGCGAATACCTTCGACCGGGCGCATATCGATATTCTCGACGACTTCGGAGAACAGCTTGCCCAGTGCCCCTGTTGTATGAAGCATCAGTGCCAGCACACCGGCCATCGGCCCAAGACCGAAGGCGATAACGAACAGCAGCGCGAAGACGATTTCAGGAACCGTACGCAACAGCTCCAGCCCGCGACGAACGATGAAGCGAACCGTCGAATTCGGAGCCATGTTGGATGATGCTGCGAAGGAAGCCGCAAAAGCGACCACAGCACCGATCAACGTCGCCAGATAGGCGATCAACAGCGTCTCAAACAGCATCTTGAGCCAGCCGCCGAGGTTCCAGTACCAGGCAGCGAGGTCGCCCCAGAAATTGGCGATGGTCAGATCCGGCAGAATGCGACCGAGGTAGCTTGTAAAGCGAAAGAGATTTTCGACCAGTGTGCCCGGCCGAACATCGGCAACGACGGAGGCAGCAATGGCGACAACGACAAGCGCGAGGAGCAGCGCGATACCGTAGAGACGCCGTTTGCCGACTTCTCTTCGATAATCGGCAAGAAGAGTTTTTGCACCGTTGCCGTCGAGTGAGGATACCGTCATGCGAGATTCCTTTAATCAAGCATGATCTTGTCCGAAAACCGGTTCCCACTTTTCGGGATCATGCTCTAAAAAAATGCCCGAAGCTTTTGCGGCTTCGGGCACTTCAATTGTTCTACGGATTAGGACTTGCGAGCCTTGTCGTTGAACTTGAGCATCTCGATGATTGGTTCGAAATCCTTAGCTTCGGTCGCTACGAATTCCTGATCCTTGCCGTCGGAAAGGGCATCAAAACCTGCCTTGTCCTTCTTCGGCATGTCGAGGAAAGCCTGCTTGATGTCGGCCTTCAGCTGGTCTGGAAGAGTGTTGAGAACAGCGAACGGACCTTCTGGAAGGAAGTCCGACTTGAAGATGACGCGGAAATCGTCCTTCGTCATTGCCTTGCCGTCAGCATCCTTCAGCACGCCGCGGCTGACCATGCGGGTCAGGTTGGAATCGTTTTCCGAGTTCCAGGAGTTGGCAGCGGCATCAGCGGTGCCCTGCGCAAGAGCAAGAACTGCATTTTCATGGCTGCCAGCAAAGAAGTTCTTACCGAAGAACGTATCGACGCTATAGCCTTCGCGGTTGAGGAAGAAGCGCGGAGCATTGTTGCCCGACGTGGAGTTCGGATCAACGAGAGCAATGGTCTTGCCCTTCAGGTCATCCATTTTCTGGTACGGGCTGTCGGCGCGAACATAAACGACAGAGTAGTAGCCGTTGACACCGGTGTCATGGCGCTGGTTGACAAGTGGTGTGGTTTCAACGCCGGTCATGACAGCGCGCGCATAGGAAGCCGGGCCATAGAATGCGATCTGGATGTTGCCGGCGCGCTGGCCTTCGATGACGGCGGCGTAGTCGTTGGCGACGCGCAGCGTGACCTTGGTGCCAAGTTCCTTGCCGAGATATGCAGCCAGAGGCGCATAACGGTCGGAAGTGGTCGAGGCGTTTTCAGCCGGGATAACGCCCAGAACGATTTCCGGATAATCCTTGCTCCAGTCAGCAGCTTGAGCGGTGGAGGCCATCATTGGCATGGTCAGCGTTGCGGTAAGCACAGCCGCCGCCAGAAAGTTTCTACGGTTAAGCATAGGTATCTCCTGTTAATCCTGAGTTTGGAGCGTGTTTTTTTCCGGAGCTTTATGCGCTCAGGCGGAAAGCTGGCGCAGAACGGCTTCAGCCGACTGCGGAACTGGCATTGGCATTGGTTCGCCCTGCTGTTCGTCGGCGTCGATGACGTCAGCGGCTTCCATGCCGTAAAGGTCGCGTGATGCCATATCTGTCAGCATCGACGGTGTGCCACGGAATACGATCTTGCCGGCAGACATGCCGACGAGGCGGTCGCAATAGCTGCGCGCAATATCGAGCGAGTGCAGATTGCAGAGGACCGTGATGCCATATTCGCGATTGATGCGGCGCAGGGCGTCCATGACGCTGCGGGTGTTGCGCGGATCGAGCGATGCAATAGGCTCGTCGGCAAGAATAATGCGTGGCTGCTGCACGAGCGCGCGGGCAATCGCCACGCGCTGTTGCTGGCCACCCGAAAGTTCATCGGCGCGGTGCGCCGCAAGATGCGCAATATCGAACTGCTGCAGAGCGGAAAGCGCGATCAGGCGTTCTTCGTCGCTCCAGATACGCAGGAGCGACTTGGGCGTCGAAACATAGTTGAGACGCCCCATCAGAACATTGGTCAGAACATCCAGACGATCAACCAGATTGAAATGCTGGAAAATCATCGCACATTGCGCGCGCCAGTCACGCAATCCCGAGCCTTTAAGGCCCGTAACATCACGACCATCCCAGTGAATTGTTCCCTCGGACGGCTCGACAAGGCGATTGATCATACGCAGAAGCGTCGACTTGCCTGCGCCTGAGCGCCCGATAATTCCCACAAACGTGCCCGGCTCGATTTCGAGGTCCACGCCCGAAACCGCCACCTTGTCATTATAGCGGCGCGTTATGTTGTTCAGTTGAAGCATGAATTCGTCTCCATTCATGCTCACTTTGAATTGCTTCCATGACACTGCAATGAAAGCATAATGACGTTTGTGTAAATTTACACGCCGCTATAGAGATTTCACCTAAGCAATTGTTTTAACAGTTATTTCCTTCAAATGATGAAGGAAGGTCTCTGTGGATGCATTGACATCACCTGAATTGTCTATTGTGACAACATCTCGGGCATCGTCATCGAAGCTCACTTCACGCGCAAGCCGCGCGGTGATTTCTTCCCGGCTTTCACGACCACGCGACGCAAGCCGTTCTGCCAGAACGTCCGGTCGGGCTGTTATCACGACCACAGAACGTGATTTGTAGAGCCTGCGAATATCGCCAAGCACTCGCCGTGAAACGTTGGCGATCACCACCGTACCGTCGGCGATTTCATCCTCCAGTGATTTTGGCAATCCATAGCTCAGGCCATGCGCCTGCCAGTGCAGAGCGAAGGCTCCCTCGCCTGCAGCTGTTGCAAAAGATGCTTCATCCAGACTGTCATGATCTTCCGTGCCTGGCATTTGCGGGCGGGTGATGATGCGGCGCACAAAATGAAAACGCGTGTCGCCCGCAAGAGCCACACGCGCTGCATCCATGATCGTATCCTTGCCGGCCCCGCTGGGGCCGACGACGGCGACGAAACAGCCTTTCGGCATATCGGATTGCATCTGCATCAAAGCACCCGATCACCTTCGCGCCAGACCGTGCGGACAACCGGGATTGCACCTTTCGGGCGCACGCGAACGAGATCGGCGCGCTTGCCGATGGCGATTTCGCCGCGATCATCCATAGCCATGGCGTCCGCAGGATTCTTGGTCACGAGGCGGACAGCCTGTGGCAGCGCAATCGGACGTTCGCCCGAAGCAAGACCGAAAGCCGACTGAATGAGGCTGAACGGAATATAGTCCGAAGACAGGATATCGAGGCTGCCATTATCGACGAGATCGCGTGCGGCAATATTGCCGGAATGCGAGCCACCGCGAACGATGTTCGGCGCGCCCATCAGGATCGAGAGGCCTGCGCCTTTCGAAGCATTGGCCGCTTCCATCGTGGTTGGAAACTCGGCAATCCGCACGCCATGGTCGAGCGATTCATCGACATGCGCACTGGTCGCATCGTCATGGCTAGCCAGAACGATGCCACGTGTCGCAGCCATTTCGGCAATGGCGCGGCGATGATTGGCCGAATAGGCGTCCGAATCCGCCATGCGCTTCTCACAATGCACCCGGAACTCCTCATCCGTGAGCTTCATCTTGCGCATGTAATAAGTGCGATAGGTCTCAAGATCAACGAATTGACGCTGTCCCGGCGCATGATCCATCAGCGAAGCGAGTTTTACGCGGTCATCGCCCGCAAAAAGCTCGAACGTTTCGAGACAATCTGCCGAAGATACTTCGCAGCGCAGATGCAAAAAGTGGTCTGCACGCAGGCGATTTTCGCGAACACCGCTTTCAATGGCATCCGCAAGCATCCGCATATCCTTACCAACGAAGTCGCGGTCATAATCGGAGCCGACACGCATCGCATCGAAAACCGTCGTGATGCCCGATGCTGCAACCTGCGCATCATGGGCCTGAACCGCAGCGTCGACATTCCAGCGCACTTTCGGACGCGGCGCGTAATGGCTTTCCAACTGGTCGGTGTGCAACTCGATGAGGCCCGGAATGACATAATCGCCATCCATGTCTTCGCCGCCATTGGCATAGCCCTGATCGATGGCTGCAATTTTGCCGTCACGGATCAGGATAGAACCGGAAACAATCTCGTCAGCGAGCACAATCTGCGCATTTTTCAGAACGATTTCATTAGCCATGGGATAGCTCTTTCATCACCGCATTCGTGTTAGCGGTAGTTTCATATTTCGATAGGAAAGCTTCGATATCGAGCGCGCGGAAATCATCGAGCGCTTCGCGCAGACGCTCATGGCTCCAGTTCCACCAGGCCAGTCGATCCAGACGATTGCCCGTTGCGGCATCGAAACGTTCGCGAATGAGACGCGCCGGAACACCACCAACAATCGTATAGGGCGCAACGTCCTTGCTCACCACCGCCCCGGCACCGACAACGGCACCATTGCCAACCGTCACACCCGGCAAAATGGTGGAGCCATGGCCGAGCCAAGTGTCATGACCGATCTTCACCGCATTGCCACGACGCCACTCGAAAAACTCCGTCTCATCCTTTTCCTCCGGCCAGTAATCACCGGCGCGGTAGGTGAAATGATGCAGCGTCGGACGCCATGTCGGATGATTGGTGGCGTTGATGCGCACATGGCTGGCGATATTGGAAAACTTGCCAATCTCCGCACACCAGATTTCGCAATCGATGCCGAGATAGGAATAATCATCGAGCACAGTTTCCGAAACGCGGCTGCGCTCGCCTATCTCTGTGTAGCGACCGAGTGTGCAACCGCTGACGATGGCGGTTTCATGCACCAGCGGTTCTACCGATAGCTTGGTCATGCGGCGGCCCTCGGAGAGAAAGCTGTCACGTCGATAATCCGGTCCGCAACCTCCGTACGCACATCTTCATCGTGGAAGATACCTAGCATGGCGACGCCCTCCTCCTTCTTGGTCTTGATGAGATCAACCACGACCGCACGGTTCTTCGCATCAAGCGAGGCGGTCGGCTCATCGAGCAGCAGTATCGGATGATCCGTGATGAAACCGCGCGCGATGTTCACGCGCTGCTGTTCGCCACCCGAGAAAGTCGCAGGCGGCAAGGCCCAAAGCCTTTCTGGCAGATTGAGCTGTGACAGAAGCTCGCGAGCGCGGGTCAGCGCCAGTTCGCGATCGACGCCACGCCCAACTAGAGGCTCGGCAACCACATCGATTGCCGCGACGCGCGGCAATGTGCGCAGAAACTGGCTGACATAGCCAATCGTATCGCGCCGAACGGCCAGCACTTCGCGCGGATCGGCTGTTGCCAGATCCACCATACGGTCTTCGTGACGAATGAGGATCGAGCCTGCATTCACAGCGTAATTGCCATAGACCATCTTGAGAATGGAGCTTTTACCGGCACCGGAAGGTCCGCCAAGCACTGCGCATTCGCCTGCTTCCAGATTGAAGTCCACGTTACTTACGACTGGCAACTGAATGCCACCCTGCAAGTGCATCGTGAACGTCTTCGCCAGACCCGACACCGCCAGCGGAGAGGATGTTCTAACTTGTGTCATTTCTCACCTCACGCATGAAGTTTCGCCAATTTACGAACAACACGCTGCAAACATCTGTTTTAATTTACTAAACCTGCAGAATAGACGATACGAGCAGTTGCGTATATGGCGCCTGCGGGTCATCCAGGACGCGGTCGGTCAGGCCCTGTTCGACAATATGGCCGTCTTTCATGACCATGATGCGATGGGACAGAAGCCGGGCTACGGCAAGATCGTGAGTAACGATAATCACCGACAGACCAAGATCGCTGACGAGGCCGCGCAAAAGATCGAGAAGACGTGCCTGCACGGACACGTCGAGACCGCCGGTCGGTTCATCCATGAAAACAAGGCGCGGAGCGGTCACCAGATTGCGGGCAATCTGCAAGCGCTGGCGCATGCCGCCAGAGAAGGCACGCGGCTGATCGTCGATACGGTCGGAAGCGATTTCGACACGTCCCAGCCATTCGGTGGCCGTCGAGCGGATATTACCGTAATGGCGTTCTCCGACTGCCATCAGGCGTTCGCCCACGTTGGCACCAGCCGAAACCGTCATGCGTAATCCGTCTGCAGGGTTCTGGTGCACAAAACCCCAGTCGGTCCGCATCAGGAAACGGCGTTCCGCTTCGCCAATCTTGTATAGATCGCGGAATTCACCGTCACGCATCCGGTATTCGACGGTACCCGAAGTCGGCTCCAGACGGGTTGCCAGACTGTTCAGGAGCGTCGTTTTGCCGGAGCCGGATTCACCCACAATGGCCAGCACTTCGCCTGGCCACAGATTGAAAGAAATGTCTGCACAGCCACGGCGATTGCCGTAAAACTTCGACAGGCTGTTTACTCTCAGCAGGGGTTTGCTGTTCATTCCGCAGCCTCCTTGTTTGCAGCCAGATGACCGAAATGGCCGTTGGCCTGACGGTCTTCGCAAAAATCAGTGTCGGAGCAGACGAACATCGAGCCGCCGCGATCATCGAGCACGACTTCATCCAGATAGACGCCCTTCGCGCCGCATAGCGCACAGGGTTCCTTGAACTTCTGCACTTCGAACGGATGATCCTCGAAATCGAGGCTGACCACCTGCGTATAAGGTGGGACGGCATAGATGCGCTTTTCGCGACCGGCACCGAACAGCTGCAATGCCGGAGACATATGCATTTTCGGATTGTCGAATTTCGGCGTCGGCGAAGGCGCCATCACATAGCGCCCTTCGATCATCACCGGATAATCGTAGGTCTTGGCGATATGACCGTGACGCGCAATGTCCTCGTAAAGCTTCACATGCATGAGGCCATATTCGGCGAGCGCGTGCATCTTGCGGGTTTCGGTTTCGCGTGGCTCCAAAAAACGTAGTGGCTCGGGGATCGGCACCTGATAGACAATCACCTGCCCCTCGGTCAGCGGATATTCCGGGATACGGTGGCGGGTCTGGATGATGGTCGCCTCGCCCGTATGGGTGGTGACGGCGACATCGGCAGTCTTCTGGAAGAAGGCGCGGATAGAAACGGCATTGGTCGTGTCGTCGGCACCCTGATCGATGACCTTCAGCACATCATCCGGCCCCAGAATGGCAGCCGTCACCTGCACGCCGCCGGTGCCCCATCCATAAGGCATCGGCATTTCACGGCTGGCAAAAGGCACCTGATAGCCCGGTATTGCGATGGCCTTCAGGATGGCGCGGCGGATCATCCGCTTGGTCTGTTCGTCCAGATAGGCGAAGTTATAATTGGCCAGATCGCTCATTCTGCGGCCTCCTTCGTTACGCCTTCAGTCTCATTGTGCGCTTGGTCATATTCCGCACGCATGCGGCGGATGAGATCGAGTTCTGCCTGGAAATCCACGTAGTGCGGCAGTTTCAGATGCTCGACGAAACCCGTCGCCTGCACATTGTCGGAATGCGAGATGACGAATTCCTCGTCCTCGGCAGGTGCCGTCACATCCGCATCGAATTCCCGCACGCGCAGTGCACGGTCGCAGAGCGACATGGACATGGCCTTGCGTTCGCTCTGGCCGAACACCAGACCGTAACCGCGCGTGAATTGCGGCGGCTGCTTGGCCGATCCCTTGAACTGATTGACCATCTGGCATTCGGTCAGCTGCACGCGACCGAGCGAGACGGCAAAACCAAGTTCGGGCACATCGAACTCGACATCCACTTCGCCAATGCGGATTTCGCCGACGAAAGGATGGTTATTGCCATAGCCGCGCTGGGTGGAATAGCCGAGTGCCAGCAGGAAACCTTCATCACCGCGTGCCAATGCCTGAAGGCGCAGATCGCGCTCCATCGGGAATGTCCAAGGTTCGCGGGTCAGGTCGCCCGGTTCGTGACCTTCCGGCAGGGAACCATCATCCTCAATCATGCCAACCGCACCAAGAATATCGGTTACACGCGGCGTCTCTTCCTTCACGGCTTCCCGCATTTCGGGTTCCGGAACGGCAACATCACCGGCCAGATCTGGGTCGAGCAGACGATGCGTGTAATCAAAGGTCGGTCCGAGCAACTGACCGCCCGGCAGATCCTTGTAGGTCGCAGAAATGCGGCGTTCGATCAGCATTTCAGCGGTTTCCATCGGCCGCGAATAGCCAAAACGCGGCAAGGTTGTGCGGTAGGCGCGCACCAGAAAGATTGCCTCGATCAGATCGCCGCGCGACTGACGAACAGCAAGTGCCGCCAGTTCGCGATCATAGAGCGAACCTTCGGCCATGACGCGATCAACCGCCAGCGCCAGCTGTTCGGCAATCTGGTCGAGACGCAGAGCCGGAACCGAACGATCGCCGCGACGACGATCATCGAGAAGACGGTGTGCATTATGGATGGCCGTTTCGCCACCCTTTACGGCAACATACATTTTCAGCCCTCCAGAGCGGAAACGCGAGTTGTGCGGGGAAGCGCTGCAACAGCGCCGTCGCTGACCAGAACAAGATCAATGCCGAGCGGGTATTGTGCGCCGTTCTCACGCCATTGCTGGATGAAATCCTGCGGCAGGCCTTCAACCTGAAGTGCACGTTCGCCATCGATACCGGGGCCTTTCAGCTCAAAGTCCTGTCCGCTTGTCAGCGACGCAACAGCGAGAACGACGGTTGTCGAACGGTCGGGAAATTCGGCATCACCCTGCGAAAACCCTGCCAGAGACGGCAGCAGCGAAACATTGCTGGCCAGAGCGAATTGTGCGGCATCCGCACTTTCGACACGCGGCGCGCCCGTGTGGAAAGTGAGCCAGGCGGTTGCGCTTTCATCAACTGCTATCGCTGCATCGCACCAGACAGTCGCATCGTGATCGAGCAGGGTTGCTGCAATCACGCCCAGTTCAGGCGTCAGCGGCTGCGGTGGGGTGGCTGCGCGAGCCAGAGGATAGATGCGACCGGGATTAGCCATGGCGTGCATGACGGCATGAAAAGCCGACTGCGCATTCGTCACCGGATCGGCAAAGCCACCCTCAAACGCGGAGGAAGTGCTGTTTTCGAGAGAAAAAGGAAGCATCAATTGTCTCCCCGGACCATTGTGAAGAAATCGACCTTGGTAGCGGCGGCTTCGCCGCGCAGCTTGACGTCGGCATCGTCCAGCCGCTTGCGCAAGACATTCAGCACTTGTGCCTCCACGGCATCGCGATGGCCTTCATCGAGCCACAATGCATCAAAGACAGCGGCAAGCCGCGCCTTTTCCTGATCGCGACCGAGCGCATAAGAGTGGCCGACCGAACCGTCGGAGAGCCGCACCGTAGCGCGCGTCACCGTTGCCTCGCCGACATTGAAGGGTGCGCCGCCGCCGCCAATGCGGCCACGCAGCATTACGAGACCGGTTTCCGGTCCGCGCAGAACTTCAAATTCCGGCTTGTTGGACCATGCCTGCCAGAAAGCTTGCAGCTCTTCGCCGCTTGCACGTGCAAGAACTGCCATGCTTGCCTGTCGTGCGGCTTGAACTGAATCTGGCACTGCATCCGGCACCGTTCCGCTTTCAGTGGCGGAACCGGCTCCGCCTCCCTTCGCACTTTGCTCCGTACCGTACATGAGCTTCCCTGCCCTGTTAGTTCCAGAGCGCGCTTTGACCTGATTGCATCAGATCGTCGCTCTGGAGTTTGTTTTGAGGCGCATCTTGTCCGAAAACCGTTTCATGTTTTTCGGGATGCACTCCCGTTGACTTGATCTCTCAAATTGTCTAGTTATATAGACAACTATACAATACCAGAATGATTACACCCTGCCAATGACAGGACGATGACAGTTGATGACAAAGACCAGACGAATTGAGAGAAACAGCGGCGTGGCGATCTGGAGGCAGATTGCCGACGAGATACGCGGTGAGATCAGGGCTGGCAGGCTTCAGTCCGGTGCGCGTATGCCCGCCGAGATGGAACTTGCCGACAGGTTTGGAGTCAATCGCCATACGGTGCGCAGCGCCATTGCCGCGCTGACGCAGGAAGGCGTGCTGCGTGCCGAGCAAGGGCGCGGCACCTTCGTTGCCAATGCAAAGCGCCTCACCTACCAGATCGGACGTCGCACCCGCATTTCGCAATCGCTCGCTTCGCAGGTGCGCGACATGAAGGGCGCGCTGCTCGCTTCCGGCACAGCGCCTGCCTCTCCGGATATAGCCGAGGCGCTAGAGATAGAGCCTGGTTCACCTGTCCTGCGGCTCGAAACCTTGCACAGCGCTGACGGACGCCCCGTGTCGCGCGCAACGCTCTGGATCAGTGCCGAACAATTTCCCGAAATTGCCGAGGATTATGCGGAAAGCGGTTCCATCACCGAGGCTTTCCGAAAAGCAGGTATTGCCGATTACTTCCGTAAATCGACAATCATATCCGCCCGCCATGCGGATTCGGATGATCTGAAACATTTGAAGCTTTCGCCCGGCGCCATTGTACTGACGGCCAAGGCGATCAATGTGAATACCGATGGAGTGCCGATCCAGTATTCGCTGACACGGTTTTCAGCGGATAATATGGAGTTTTCTATCGACACGTATCCCGGTGACCCGCAGATGAATGACATGAACTGAAGCATGCTAGCGCTGAACTGCTCTCGAAGCTGTTATGAACGCGGTGCCGTTGAGCGCCTCCAAATCAGACAGGAAACCTCCGATGGCCGTGACCATTCTTCATAATCCAAAATGCGGCACCTCGCGCAACACGCTGGCAATGATCCGTGCGAGTGGCGAAGAGCCCGTCATTATCGAATATGTGCAGAATCCACCCACGCGGGAACGTCTGGTCGGTCTGCTGGCGGCAATGAACATGACACCACGCGAACTGCTGCGCGAAAAAGGCACGCCCTATGCTGAACTCGGGCTGTCCGATCCGAAATGGACTGACGACGAGCTGATCGACTTCATGATGGCCCATCCAATTCTGATCAACCGGCCCATCGTCGAAACGCCGCGCGGCACCAGCCTTTGCCGTCCCTCTGAGCTGGTTCTGCCGCTTCTGGAAAATCCGGTCGCATCATTCACCAAAGAAGACGGTGAGCAGGTTAAATTTGAGGGCAAATCACGCTGACGAGCTCGCGATCAGACATCATTTTCCTAGAGAATCGGAAGTATGATCCAATAAAAAGGCGCTGTAAAACAGCGCCTTATCAAATTTAACTTATAAACTGGATTATATCCGTTCTCAGAATGGAATTTCGTCGTCCAGATCGCGCGAGAAGCCACCGCTGCTGCCACCCTGATTGGATGGGCCGGACGAGCCGAAATCACCGCCGCCACCAGAATAGTCAGACATCTGGTTGCGGTTGCCGCCACCGCCGCCGAACGAACGGCCTTCACCGCCGCCTTCACCACGGCTATCGAGCATCTGCAGTTCACCACGGAACTTCTGCAGCACGACTTCCGTCGAATAACGGTCATTGCCGTTCTGATCCTGCCACTTGCGGGTCTGGAGCGCGCCTTCGATGTAAACCTTGGCGCCCTTCTTCAGATACTGTTCCGCAACCTTGGCGAGGTTCTCATTGAAGATGACAACGCTGTGCCATTCGGTGCGGTCTTTGCGTTCGCCGCTCTGGCGATCGCGCCAGCTTTCCGACGTTGCAATGCGCAGATTGGCAACCACGTCGCCGGAATTCAGACGACGAATTTCCGGATCGGCACCAAGATTGCCGACCAGAATGACTTTATTGACGCTACCAGCCATCGAAAATTACTCCGGGTCTTGCATGCACACTCTTTCCGCACTGCTTCGCGCGGACAAGAGGCACTTTTCAAATGAAAGATCAGGCGCAACAATGCGCCATCACCACAAACTCATATGTTCACCTTACAGGACTGGCTCAAAGCGTGCTCAATCCGGGCCGGTGAATTCTTCAATGTCCACAGAGTTTATGTTCTTGTTTTGTTCAAAATGCAACCTTCCAACATTAAAAAGCCTTGTGTTCGCCATAAATTTCAGTGGGTTTTTGCACCGTTTACCGCGCTGATAGTGCAGTTTTCCTCATTTCAGAGGCTGAAACTGCATCTGCCTTAATTTCAAAACAGCCTTGCCGACTACCGTCATAAAGCAATAGCTGCCTGCGCTTGGCAAACGGGATCAGCTTCCAAGGAAAAGCCCTGCCGCTCACTGTATCTTTGGCGCGCAGGGCTTGGGGTTTGAGCAATGCTCATGTGTCGACATTAATTCGTCGGCAGGTCTTTTCGGATCACAAAGGCGCACGGCCATTTGCATTCCGCGCAAATTCAAATTGTCGGCAATCACACTTTCGATCAACGAGGCATCATTCCTTGCGAAAAGATGCTGCCGCAACCGAAACGGATTGTGCTTTCATCTCTGTGAAAGCTAGGCACTGTAGTCAGGTGGACTCATGCTCCTTTACCTCCCTACTGGGTCTCCCCGCCTCCTGCGGACCTCTTGCCGATGCCGTGTCATCCCACCGCGGCACCTCTCCGCTATCAGCGAGTAAGGGTAGTCTGCTCCTGTCAGGAGTGACAGTCAACGCTCTTGCGTTCACATTTCGTATCGCCTATCAGAAGGCTGGTTGTTCGATATTTGTTCTAATGATAAGAGTGCACCGATGAATGACCGGAGCCCCCTTCTTATTGGAGGGTTTCACCCCATATTAGACACCGGCGCGACGTGTTTTACCATTCGGCGCCCGTTATCCATGGCATCATGAGCAGGCAGGACGCGGAATGAGCGATCAGAAATTCATTTCCATACGTGGCGCGCGCGAACACAATCTGAAAAATGTCGATCTCGATCTGCCTCGCGACAAGCTGATCGTGATGACAGGGCTTTCCGGCTCGGGCAAATCCTCGCTTGCCTTTGATACGATCTATGCGGAAGGCCAGCGCCGTTATGTCGAAAGTCTTTCGGCCTATGCGCGCCAGTTCCTCGAAATGATGCAGAAGCCGGATGTCGACCAGATCGACGGCCTCTCTCCTGCCATTTCCATCGAGCAGAAGACGACGAGCCGCAATCCGCGTTCGACGGTCGGCACCGTCACCGAAATCTACGATTACATGCGCCTGCTCTTTGCGCGCGTGGGCGTGCCCTATTCGCCTGCAACCGGCCTTCCCATCGAGAGCCAGACCGTCAGCCAGATGGTTGATCGGGTCATGGCGCTGGAAGAAGGCACGCGCCTTTATATCCTCGCGCCCATCGTTCGTGGCCGCAAGGGCGAGTACAAGAAGGAGCTGGCAGAGCTTCAGAAGAAGGGCTTTCAGCGCGTCAAGGTGGACGGTACCTTCTATGAAATCGCCGATGTTCCGGCGCTGGACAAGAAGTACAAGCACGACATCGATGTCGTAGTCGACCGTGTCGTGGTGCGGCCTGACCTGTCGACCCGCCTCGCCGACAGTCTTGAAACCTGCCTCAAGCTTGCCGAAGGTCTGGCCGTCGCCGAGTTTGCTGATAAGCCGCTGCCGCCTGAAGAAACGGCTGAAGGTGGTGGTGCCAACAAGTCGGCCAACGAAACGCATGAGCGCATTCTGTTTTCGGAAAAGTTTGCCTGCCCGGTTTCCGGTTTCACCATTCCAGAAATCGAACCGCGCCTGTTCTCGTTCAACAACCCGTTCGGCGCCTGCCCGACCTGTGATGGTCTCGGCACGCAGCAGGCCATTGATCCGAACCTGATCGTTCCCGACGAAACGGCAGTATTGAAGGACGGCGCGATTGCCCCATGGGCGCGGTCTTCGTCGCCCTATTACAATCAGACGCTGGAAGCGCTTGGCAAAGCCTATGGCTTCAAGATCGGTGCGCGCTGGGTTGATCTTTCGGAAGAAGCCCAGCAGGCCATTCTCTATGGCACCAAGGGCAAGGAAATCACCTTCCAGTATGATGACGGCCTGCGTTCCTACCAGACGACGAAGCCTTTTGAAGGCGTGATCCCCAATCTGGAGCGCCGCTGGAAGGAAACCGACTCTGCCTGGTCGCGCGAAGATATCGAGCGCTTCATGGCCTCGACTCCCTGCCCTTCCTGTAACGGCTACCGCCTGAAGCCGGAAGCGCTTGCGGTCAAGGTTGGCATGAAGCATGTCGGCGAGATCACGGAAATGTCGATCCGCAAGGCCGACGCCTGGTTCCGCGACATCGATAGCAGCTTTAACGACAAGCAGCGCGAGATTGCCGCCCGCATCCTCAAGGAAATCCGGGAGCGCCTGCAGTTCCTCAACGATGTCGGCCTCGACTATCTGACGCTGGCGCGCAATTCCGGCACGCTGTCGGGCGGTGAAAGCCAGCGTATCCGTCTTGCCTCGCAGATCGGTTCCGGCCTGACCGGCGTGCTTTACGTGCTGGATGAACCATCCATCGGCCTGCATCAGCGTGATAATGCGCGTCTCCTCGACACGCTGCGCCATCTGCGCGATCTCGGCAACACGGTCATCGTGGTCGAGCATGACGAAGATGCGATCCTGACTGCCGACTATGTGGTCGATATCGGCCCTGCGGCAGGTGTCCATGGCGGCAAGATCATCGCTCAAGGGTCGCCGCAGGACGTGATGTCCAATGCGAACTCGCTGACCGGCAAATATCTGTCAGGCGCGATGGAAGTTGCCGTTCCGGCGGAACGTCGCAAGATTTCAAAGTCCAAACGCATCAAGGTCGTCGGCGCGCGGGGCAACAATCTGAAAAATGTCTCGGCGGATATTCCGCTAGGAACCTTTACCGCTGTCACCGGCGTTTCAGGCGGCGGCAAGTCCACCTTTCTGATTGAAACCCTGTTCAAGGCCGCTTCGCGCCGCATCATGGGTTCACGTGAACATCCGGCGGAGCATGACCGCATCGAGGGGCTGGAGTTCCTCGACAAGGTGATCGATATCGACCAGTCGCCGATTGGTCGTACGCCTCGTTCCAACCCGGCAACCTATACCGGCGCCTTCACACCGATCCGCGACTGGTTTGCGGGTTTGCCGGAAGCCAAGGCGCGCGGTTATCAGGCGGGCCGCTTCTCGTTCAATGTGAAGGGCGGACGCTGCGAGGCCTGTCAGGGCGATGGCGTCATCAAGATCGAGATGCACTTCCTGCCGGATGTCTATGTGACTTGTGATGTCTGTCACGGCAAACGCTACAACCGCGAAACGCTGGAAGTCCTGTTCAAGGGCAAGTCCATCGCCGATGTGCTGGATATGACAGTCGAGGAAGGCGCGGAGTTTTTCTCCGCCGTGCCTGCCGTTCGCGACAAGATGGAAACGCTCGTCAAGGTGGGTCTCGGCTATATTAAGGTCGGCCAGCAGGCGACGACGCTTTCGGGGGGGGAAGCACAGCGCGTGAAGCTTGCCAAGGAACTGTCACGCCGCGCAACGGGCCGCACGCTCTATATTCTGGACGAACCAACAACCGGCCTGCACTTCCACGATGTGGCGAAGCTGCTTGAAGTGCTGCACGAGCTGGTGGAACAGGGCAACACAGTCGTTGTGATCGAGCATAATCTCGAAGTCATCAAGACTGCCGACTGGGTCATCGACCTTGGACCGGAAGGTGGCGATGGCGGCGGCGAGATTGTTGCCGTGGGCCGTCCGGAAGACATCGTGCAGGAAAAACGCTCCTACACCGGCCACTTCCTCAAGGAACTGCTGGAACGCCGTCCCAAGCGCAGTTCAGAGGCTGCTGAATAAGCGGCAGGCAAAGAGAGTTATCGGAAGCCGGGCCCAGTGCCCGGCTTTTTGCGTATGCTCCTCTGTCTGAGCGGGCAAGGACCTGAGAATTAAAGCGTTAGTGGCTATATAACGGCCAGCGCGGTCACATCATGCTCAGAGGCAATATACGACTTTCTAATACTCCGGGTCTGTTCCCGATCTCGAATTTATACGCCGGGACTCATAGCTTGTTCACGCCCGGCAAGACTGCGTTCTGAATGGCTTCTGCGACATATGCGAGGTTCGTTTGCGGTCGAAGGTTCGGGTAACGGAGATTCAGAACAATGGCTTATGACGAACTCAGAACCAGATTGCGCGGAGTAACAACCGCTCTTGTTACCCCATTTGAAAACGGAGAAGTGGCGCACAAGGCTTTCGCCGAGTTGGTGGAGTGGCAGATTGGAGAAGGCATCCATGCTCTTTCTCCCTGTGGCACGACCGGAGAGGCCCCAACTCTCAATACGGCGGAAAAGATCAGCCTCATCAAAACCTGTGTTGACGTCTCTGCAGGACGTGTACCCGTTGTTGCAGGAACAGGCACCAACGATACTCTATCGACAATTGCATTGACGAGCGCTGCAGCTGCCTGCGGTGCTGACGCCGCCCTGATTGTGACGCCATACTATAACTGCCCGTCTCAGGAAGGCTTGTATCGCCACTTCGAAGCCGTGGCTCGCAATGTTCAGATACCAATCATCCTTTATAATGTCCCGAAGCGAACCGGCGTCGATCTTTCTCTGGAAACTATCGAACGGCTGAGTGAAATCCCGACCGTCATTGGTATCAAGGACGCGACTGGTGAACTCGACCGGCCCAAACGCATCATTCGTCGTATGGGCGATCGGCTGATACAACTATCAGGACATGACGCGACCGCGGTTTCCTTCAATCTTGAGGGAGGAGACGGAATGATTTCAGTCATTTCGAATGTGCTTCCAGCAACCACTGTCAAACTTTACGAAGCCTGTAAGCGAGCCGATGCCTGCGGTGCCAGAACGCTCGGCTTCAAATTGAAGCCTCTTCTGACTGCCATGGAACAAGATACCAATCCCGTTCCGGTGAAGTACGCCTTGCACCATCGGCGCGGTCTGTCACCGGATGTACGGCTGCCGTTGGTTGGCGTCAGCGAAGAAACCGCCAGCGCCATTCGCCGGGCCTGTGCTGCCATTGACCATGTGGAAGAATCACCCTCGGCGCTCATAGCGCAGCATCAGCAAGCGACACTTTCCATCACACTGGCGGCGCGCTGAAACACCGCCAGCCCAGCCCAGCCCCCCAGCAATTGAAACATTCGTGCAACCATCAGAAGTGAGGTTTCGATCATGTACGGAAAATTGGGCCTGTTTTTACACCTGAGCAAAGCAAAGCGTAAGCATGCAGGGTCCCGGAACATCAGTTCAGCCATTACCGAGGAAGAATTGCGCCAAGACATCAGCATACTGCTCCGCTTGATGACAGTGATTGGAGCCGGCGTTCTGGTGACGTTCCTCATCATGCAACTTACACAGTGAAAGTGGTTGCGTCTCTGGATGGAGCACTCGCTATGACCACAAAAAACCAGAGAAACGCCGCCGTTCCACTGCCGCGCTTCATCGTCGACAAGGAAGCCGCACGGCGCTGGGTCGTCTATGACCGGCTGGGACTTGTCGGGGGACTTTTCACAGATCGCGTATCAGCACTGCGTTTTGTGAAGTCCATTTGCGATACGCGGCCTGCTGGTACCTACAGACTTTCTCGTAAAGGCACATTGTGCACCGATATGATCTTCGGGAAGCGCACTTCCCTGCTGAAGATTGTCCGCTAGTCCATTGAGCCGCCAAATGGTGTCATTTGGCGGTGCAATCTCGTAACATCAGCCGAGCACTCTTTCACTCATGAAAAACCCGGATATATTTTTCGACTGGCTGCTACCATTGGCAGCCGTTCTCGCACTGGCCAGAATCCTGACGGATATTTTTGGTTCTTAGAAGCCAACATCCGGTTGCAAGCACTTATTCACGCTTACTACACTTACGAAAAAAGCCCGGCTGAACCGGGCCTTCTCGACAGTCATTCGCGATCATGCCACGATGGCTGGAAATTTAACGTCACGATCCGTTCGAAGAGCTTTCACTCTCAAGATCATGATTAGCCGTTTACGGCGTCCTTCAGACCCTTGCCAGCCGAGAACTTCGGCACGTTGCGAGCCGGAATAGCAACTTCCTTGCCGGTCGATGGGTTACGGCCGGTCGAGGCAGCGCGATGCGAAACGGAGAAAACGCCGAAGCCAGGCAGACGGACTTCTTCACCAGCCTTCAGGGCGCCGGTAACAGCAGCGAGTACGGCGTCAACAGCAGTACCGGCATCAGCCTTCGTCAAACCGCCCTTTTCCGCAACTGCGGCAACCAATTCGTTCTTGTTCATTGGCATTTCCTTTCTTTATCTACCGGAACGGATAACGTGACCGGATTGGTCGGAGTTTATTCAAATCGTTTCACAAACCAAGCCTGTCAACGTGAAAAAACCCCGGAAAACCGGGGTTAAACACAGAAATGCCGGGCAAATTGCCCGGCATTTCAATTGTTGGTCCTGATAGACGCCTTCCAGCGGGGCAATCTGACTGAATCAGAATCGCCCGCTGGACGCTCATTTCGGTGCATTACCTGTAAGCAAACCGCTTCGCACGTTTGCCGGAAATGCCTTAATGAGCGGTCGTGGCCCCTGCTTCTTCCTCGACCGAAGGCACGGTCGCCGGGGTTGCCGGCTCGGTCCATTCAATCGGCTCAGGTTCGCGAACCAGAGCATGCTTGAGGACTTCACCCACGCGGGACACCGGAACGATCTCAAGACTGTTCTTCACATTGTCCGGAATATCCGCCAGATCCTTGGCGTTTTCTTCCGGGATCAGAACCTTCTTGATGCCGCCGCGCAGAGCTGCGAGGAGCTTTTCCTTCAGGCCGCCGATTGGCAGGACACGACCGCGCAGGGTAACTTCGCCCGTCATTGCGATGTCCTTGCGAACCGGAATGCCGGTCAGCACGGATACGATCGCCGTGACCATGGCGATACCGGCGGACGGACCGTCCTTCGGCGTAGCACCCTCCGGCACGTGCACGTGGATGTCGCGCTTGTCGAACAATGGAGGTTCGATGCCGAAATCGATGGCACGCGAGCGGACATAGGAAGCCGCTGCGGAGATCGATTCCTTCATCACGTCGCGGAGGTTACCCGTGACGGTCATGCGGCCCTTGCCGGGCATCATGACACCTTCGATGGTCAGCAATTCACCGCCAACTTCCGTCCAGGCAAGACCTGTCACGACGCCAACCTGATCTTCGCCGTCGATCTGACCGAAGCGGAACCGCTCGACACCCAGATAGTCGGAGAGGTTCTTTTCGGTGACTTTCACCGACTTCTTCTTCGACTTCAGGATTTCGGTCACGGCCTTACGTGCCAGAGTCATCAATTCGCGTTCGAGGCTACGCACACCTGCTTCCCGCGTGTAGAGGCGGATAACATTGCGCAGCGCATCGTCCGTGACCGAAAACTCCTTCGGCTGTAGGGCGTGATCCTTGATTGCCTTCGGCAACAGGTGCCGCTTGGCGATCTCGAGCTTTTCATCCTCGGTGTAGCCGGCGATACGGATGACTTCCATACGATCCAGCAATGGACCGGGAATATTCAGCGTATTGGCCGTCGTCACGAACATGACGTTCGACAGATCATATTCCACCTCAAGGTAGTGATCCATGAAGGTCGAGTTCTGTTCCGGATCCAGCACTTCGAGCATGGCCGATGACGGATCGCCGCGGAAATCCTGACCCATCTTGTCGATTTCATCGAGCAGGAAGAGCGGGTTGGACTTCTTCGCCTTCTTCATCGACTGGATGACCTTGCCGGGCATCGAACCGATATAGGTGCGGCGGTGACCGCGGATCTCAGCCTCGTCACGGACGCCGCCGAGCGACATACGGACATATTCGCGGCCGGTAGCTTTGGCAATCGAACGGGCAAGCGAGGTCTTGCCGACGCCGGGAGGTCCGACGAGGCAGAGGATCGGGCCCTTGATCTTGGTCGAGCGAGCCTGCACCGCGAGATACTCGACAATGCGCTCCTTGACCTTTTCAAGACCAAAGTGATCGTCGCCAAGTACGCCTTCGGCAAAGTTCAGGTCCTGCTTGATCTTCGACTTCTTGCCCCACGGAATGGACAGCAGCCAGTCGAGATAGTTGCGAACGACCGTTGCTTCGGCAGACATCGGGCTCATGCTGCGCAGCTTCTTCAGCTCAGCCTGGGCCTTTTCGCGGGCTTCCTTGGAAAGCTTAGTCTTGTTGATGCGTTCTTCTAGTTCAGCCGCTTCATCGCGACCGTCCTCGCCATCACCAAGCTCCTTCTGGATCGCCTTCATCTGCTCGTTGAGATAGTATTCGCGCTGCGTCTTCTCCATCTGGCGCTTGACGCGGCTGCGGATACGCTTCTCAACCTGAAGAACCGAAATTTCGGCTTCCATAAAGGACAGTGCCTTCTCAAGGCGCTCGCGCACCGAGAGGATCGACAGCATTTCCTGCTTCTCGGGAATCTTGATCGCGAGATGCGAGGCAACCGTGTCGGCAAGCTTCGAATAGTCGTCGATCTGGCTGGCGGCGCCAACCACTTCCGGCGAAATCTTCTTGTTCAGCTTGACGTAGTTTTCGAAGTCGGAAACCACCGAGCGGGCAAGCGCCTCGATCTCGACGGCATCTTCTTCAGGCTCCGGCAAAGCCGCAGCATAGGCCTCGTGATAATCTTCGCGGTCGGTAAACTTGGAAACCTTGGCGCGCGCCGTGCCTTCGACCAGCACCTTGACGGTGCCGTCCGGCAGCTTCAGGAGCTGCAATACATTGGCAATCGTGCCGATTTCATAAATCGCGTCCGGTGCCGGATCGTCATCGGCAGCGTTTTTCTGGGTGGCAAGCAGAATCTGCTTGTCCACGCCCATCACTTCCTCCAGCGCGCGAATGGACTTTTCGCGGCCGACAAAAAGCGGAACGATCATATGCGGGAAAACGACGATGTCACGCAACGGCAAAACGGCATAGAGCCCGTCCGAACCGCCCGCTTCAGAGCCACCCAATGGGGTCTTCTGTTCAGTACCCGTCATAACTCAAGTCCTTTCTCAGGTCTTTCAACCTGACTGCCACGTCCGCGCCCCCTTTCATCATGAGGCAGGTCACGAATGTGCTTCGTTCCATACTTGGAGAGCCGAACCCGGCAATTCAATAGCCTCGATCGGGACGGCTTTCGTAGAATCGTCATCTATCCTGCGCTGTACCGTCATTAAGTACAATATCTAGCTTAGGCTGTACCCCGATTGCTGTGCCTGCAATAGTGACAGGATCAGCCCGGCGCAAGTTTGCACATGAAAAAGGCCGCTTGCGCGGCCTTTTTATGGATTAGGTGTCCCCGCTTAAGCAGAAACATTACCCTTTTCATCCTGGCGCTCGGCATAGATATAGAGCGGACGGGCGCTGCCATCCACCACATCGCCGGAAATAACCACTTCCTGCACGCCTTCCAGCGTCGGAAGCTCGAACATGGTGTCGAGCAGGATCTTTTCCATGATCGAACGCAGACCGCGTGCACCCGTCTTGCGCTCGACCGCCTTGTTGGCAATCGCTCGCAGGGCGTCGTCGTGGAAGCTCAGCTCGACACTTTCCATGTCGAACAGGCGCTGATACTGCTTCACGAGCGCATTCTTCGGCTCGGTCAGGATCTGCACCAGAGCATCGACATCGAGGTCTTCGAGTGTCGCGATCACTGGTAGACGACCGACGAATTCCGGAATGAGGCCGAACTTCAGAAGATCTTCCGGCTCCAGCTCCCTGAAGACATCACCGATACGGCGCTCATCGACCGAACGAACGGTGGCGCCGAAGCCGATGGACGTCTTCTCGCCACGTGCGGAGATGATCTTGTCGAGACCAGCAAAAGCGCCGCCGCAGATGAAGAGGATGTTCGTCGTGTCCACCTGCAGGAATTCCTGCTGCGGATGCTTGCGGCCACCCTGCGGTGGCACGGAAGCGACGGTGCCTTCCATGATCTTCAGAAGCGCCTGCTGGACGCCCTCGCCCGACACGTCGCGCGTGATGGACGGGTTATCCGACTTGCGGCTGATCTTGTCGACTTCGTCGATATAGACGATGCCGCGCTGCGCACGTTCCACATTGTAATCGGCGGCCTGAAGCAGCTTCAGGATGATGTTCTCGACATCTTCACCGACATAACCTGCTTCCGTCAGTGTCGTCGCATCGGCCATGGTGAATGGCACATCGATGATGCGTGCGAGCGTCTGGGCAAGATAGGTCTTGCCGCAACCCGTCGGACCGACGAGAAGAATGTTCGACTTCGCAAGCTCGATATCGCTGCTCTTGGACTGATGGGCGAGACGCTTGTAATGATTGTGTACCGCAACCGACAGAACGCGCTTGGCATCCTTCTGGCCGATGACGTAATCGTCAAGGACGGCCATGATTTCCTGCGGCGTAGGCACGCCCTCGCGCGACTTCACCATCGAGGATTTGTTTTCCTCGCGGATGATGTCCATGCAGAGTTCGACGCACTCGTCGCAGATGAAAACGGTCGGGCCTGCAATCAGCTTGCGCACTTCATGCTGGCTTTTGCCGCAGAACGAGCAATAAAGCGTATTCTTGGAATCGCCGCCGCTGTTGCTGACTTTGCTCATCGCAGTTTCCTTTCAATTGACCGAAATGAACCTTGGGCGTTCATATCGATCGTTTCTTCCGGTTCGGACCCAGTGCTGGAGGAGAAACGCGCCTCCCGCTGGTCACAACGGCAGCAGATACGCGCTGCCTGTCATGTAGGGCCTGTAGTCTCAGGATTCCTGTCACCGTATGACTCCCCGACCGAAGGAGCCATTTGGCGACTTTTGCAGAAGCTGCACCGTCGAACAAATGAAAAATAAGTTCCCGGCAAAGATTCGGCATAATCTGACCAAGTTTAGCGCCCCGAACCCCAACAGATGCTTAACGTGGCGCGTTAACCATCACGTAGTTGCAAGAATTGGGCCCCTTTTGTGGCAAAGAGCGCTAAAAACAGGTGCGAGCCGGAGATTCCGGCTCTTACTTCGATTCGTCCGCGCCCACGTCGCGCGATTCAACCACCTTGTCGATAAGGCCGAATTCGAGCGCTTCCTGCGCGGTCATGAAATGGTCGCGGTCGAGCGTGCGTTCGATTGTCTCGTAATCGCGGCCCGTGTGCTTGACGTAAATCTCGTTCAGACGGCGCTTCATCTTGATGATGTCCTGCGCATGACGTTCGATGTCCGAGGCCTGTCCCTGGAAACCGCCCGATGGCTGGTGGACCATGATACGGGCATTCGGCAGAGCATAACGCTGGCCGGTCGCACCGGCGGTCAGGAGCAGCGAGCCCATCGAAGCAGCCTGGCCCATGCAAAGCGTGGAAACCGGCGGACGGATGAATTGCATCGTGTCATAGATCGCCATGCCGGAGGTTACGACACCGCCGGGCGAATTGATGTACATGTTGATCTCTTTCTTCGGGTTTTCGGCCTCGAGAAAGAGAAGCTGTGCGCAAACCAGCATCGACATTCCGTCTTCAACCGGTCCGTTCACGAAGATGATGCGCTCCTTGAGAAGGCGCGAGAAAATATCATAGGCCCGTTCGCCACGGTTGGTCTGCTCAACCACCATCGGGACGAGGTTCATGACGGTTTCGATCGGATCTCTCATTATGGGCCTCTGGATATATTTATGGCGAAGTGAATAGTTCTGAATCGTAAGTGTTCCATACATAGGGCGTTGCGCCCCTGTTCCGCAAGTGGCGTAGCACTACCTGCCTCACTCCCAATCCGACTCCGGCTTTTCGGGGCGAATGCCGCGCTTCTCGTCCAGCGTTTTGCGGGCCACTTCGGTCAGTCGCGCTTTGATGCGAACGGAACCATCTTCCAGATTCTCGCGTTCGACACTGCTGCCGTGCTGGTAAATCCAGTCGAGAAGATGAAGCTCGAATGGTGACAGCACGACATCGACCGGGCCGAGCGAGCCCGCTATCCGGGTTTCGATAAGTGAAAGCAACCTGTCAACACCTTCACCGGTAATGGCTGACAGTGGGATCGGACGCCCTTCCTCGCTACCGGCTGCGGCCAGACGCAGCGCTGCCTCGCGCCCGCTCTCGTCGAGATTATCGATCTTGTTCCAGATTTCGACCACGCGCTTGCGGTCCTGCGGCTCGATGCCCAGGCCAGCAAGAATACTTTCCACGTCTTCCGCCTGCGCGGCATTGTCCGGATCGGAAATGTCGCGGACATGCAGGATCAGATCCGCCTCCACCACTTCTTCAAGGGTGGCGCGGAAGGCAGCGACGAGGTGGTGCGGCAGGTTCGAGATGAAACCGACCGTATCCGACAAGATAACCGTTTCACCATGCGGAAGGCGAATACGCCGCAATGTCGGATCAAGCGTGGCGAAGAGCATGTCTTCGGCCAACACTTCCGCGCCCGTCATGCGGTTGAAAAGCGTAGATTTTCCGGCGTTGGTATAACCGACAAGTGCCACGATCGGATGCGGCACCTTGCGCCGCTTCTGACGATGCAGTGTGCGGGTGCGCACCACCGTTTCAAGCTCGCGCTTGATCTTCAGAATCTTGTCCTGCAGCAAGCGGCGGTCGGCTTCGATCTGGGTTTCACCCGGACCACCGAGGAAGCCGCCACCACCGCGCTGACGTTCAAGGTGGGTCCAGCTTCTGACTAGACGACCCTTCTGATAATTCAGATGGGCCAGTTCGACCTGCAAGGCACCTTCTTTGGTGCGCGCGCGCTCACCGAAAATTTCAAGAATGAGCCCCGTGCGGTCGATGACCTTGACGTTCCATTCCTTTTCGAGATTGCGCTGCTGTACTGGTGTCAATGCATGATCGACGATAACCAGCCCGATGGCCTTTTCCTTGACGGTTTCGACGATGGATTCCACCTTTCCCGCGCCAAGCAAGGTCGCAGGCCGTGGATTGGAGACAATCGCAATTTCAGCATGTTCGATGTCGAGATTGATTGCCCGGGCAAGCCCGACGGCTTCCTCCAGGCGCGCCTCGTTCGAGCGCTGAAATTCGGGGGCAGCCCCATCTTCCGCCGACGTGCCCGTATTAAACCGCTCCGGCAGGATGGGAACGACGACCGCGGCCCTTGTGGGCCCTGGTTCTAAAAGCTCGAAAGCCTTGTCAGCATCGGCAGATGTCGGCTTTTTATCCTTGAATTTGGACAAATATATTCACTCCGGGACGCGGAAACTGTCGTGGATGCATTTGGACTGATGAAGATCAGGTTAATGCACTATCTGGCATTGCAGATAAGTCGCCGCTAAAGCTGTTTCAAATGAAAGACGCCCCGGATTGTTTAAGCAAGATAACCGGACAGGCAGAGCGTGTCCGGTTATCATCAGCAGAAACAATAAACTGGAGCGAAACGTCTTAAGCCATCGCGCCCCAGTGGAATTCGGAAAGCGTCAGGCTTCTTCGCCTTCGAACATCTGTACAGGCTGGCTTGGCATGATCGTCGAAATCGCATGCTTGTAGACAAGCTGCGAATGACCGTCACGGCGCAGAAGCACGCAGAAATTATCAAACGACGTTACAATGCCGGTCAGTTTCACGCCATTGATAAGAAAAATCGTCAGGGAAATTTTCTGCTTACGTACAGAATTCAGAAAAAGGTCTTGTAGATTTTGCGATCGTTCAGCCATTGTTTTTATTCCTTTAATCGATCAGCAGCCAGCTCGCGATGTGTTAAACGAACACGCGCATGTACATAAATCAAGCACCGGAGCGTGCAAAACCGGGGCTCGACTGCAATTGCTGTGGAAAGACAACTGCTTCGCTATTTAGCTTCGGTTAACAGGATGGGAATCTTTGCGCAACCGTCAATTTCATTAGTCGCCTGGCAAATTCCGTCAGGTCAGATGGTTTCGCTATCTCAATCAGCCACGACAAGCTCTTCATTTTGTTGCAATTCAAGCAGTGACTGCACCCGATCCATCGCCCACATGTAAAAAGTTCCTGGCTGGAGCGAAACGACCTCCTTGTGCTTTTTATGTATATGAAAGCCTATAAAGTCCGGATGGTTGACCGGCTCGAGACCATAGGCCGGATCATAGATGCGCGTGGCGTCCTTGCCGACCCAGTAATAGAAGTTCTCCTGGGGGGCCGCGTTCTTGAAAATCCCATACTTGCGGGCCAAACGAGAAATTCCGTCATTGCCGAAGACCGTGATGCCAATCGAGGCAGGCGTCACTTCCTTGCCGATAAGGCGATAGTAAAGCGGACGCAATTTGCCTCGGCGTAGGCCCAGCCAGCGCGGTAGCGGATAGGTCGCCGCTATGTAAGCCTCGAATTCACCAATAATCGGATGATCGTGCGGAAGGTAGAGCGCCGACACACCAACCCGAAAGCGATTCTCCCGGGCAAGATACGGTTTGCGCGGATCTGGATGAAACTGTTTGAGAAGATAGACATCCGTGTCCAGCCAGACACCCTGCTGATATTTCATCAGCATGATACGGAAAATATCGCTGAATTGAACGATTGTTCGTTTGGAGCGGAAGTTTGGATAGGCCGGGTCAAGCCTG
This sequence comes from Brucella cytisi, assembly GCF_038433355.1. Lineage (NCBI taxonomy): Bacteria > Pseudomonadati > Pseudomonadota > Alphaproteobacteria > Hyphomicrobiales > Brucellaceae > Brucella > Brucella cytisi. Next base: position 273,877 of record NZ_JBCAUP010000002.1, read on the forward strand.
GTGAATACCGTTTCCGGCAAAATGCTGCCGGCATCATGCAGTTCAACGCCCGGTGGCACATTCTCTATCGGGCCATAAGCAAAGAGCTTCACACTTTGACCCGTCATCACCATCGATGCTAGGCAAATGCAATCGACCTCACGCAAACGCGAGCCGTACCAGAACGTGCAGATATCCATACCAGCTCCAAGCCGTAATCTGGGCGTGGGCTAACACACAACTGTGATCAGAAGAACTCGAGACTAACACGGAACATCTGCTCTACATGCTTTACGGCGTCGGATGTTGCAAAAATGACGACGCGGTCCTTCGGCTTGATCCTTACATCGCCATTGGGGCGGATCACCTGCCCGTCCCGATAGATCGCCCCGATTCGCAAGCCTTCCGGTAGGTCGAGGTCGCGCAGCGGCGCACCGACGAGCGATGACGTTTCCAGCGCTTCGGCCTCGATCAGTTCGGCCATGTCGCGATAAACACTATAGACCGCGCGAATTCGGCCCCGGCGCACATGCTGCAGGATTTTTGAGATTGTGACCGCCTTCGGATTAATGTAGGCGTCGATCCCCACCATGTGGGTAAAATCCTGATAGGCGACCGTGTTGAGCAGGGCCATGTTGGATTTGCAGCCCAGCCGTTTGGCCATGATGCTTGACAGGATATTGACCTGATCCTGATTGGTGAGCGCGACCATCAGGTCGGCATCCTGAATATCGGCTTCCTGCAGAAGGTTCTGATCGAGCGCGCTGCCATGCAGGACCATGGTGCGCTTCAGCTGATCGGCAATCGCAAACGCGCGCTCGTGCTCGCTCTCGATCATCTTGACGCGCGTGTTCCACTTGCGATCCTCAATGGCCTTGGCCACATAGAGCCCGATATTGCCGCCGCCCGCGATAACGATGCGGCTGGCTTCCGGTTTCTCGTGCCCGAACAGACCCAATGTGCGACGGACCTGTTCGCGCGTTGTCACGACATACGCGAGGTCACCGGCATTCAATTCGTCGGAAGATCGCGGGATGAACAGACTATCGTTGCGCACCACACCGGCGACAGTCGCTGCAAGATCGGGAAACAGGTCCGTCAGCTGTTTCAGCGGGGTATTGATGACAGGACATTCATCGAGACATTCGATAGCAAGGCCGATGATCTTGTCGTCCGCGAAGCGCAATACGTCCGTCGCGCCCTGCAAAGCGATGCGCCGCAGAACCACCTCGCCCACTTCCAGCTCAGGCGAAATGATAACGTCAATTGGCAGGTTTTCGCGCAGGAACAGGTCCTGATATTCGGCCTTCAGATAGGATTGAGCGCGGATGCGGGCAATTTTGGTCGGCACGTTGAAGACCGAGTGCGCCACCTGGCAGGCCACCATATTGACCTCGTCGGACAATGTGACGGCAATAATCATATCTGCTTCGTCTGCGCCCGCAGCTGCAAGCACATCGGGTTGCGACCCGTGACCGACAAATCCCCGCACATCGAGCGTATCGCGCACGATCTCGACATGGCGTGCGGATGTGTCGATAACTGAGACGTCGTTCTCTTCGGCGGCAAGCCGCTCGGCGATGCCGTATCCGACTTGCCCTGCTCCGCAAACGATTACCCGCATGACTGCTCCGTCCGAGACAATTAGAGCATTTCCAGCAAAAGTGCGAAGCGGTTTTGCGTAGGATAATGCAACAAAACAGATATTTAGAGCGGCTCCAGCGTGTCGTCTTTAGCTGGACTGCGCTAAATGCTTATACGCCCAGAGACTTCAGTTTGCGATGCAGCGCGGAACGCTCCATGCCAACGAACTCTGCCGTGCGCGAAATATTGCCGCCGAATCGGTTGATCTGGGCGATCAGATATTCCTTCTCGAAACGCTCGCGCGCTTCGCGTAGCGGAAGCGCCATGATGTGCTGGTCGGATTCTGTCGGAGCACGCGGTAGGGTGTCGCCAATTTCGGCTGGCAAAAGATCGGCCGTCACTGGCGCTTCAGGATCGTCGCCACGCGCCAGAATCATCAGGCGTTCGACATTGTTGCGAAGCTGGCGAAGATTGCCCGGCCAGCTATGCGCCTGCAGAACCGCCATCGCATCCGGCCCGATCTTGCGCGGCTTGATACCCGCCTGTTCGGCAATCTGCTTCATGAAGTAGTCGACCAGGGACGGAATGTCCTCGCGACGGGCCGCAAGCGGCGGCACCTGCACAGGGACAACCGACAGACGGTGAAACAGGTCTTCTCGGAATGTGCCTTCCGCGATCATGCCTTCGAGGTTCTGTGCCGTCGAGGAAATGATGCGTACATCCACCTTGACTCGCTTGGTGCCGCCAACGCGCTCGAACTGCTGGTCGACAAGCACACGCAGAATTTTGTTCTGCGTCTCGCGTGGCATATCCGCGACTTCATCCAAATAAAGTATACCGCCATGGGCTTCTTCCAGAGCGCCCACCTTACGCTCGCCGCCATCCATCTCGGTACCGAAAAGTTCGATCTCCATACGCTCTGGCGTGATGGTCGCAGCATTCACCGTCACGAACGGCCCGCTGGCACGGCTCGACTGCGCATGGATGGCGCGCGCGGCAAGTTCCTTGCCCGCACCCGACGGGCCAGTAATCATGATGCGGCTGTTGGTCGGCGCCACGCGCTCAATGGTCTGGCGCAACTGGTTCAACGCAAGCGACGCGCCGATCAATTCCAGATGGTCGCCGGTACGTTTGCGCAAGTTTGAGACTTCGCGCTTTAGCTTCGAGGTTTCAAGCGCCCGTTCCGCAACGAGGATCAGACGATCAGCCTTAAACGGCTTTTCGATGAAATCGTAGGCGCCGCGCCGGATCGCCGACACAGCAGTTTCGATATTGCCGTGGCCGGAAATCATCACCACTGGCAGCTCGGGATGCTGCTTCTTGATTTCATCGAGCAGCGCCAGACCGTCCAGACGACTGCCCTGCAGCCAGATATCCAGAAAAACCAACCGGGGAACGCGATCGTTGATCGCCGCAAGCGCGCTGTCCGCGTCGAAAGCCGTGCGGGTTTCATGGCCTTCATCGCTCAGGATACCTGCAACAAGTTCCCGGATATCCGCTTCGTCATCAACTACAAGAATATCGGCAGCCATATCAAATCACCTGTCCAGCTATGTTCTTTTGGTCATTTTCCGCATTGGCGCCAGCTTCGCCGGCAAGTCCCGCTTCCGCACCAGCATCGCTGGCAGACGCTTGCGGGAAGATCATGCGTATCATCGCGCCTCGACCTCCGTGGAAATCCGAAGGCGCGTCATGCAATTCCAGATGCCCGCCATGATCTTCGACGATCTTACGGACAATCGCGAGACCAAGTCCGGTGCCCTTCTCGCGCGTCGTCATATAGGGTTCGAGCAGCTTCTGGCGGTCGTCGCCCGGCAGACCTTTGCCATTGTCGATAACATCGACAACCAGTTGCCCATCCGCCTGATAAGAACGGATGATGATATGCCCGCCTTCGCCTTTCTTGGCGCGATCTTCCTTCGGAAGTCCGTCAATGGCTTCGCTGGCATTCTTGATAACATTGCCGAACGCCTGGCCGAGCAGGCGACTGTCGAAGGAACCGACCAGTTTCTCTGGGCCGAAATCGTTTTGGAAGCGAATATCGCTGCGGCTGACTTCGATCAGGAAGGAGGCTTCGCGCAATGTCTCGCGCATGTCCATAAGCCGCATTTCAGGCTTCGGCATGCGGGCAAAGGCGGAGAATTCATCGACCATGCGCCCGATGTCGCCCACCTGGCGAATGATCGTATCCGTGCATTGGTCGAAAACCTCGCGATCCTCGGTAATCACCTTGCCATAACGGCGGCGAATGCGTTCGGCGGAAAGCTGGATCGGCGTGAGCGGATTCTTGATCTCATGCGCAATGCGCCGCGCGACATCTGCCCAGGCCGACGAACGTTGCGCCTGCACCAGATCAGTGATGTCATCCACAGTCACCACATAGGAATGATCTTCGGATTCCGTATCCTCGACGGTCACCTGCACGTTGAACGTGCGCGCCACGCCGCCGCGGGTCATGCTGACCTGCTCGCGGTGTACGGCGCGTCCCGTTGAACGGGCGACCTCGAAAGCCTGCCCGATCTCTGGCGCTATGCTGCTAAGGTTTTTGCCAACGGCATCATCCGATATGACACCGAACATATGCTCTGCGGAACGGTTCAGAATAGAGATACAACCATCCGTTTCGATGCCGATGACGCCGGCTGTTACACCGGAAAGCACAGCCTCGGAGAAGCGGCGGCGCTCGTCGATCTGATCCTTGGCGGAGATCAGCTCGTTACGCTGGCTCTTAAGTTCAGCAACCATGTTATTGAAAGTGCCCGACAACGCGCCTACGTCACCGTCCGAAGCCCGCACCGGAACAGAAATATCGAGATTACCGGCCGCCACGTCATCCGACGCACCGATCAAAAGCCGGATCGGACGCACCAATCGGTCGGCGACGGCAATACCAGTCCAGATCGCCGAAAGCAGAACGATCAGCGTCAGACCGAAATAGAGCAGTGCGAACGCGATCTGTGTTGGAATGCGGTTCGCGTCCATTTCCTGATAGCGCTGGGTGTTGGCTTCCATCAGGCGCATGGCATCGAGAATCTGCGAATCCACCGCGCGAACGGTATAGAGATAAACGTCTGGTATCTCGCGCATCTTGATGATGGCACCGACGAAATTACTGTTTCCCGGAGGGATGATAACCGGCTTGCCGTCAGGTGCAGTCTTCAGTGCATCTTCAGTCGGGGGCGGCAGACGTTCTTCGACACCGGTATCGCTCTTGACGACCACTTCACCATTTTCCCGCACCAGAAACGCGCCAAGCAGACCGCGACCACGCGTCTGCAGCGTCATCAACTGGACGAAGCCGCCCCGATCAAGACTGTAGATGGTGCGCTGTGCATCGAGATCCTGCAGCATCGAGTAGGACGTGCTTTGCAAGTTGAGCGCAGTTTCGCGGATATAGGCCGTGGTCAGGCTTTGTGATGAACTCACAATATCGCGCGTATTGGTATCGAACCAGCGATCAAGACCCAGATTGAGCGTCACGGACGCGACGATGGCCACTACGATGGCAGGAACCGCCGCGATCAGCGAAAACAGCGCAACGATGCGAACATGCAGGCGCGAAGCGGCTTTTCCAAGCCGGCGAGCCATGACGATGCGATAAACTTCGCGGCAAATCAGCAGGATAAGGAACAGAATCAAAGCGACATTGATGATGACCAATGCCAACGTGACAGTCCGGTCGGGCGTGATCGGGGTAATGCCAATCAGAATAGCAAAGGAAATCGACGCCGTAATCAGCGCTGAAACGACGGTGATAATGCCCGGAAGGGCCAGAAGCCTGCGCCCCTCGCCGCCTTGCGATGATTGCTTCTCGCTGTTCATGTCCGTCGTCAGATTCGCCGCGCTCATATTAACCATGTTATCCAATAGCGTTGCATCTATGCAACGCATTGTGGCGAAAATGCAACGTTATTCTGCATGCCATTGTTGACGCCCCAAGCGGAGGATCACCGAGAACCGGGAATGCCGGTTCATAAGGCTCCCAAGGCTTTCAATGCGATGCGGCTTCACCATATAAGAATCCACAGAGTTCGGGAATTTCCGGACCTGTTAAAACACGGTACGGAGGGCTTTCGAGCATATGCAGGACAATACGTTGGGATCCTACAATTCAAATGCCGTCGCCTATGCAACCGATTCTCGAATTAGGAACTGGTTCGGGGACTGATGCACGCGCGGTTCTGGAATCGGGATTTCAGCTCGATGCAACAGACGGTTCCGCCGAACTGGCCGCAATCGCTTCGAAGCGACTGGGACAGCCTGTGAGAACGATGATGTTCGACGAACTTTCCGCGGTCCAGGAATATGACGGTATTTATGCTTGCGCATCACTGACCCATGTGCCCAGAGGTGAGCTCGCCCCCATCATTGAGAAAACTTACGCTGCGTTGGCGAAAGGCGGCATCGTTTGGGCAAGCTTCAAGACCGGGGCGACAGAAAGGCCGCGACGCACTTGACCGCTATTACAACTATCTATCACCCGAAGAGCTTCGGCTATGCTGGGGCAAGAATGGCCACTGGTCTGATATCACGATAGAATGCTGGGCTGGCGGTGCTTACGATAAACGTTCCACGGACTGGGCAGCCGTCGTGGCGGTGCGATAGTTTCCGAAGGGTAAACTAGAAATTGAGTCGCGCCATTGCTAGTGAATCGACGAACTCTCCGTCTCGGAAAGCATCTTTCACGTGAATGCCCTCCGAGACGAAACCGAACTTTTCATAGAGATGGATCGCAGCGGCATTATCGACATAAACTGTCAATTCAAGCCGCTTCAAATCAAGCCAGTTGTCGGCGATCTCGATCAGCTCAGTCATAAGTGCCGTGCCGATCCCCTTGCCGACATGCCCGTCATCTATTCCCATCATGACGTCCGCGGCGTGGCTCCGTCGCCCCCTATGTCGCAGCAAGCCAGCGTTTCCGACGATCTCTTCATTGATCGTCGCAACAATCACCGTCGATTCCGGCCCGAGTGAATCCAGCTATTTCTTTGCGGTATCGAGGCGCTGGAACGGGGTGCGTAAAGTACCAAACCGAAATCCCGGCATGTTTTGCAGCCGGGTGAGGCCTTCTGCATCGGTGGATTCCACTGCGCGGATAACAAGATTTTCAGATCGCATTTGGACTCCTGATTTCAGTGCTCCGGCAATCTTCAGTTCACAGGCTGGCAAACATCCAGACAAGCCGAGATTGGCTGGCAATTTTTATCGCAGATGCAGCCGTTTGGCTGCGGAATAGGATAGTCCGGGCTTTTCCCGGCCGTAAAATGAATAAATTGCAACAAGCACGAAGCCTGAAACTGTCAGGCATAGTATTTGATACACTTTGACCTCCCTTGCGCTGGAAGATCAATCATGGTCCTCGTTGGCGGAGAAATTCTCAACGCCAACAAATGCCTCGTAATTATATGGATTAGCTATTGCGCGTGCGCGAGCCGTCCTTCTAACAACAACGCCGCCCGAATTGGGCGGCGTTGTTGTTAGAAGGACGGCTAACGGCCTTTTGGTTCTGCGCGATTTCTGTGCGATCAGTTTTCCGCGCCATAAGCGTCGAAATCAAAGTACTTGTCGTTGACTTCCTTGTACTTGCCGTTTGCGCGGATCGCCTTGATGGCATTGTTGAACTTTTCGACCAGTTCAGGACGGCCCTTCTTCAAGGCAACGCCGACACCGACACCATGGATGTTGTCATCAGACGGATAAGTGCCGACCATCTTACAGCAGGCGCCATCCGGCGTCTTCAGCCATTCGCTCAGCGTTACACTGTCGTCATTGACGGCATCAAGGCGGCCATTTGCCATGTCCAGCCGGTATTCTTCGGCGGTTGGATAGGCCTTGATTGTACTATCGGTGAAAGCGTGTTCGGCATAGTTGGCGTGCGTCGTTGACACCTGAACGCCGATTGTCTTGCCCGCAAGGTCTTCCTTGGTCACACCCTTGATGGCGCTATCCTTGGGCACCGCGATGCCGGGAGGCGTGTTGTAATACTTACTGGAGAAATCGACCTGTTTCTTACGTTCATCCGTGATGGACATGGAGGATACATAAGCGTCGAACTTCCCTGCCTGAAGTGCCGGAATAGTGCCGTCCCACTCCTGCGTGATAAATGTGCACTGGGCTTTCATTTCCTCGCAGAGCGCCCTTGCGATATCGACATCGAAGCCCGACAGCGAGCCATCTGGATTGGTGAAATTGAACGGCGGATAGGCACCTTCCGTTCCGATTACAAGTTTCAGGGGTTCTTCGGCGCTTGCAGCGCCAACTACCAGTCCACCTGCCGTTGCCGCGATCCCCACAATCGAAGCTGCCACAGCGATACGCTTTAAAACGCGCATTCAGATTCCTCCCATTTCATTTCGGCTCATTCCAGAATTGATCTTCTGGTTCAGCCCTTTGCAAAGGGGAGTTTCAAGTTGGCAATGCAAATTGCCGACTCGTCAAAATTTCTCCCCCGTCGCTATCAATAGATGGTTCGGTGGAGCTTGCACAATGCTTTTTACTTGAGGAAATAGTTCTCGATTCTGTCCTGATCGCACGCACAAGGCGGTTCATCAAGCTCATGAAATAAATGGCGCACCCGACAGGATTCGAACCTGTGACCTCTGCCTTCGGAGGGCAGCACTCTATCCAGCTGAGCTACGGGTGCATTGCCGGAAGGCTCGAAGCCTTTACAGCGCGTTTCTAACTGAACCGCGCATGTGCATCAATGGCTTATTTTGATTAAGCGACGCAAATTTTGTCGTTAGAGCGCATCCTGAAAAGTGTGAAACGATTTTCGGGATGCGCGCCAAAATAGTCAATTGAAGCGTCCTATGAACGCAACCCCGGAGCCTCCTGCCCCGTCCGCTCCACATATTCCGTATAGCCGCCGCCATATTGATGAATGCCATCTGGTGTCAGTTCCAGAACCCGGTTCGACAAGGCGCCGAGGAAATGCCGGTCGTGCGATACGAACAGCATAGTGCCTTCATAGGCGGCAAGCGCTTTGATGAGCATTTCCTTCGTGTCGAGATCAAGGTGGTTGGTCGGTTCGTCCAGGACCAGGAAATTTGGCGGATCGAACAGCATGGCCGCCATGACAAGACGCGCCTTTTCACCGCCCGAAAGCACACGGCACTTCTTTTCGATATCGTCGCCGGAAAATCCGAAGCAGCCAGCGAGTGCCCGAAGTGGGGCCTGCCCTGCTTTTGGAAAGCGCTCTTCCAGCCATTCCAAAATTGTAGCATCACCGTCGAGCACATCCATCGCATGCTGCGCGAAATAGCCGAGCTTAACGCTGGCACCGACGTTGACATTGCCCTTGTCCGGTTCGGCAGCGCCTGCAACCAGTTTCAGCAGCGTCGATTTTCCTGCACCGTTGATGCCCATGATGCACCAGCGTTCACGGCGGCGAACCATGAAGTCAAAACCGTCATAGATCGTGCGGCTTCCATAGGTCTTGTGAACGCCCTTGAGGCTCACGACGTCCTCACCCGAACGTCGTGCCGGGGCAAAGTCGAAAGCGACCGTCTGGCGACGGCGTGGCGGCTCCACCCGATCGATCTTCTCCAGCTTCTTCACACGGCTTTGGACCTGCGAGGCATGGGACGCGCGCGCCTTGAAGCGCTCGATAAATTTGATTTCCTTGGCAAGCATGGCCTGTTGGCGTTCGAACTGAGCCTGCTGCTGCTTTTCATTCAGCGCCCGCTGGCCCTCGTAAAAGGCATAGTCGCCGGAATAGGTTGTGAGCGAGCCGCCGTCGATTTCAATGATTTTGGTCACGATGCGGTTCATGAACTCGCGGTCGTGCGAAGTCATCAGCAACGCGCCGTCGTAGTTCTTGAGGAATGCTTCCAGCCAGATGAGGCTTTCGAGATCGAGATGATTGCTCGGTTCGTCGAGCAGCATCACATCCGGACGCATCAGCAGAATACGCGCCAGCGCAACACGCATCTTCCACCCCCCAGAAAGATTACCGACGTCGCCATCCATCATTTTCTGCGTGAAGCTGAGACCTGCCAGAACTTCGCGCGCACGGCCATCGAGACCGTAGCCATCCAGCTCCTCGTAGCGCGCCTGCACTTCACCATAGCGTTCGATGATCGCATCCATATCGTCCATACGATCCGGATCGACCATCGCGGCTTCCAGCTCGCGCAGTTCTGCTGCAACCACGCTGACAGGCCCTGCACCTTCCATCACTTCCGCAACGGCAGAACGACCGCCCATCTCGCCGACATTCTGATCGAAATAACCAACCGTCACGCCTTTTTCGACAGAGACCTGCCCTTCGTCTGGCAGTTCATCGCCGGTAATCATGCGAAACAGGGTTGTCTTGCCCGCACCGTTGGGACCGACAAGGCCGATCTTTTCGCCACGGTTCAAAGCAGCGGAAGCCTCGATATAGAGAATGCGATGGCTGTTGGACTTGCTGATATTGTCGATGCGGATCATGGAACGGGAGGACTTTGTTGAGTGGAGGGGGAACGTACGGTTGTCGCGTTGCGGCTTCCCTATGCCATGACAGCACGGGCAAGTCACCCCGCTTCGCGACCAAGTGTCAGACGGAAGGCTCAGGGAATATTACGTAACCATTGTTCGGTCGAGAATTTCTCCACCGCGAGCTTTTCCGCAGCTTCATATTCTTCCGGCGTAATCTTGCCGCCCACGCCTCCATTCAGAGACACGAACATATCCTTCATGCGCTTGATGACCTCTTCGCGCGGTAGTCCCGTCTGGCTGCGAACCGGGTCGACACGCTTGACTGCGCTGGCCGTGCCCTTGTCGCTCAGCTTCTCACGCCCGATACGCAAGACCTTCACCATTTTTTCCGCATCCATGTCATAGGCCATGGTGACATGGTGGAGAACCGTTCCCTTGGAGAAGCGCTTCTGCGCAGCGCCGCCGATCTTGCCCTTGGAACTCGAAATATCGTTCAGCGGCTTATAGAAAGCATCTATGCCGAGCGAGTTGAGCGCTTTCAACACCCAGTCATCCAGAAATGCGTAGGAATCGGCGAAGCTCATATCCCCTACGAGTTCTCCAGGCGCATAAAGTGAATAGGTGATGGTGGTACCGGGTTCCACGAACATCGAACCGCCACCGGTAACGCGACGGACAGTTTCAATACCGAATTCCTGCGTCGCTTCAATATCGACTTCATTGCGCAGCGATTGAAACGCGCCAATGATGATGGCAGGGCGTTCCCATTCCCAGAAGCGCAATGTCGGTGCCCGACGTCCAGCGGCAACTTCCCGTGCCAAAACCTCGTCCAGTGCGAGATGCATGGCAGGGGAAACTGCTGGCATTTCAACGATCTGCCATTCGAAATCCCGCCACGTGCGTGCAACACCCAAGGCACGCCGGACGGCAATCGCGACCGCTTCCGGGCTGAAGCCGAGCATCATGGCGTCGGGCCGCAGGCCTGCCCTCACCGCGTCGGCAATCTGCTCCGACGAGGAGTCGGCTGAAAGACCTTCAATAGAGTTGCGGATGTCCTCCAGAGCCTCGTCCGGTTCAAGGAAGAAGTCGCCCGCCACCTGCACATCGCTGAGACGTCCGTCACGAACATCCAGATCGACAACGACAAGTTTTCCGCCGTGGACTTTGTATTCGCCGTGCATGTGGGCAACCTTCCGAAGAGTGAACGTGAGTATTTCACTCTCATTTCATGAAACCTGCCGGAAAGGAAGCCGGTCCCAACGTGGCAAGCCGGACTATATTCCAGCTTCCGAAAGCGCGCTGTGTTGAACAACCGAGGTCTGGCACACTTCTTTGGTTTTGTGGCCGACATAAAATCCGGCGGCAATCATGGCCGCCAGAACAATAATGATCGATTTGAAACTGAAGGCAGATGGTGCATTTCCGATCCTCACTCTTGACCCAAGCAAATCAGGGCAGGAAATGATTATCGATCCCACATTCGTTCCAGTTCTTCGACGCCCGCAAAATTCCTGTCAGGCGTTACAAGCTTGCAGCTGTTTGTGAACTGCGCATTCATCCACTGTTCAAGATATCGGAACTAAAGCATATTTCATCGATATCAGAGGGACTCATCATGACACCTGCACTCAAGACGACTGTTGCTTCACTATGCCTTGGCGGCCTGGTGGCCGTCCTTTCCCCGCTTGTAACGCCGGCGTCCGCAGCCAAATTGCAGCGCTGCGCGAGCGAAAACGGTGTCTGCCAGCTGCCTTATCCGGCTGAAGTGGTCTATGGCACCGGCGGACAGAATACGTCGCGCTTCATTGATCGGCCACAGGTCACCTGTTCGAACCGCGCCTTCGGTGACCCGGCGCCTGGCAAAAAGAAAAGCTGCTCCTTCGTAGTTCAGGATCGCTGGGAAGATAGGCCTGGCCGCCATGATCGCCCCGGTCGCCCGGATCGCTATGATCGCTATGATCGCTATGATGACCGCGATCGCGACTGGAGCCGTTGTGCGAAGGAAGGCGGGTTCTGCGATTTCTACGGTCGCAAGCGCGTCCGCTACGGCGCAAATGGCCGGTTCACGGAAGGCGCCTTCCGCAATGGCGTCCAATGTGACAATCGCGCCTTCGGCGATCCAGCGCGCGGTAAGGCCAAGGCCTGCTACATACTCGATTAAGAGGCGGATGTAAGAATATAAAAGCCCGGACTGCTCAGTCCGGGCTTTTGCTATTTAGTTAATGCAGAATCTCGGCAATATGCATATCAAACTGTTTTTATTATATTTTATTTAATTCTGACTAAAGATACTATAGCAGTTGCGACCTTTGCCCTTTGCCTCATAGAGCGCAATGTCCGCATTGCGGGCCAGTGCCGAGGGCGTTGTACCGTCGCGTGGTGCAAGAACTGCGCCGACGCTTGCCGAAACATCCAGATTGACGCCGTGGATGAGGAAAGGTTCACGAAAAGCCTCAACCACCCTTCCTGCCACAGTCTCGATGATTTCCATGCAATCTTCATCAGGAAGAATGACGGCAAACTCGTCACCGCCCACACGCATCGGAATATCTGTTTCCCTTAAGGCGGAACGCAAACGTTGAGCAGCTTCGATCAGAAGCGCGTCGCCCATCAGGTGGCCGTAGGTGTCGTTAACCGCCTTGAACCGATCGAGATCGATCAGCAGCGCACCAATCGGCTTGCCCTGCTGCAAGGCTTTTTCGATCATCGGAATGGCAAGTTCGGTGAGAGCCCCGCGGTTATAAAGTTTGGTCAGGCGGTCGGTCAGTGCGAGGCGCTTGAGAGCGGTGGAATCGTCGCTGAGGAATTTGTTGGTCCTTTGCAGCCGCAGCAATCCACTCGCAATGTGGGCAAAATCCTCAAGCTTGGCGCGTTCCATATCGGAAATCTTTCGCGGCTTGCTATCGACAATACACAGGGAGCCAACCGTCAATCCAGCATCGACAGACACCGGTGCACCAGCATAAAAGCGAAAACGCGGTTCTCCAGTCACATACGGCATGCTGCAAAAGAAATCGTTCTCTACCAAATCTTCGATCACAAATAGCTCGCCGCTTTCCACCACGAAGGTGCAGGCGGTCAACTCGCGTGGACAACTGCTGACTTTTTCGCCAGCATTGGCAGCAACACGCTGCCAGTCCTCATCGATGATGTTGAGAGCAGATGTGCTGACGTCAAAAACGTCTTTCACAAGCGATACGAGTGTATCGAGCTCAGGCAGTCCAAGGCTGGTCACAGAAACGAGGGTGCGGACGCTTTCAAGTCGCTCGACTTCATTGGCAGGAACCGAAAAAGGCGTCTTTTCTGTCATCGAACTATAGGCATCCACACTCATCATTCTCACCGTCATCTAAGCTCCCTTTTGAATTATAGATAGTGAAGAGAACTGTCACAGCAAGCCAAGCTTGCCGTATCTGGCCGAGTTCGAACAGCTTTTCAGTCGACAGGCCGTAGCGCGAAATAGTGTGTTTCACTATAAAACACAAAAAGGCGGCGACCGAATGGGCGCCGCCTCTGTCGCTAGAAACATGGACTGGAGGTCATCATAGTTCTACGACAATGCGTGTGCCGAATCTGGCACTATCAGCTAGAGTATTAGAACGAGCGCTGGAAGCGGATCTTGCCCGGCCAGGCGTCTTTGCCGTACATTGAAGGTCCCCTTGCCGGTTGCCTTGTAGGTTGCACAGCCCCAGACTGCCCAGTCACCGCCCCAGGTACCGTAGAACGAGTCGACGATACGAACGCGATAACCGCCCGACGTGCCGTAATGATCGTCGTTGGACTCGTAAGCGCCCTGCAACCAGACCGAGAACTGATCGGTGATGTTGACATCGCCGCGGACCTTACCAGCCCATTCTTCGTTACGGGCGTCATAGGCGACGACACCGGCGATCTTGCCCCAGCTCTGCTCGTATTTCAGGCCACCGACCACATGCGACATGTAATCCTTGATGGTGACGTCTTCGTTCGAGTCGGTGTTGCCACCTTCTTCAAAGGAGACAATGGCCGAGAAACCGTTCCCGCCCTTGAAAGTATAGCTGATAAGGTTGGTGCGGTAGCCGCCAGCAAGGATCACGTCGTCGCTGATGACGTTGCCGAGTTAGCCGGTGAAGGTGACGAAAGCCGATTCATCCAGACCGATGCGCAGACCGCCACGCTGGATATATGCGTAACGCAGCGGGGCGCTGGTGGAGGCCACCATTGTAGTTGTTAGCCTTGCCGTTGCCGTCGCCGTTCCAGTTGTAATGCAGCTCGCTATAAGTCTTGAGCGTGCCGAGTTCCATTTCGGAAGCGGTCGAGAAACGAAGGCTGACGCGAGCCAGCTTGTTCCAGGTGTCGCGCTCCAGCTGTGCGGGGGTGCGAGCATAATTGTTGTCGCCGCCGCTTGCGTCGTAGCGAACATAACCATGAATGCGAAGGCAGGTTTCCGTTCCCGGAATGTAGAAATAGCCAGCACCGTATGCATCGCATACGCGGACTATTCCACGGCTTCCGGCTCAGTCGTCACGATTGCATCGGCTGCTTGCGCGCCAGAAATCGCTACGAGCGATGCTGCTGAACCGATTAGAATTGTTCTGATACTCATAAATGCGTCTCCAATAGATGAGTTAGACGCAATCGATATATTTATCCACAATGATTTGAGTATTCTTTAATCAATGTAATTTTTGTGAATTATTTATATATGATATAAAATTTACTTCATATGTATTACGTAGACTTTATTACGTAAGAATTACGACGCAATAATTCCTGTCATCATCGCAGCACGCAACGAATCCATCATATCAGCGATAATTTTATTCTGCCCCTTATGCCCTTCCGATCCGCTACCGAGCGGACGCCCTCGCCTATCCGGCAACGGTGAAAGTTTTATAACAGCAACAAGAAATATACGTCGCAAGACAGACGATTGCCGGTATTGTCCAGTTCAGGCTGGAAAGCTGAAAACCGCGACTCGTCAATTCAAAGGCATGGAATGTTGATTCGTCATTGTGGACCTGACGAAGTGGTTTTCCTCAGTCATTCTCCCGCTCAATAAAGAAAACGAAGGCAGCAGGGGTAATGCAATGGTTCTATTCTCTATTGTCATAGGCGTGCTGACGTCTGCGGTAGTAATAGCGGCGTGCATCATGCTTTGGAGATATGAACGTCCCTGAAATTTGCCACTGAGAGTGGGCGTAGCGACCGACGAACTTCAACAGTCGAATCCAATAACAACCTGACCCGCTTCGGTTGATTACCCTGCATTTCGTTTCGCTTCCGCAATTGCAGATACGGCGACACGTGGAGCTTTCGTCTTCGCTTTTTCGTCAATGTCAGCGTACATGCGCAACCTGTCTACGGCCTTCCATTCGGCCATTTCAGTCACTCTGGCGCGTATTTCATCAATTCGCTTCAAAATGTTTTCATTTGCTTTCAGGCGTATTTTGTTGCCAAGGTTAGGCTCAAATCCGGCTCGCTGATATGCCCGTCCGCTGTCAGAACTTCAGCCAATCCCTTTGCGAACATTTCCTGCTTTGCATTTTTCAAGACTGGCTTATGCCTATTACCATAAGGATATTCTATGATGAGATCAGAAGACGCTCTGTTGCTGAATGCTATTAGCGCCCAGGCCGACCGGGCCGAATTGATTATGCCCAAGACCCTCTCGCTGAATCCGATTGCCGAACGTCTCCACGACGAATTCCCGCATCGATCCGCTGCTGAAATAGAAACTCAGTGCCGAGTTGTCTGGCAGGACCGTTACCTGTTCTGGAATTGATATTCGCCTTCACAACTGGTTTTGGCGTAGACACATCGCCATTGAGGCGCAGAAGAAAACCGATCCAGCTCTGTTGACGCGGGATCAGCAGTCATTGCCCCGCTTCGGCGGGTTTTGTTCAGGCAATAAGTGCGGTGCCGTGCGTGATGCGCTGGGCTCTTACGGTTCGCTCATTTCGTTATTCTTTTTCTTTTTATCTTCGTTGTAATGCCACTTAATGGCGAAGAACATCGCCGCGCCTAACACGAGTACCTTGAACACCACGAAGAATATCGGAATCCATTCCATCTTCTGAATATTTCCATACAGCTATCAATCGCGAGGAGCATTACCTCAGAACTGCAGCTTCAGCATCTTCTTTTTTGCACCAATGGCACTTTGAAAAACCAGGCAGTGCAGATTTCCAGTGTTTGTCGAATTATGAGATTTGATGAATAGGGATTTTTCTTTAATTTCAATGAAGTGAATGGTGGGCGTGACAGGGATTGAACCTGTGACCCTTCGCGTGTGAAGCGAATGCTCTCCCGCTGAGCTACACGCCCGATGAGCCAAGCTCAATCAAGGTGGTGCGGATATACTGGCCAGCGGCTGCATAAGTCAAGCGTCTCACAAGCTTGTTTCCATAGAGATTTCTATCTTTCCCATGATAGCTCTCGCCTTGAAAGAAAAACGGCAACCACCCGTCGATGATTACCGTTCTGTTTTGATATGGGAGAGATTTCAGAGCGCTGCGAGACGAGAGCTCTCGGTCTTGTCGAAAGCTTTCTGCAACCCGGAATCACGGTCGTAAACATCGCCGTAATAATGGATTTTTCCATCCGCTTCCGGCCATGCAGTGAAATAGGAAATAAAGACAGGCACAGGCTCCTTGACCTTGATGCCGCGCTCATTCTTTCCGAAATATTTTTCGAGATCCGTCACCGATGTTCCCAGAACCGCCGCCGCCATATCGCGTGGGCGTTCCAGACGAATGCAGCCATGGCTCAGGGCACGCATGTCGCGACTGAAATAGGATTTGGCCGGTGTGTCGTGCATGTAGATATCATGCGCGTTCGGGAACAGAATCTTGAGCTCACCCAGCGCATTGTCGAGGCTCGGCTTCTGGCGAATGCCGACATGGGCTTTGCCCGCAGCAACTGCACTCCAGTTGACGGCGCTGGCGGAAACCTTCTTGCCACCTGCATAAACCTCGTAACCATTGCGGTCGAGATAGCTCGTATCACGCATGACCTTGGGCAGCATCTCGTTCAGGATGATCGAGCGCGGCACGCCCCAAGACGGATTGAAAACCACCGTCTGGACCTTGTTGTAGAAGAAGTAGGTCTGATGGGTTGGAGAGCCGATAACCACATTCATGGCCAGCTTTTCTTTTCGGTCCTCGAAATATTCCGCACGGTAAGCCGGCTGATTGACCATCACGTAACGCGTGCCAAAATCATGCGGCAGCCAGCGCAGGCGCTCCATGGAATAAAGGATACGGTCGCGTTTGATGGAAGATTGCTCGCCCTGAAGGGCTGAAAGCGTATTGCGACCGATAATGCCGTCCGGCGTGCTGCCCGAAAGCTTCTGATAGTCCTTGATTGCAGAAACCAGTTCCGGATCATAGACGTCGCCGCTCGCATGCGTGTCCAGCACCTGCTTGTGCTCGGCCAGATAGCCAGCAGGCGCATGTCTCGAAATCAGCGCAACCACCTTGCTGAGCTGGTCGTTGGTATCGCCCGGTTTGATGATGCCATTCAGCGAGACGCGGATTGGTTCGGCAGATGTCGGCTCGGTATTCGCCAACTCGCGTTTCAATGCCGCATATTGCTCATTGCTCGGCTGAAAACCATGCAGATAGGCAGCTGGATCGCTTTCCGATGCCAGCTTTTCGAGAACGGCTTTCGGATCGACACGGTCACGCGGCAGATCGTGGAAACC
Source organism: Brucella cytisi (assembly GCF_038433355.1). NCBI lineage: Bacteria > Pseudomonadati > Pseudomonadota > Alphaproteobacteria > Hyphomicrobiales > Brucellaceae > Brucella > Brucella cytisi. The sequence continues at coordinate 291,542 of NZ_JBCAUP010000002.1, forward strand.
GCTGAGGCGGTCCGCGATTACGCGTCCCTCGCCTGCATCGATGGCATAGCGCAGCGCACGGGCAGACATGTGAATTTCAAACTCGGCAAGCTTCTGCTGGCGGTCGGCTTCAGCAGCGGCATCGAAATTGTCAGCGGGGATCGTAACTGCGTATTCATCAGGATTGAGCCCGTCTTCATCGGCACGAGCAAAGAACGCCGCGACATTCTTGGCGCGGTCGAGCACTTTATCGTCGGCCGACCACATGAAAGAGCGCTGACTTGAATAATAGTCGACGATCGCCTGTGCGATTTCTTTTTCAGCTTTGACGTTAACGGATTTTAGATAATTCGTCGCTGCATCGAAAGCGCGCTGACCTGGCGTTTCTTCGCGAACCTGCGGACGGATCGGCGACATGCCTGATGTCAGTGGATCGACAGTCACTGGTTCGGTTGCTGCAGTTACCTGCATATCGAGCGCGCTGAAATCGATATTGACCAAAGAATAGGGCTTATAGTCGTAAATCTGCGGCCCTTTGACGGTCACGCGCTGGACTGGCGGAAGGCTGCGCACGGCAGCACGAGGGGCAGAGGCGGTATTCGGCGCTACAGGCGCACGAGGAGCGACTTGCGGCTGAACAGGCTGTACCTGCTGCTGGCGACGCTGCTGGAAAAGCTCCAACAGGGAATTTGCGGCCTGGGCCTGTGTCGTGGGGAAAAACACCGAAGCTGCCAGAGCTATCGCGGCTGCGCGGCGGATATTTTGTCCGCGTGCGGCGCTGCTCTTTTCATCCATCTGCGAGTGTCTGGAAAACTGCATTTCAAACCGCCAAAGTTAATGCGTTCGCTCAAAAGCGAATCCGTCCGAATCTCACCCGTAGAATTTACCAATCTCGTATAGAAACTTTTAACGCTATTGTTTCCTGAAGCAATTTTCCGTTTTGCGTTCATCACAATTGTTTGAGGCTTCTTCTCGGGAGACGAACCCGGAATGCCTTAATGAACAAAGTGACGCAGTGGCATCCACCCCGCATCGCGCTAAAAGCCCCACAGACTATGGTTCCGAAGCTCTTCTTCGGAACTTCGATCAACACATATCGCGCTAGCCGGAAACGATGACGACCTCCGGCTGGCGCAACTGGCAAGCAAGCGAGGTACCGCGATGGCAGAAGCAAGCGCCGCCGATCTTTTTCCTCTTGGTGAAGACGACACCCCTTATCGCAAGCTGACTTCCGATCATGTCTCTGTCGATACATTCAAGGGACAGGAAGTCCTGACTGTCGATCCGGAAGGGCTTCGCCTGCTTTCGGAAACGGCTTTCGCCGATATAAACCATCTGCTTCGTCCCGGCCACCTGCAGCAGCTTGCCCATATTCTCGAAGACCCGGAAGCAACGGACAATGACCGTTTCGTTGCCTACGATCTTCTGAAGAATGCCAATATCGCCGCTGGCGGCGTGCTCCCCATGTGTCAGGATACCGGCACGGCCATCATCATGGGCAAGAAGGGCCGTCGCGTCTGGACCGAGGGCGGTGACGCTGACGCACTTGGTGCCGGTGTACTGGACGCCTACAACAAGAAGAACCTGCGTTATTCGCAGCTGGCGCCTCTTTCGATGTTCGAGGAAAAGAACACCAAAAACAATCTGCCTGCTCAGATCGATATCTATGAAGAAGGCGAAGATGCCTACAAGTTCCTTTTTGTTGCCAAGGGCGGCGGTTCGGCGAACAAGACGTTCCTCTATCAGGGAACACCGTCACTACTGACGTATGACCGCATGATCGACTTCCTCAAGGACAAGATCCTGAGCCTAGGCACTGCCGCCTGCCCGCCATACCATCTGGCGATTGTCATTGGCGGCACTTCAGCTGAGATGAACCTGAAGACGGTCAAGCTTTCCTCGACACGCTATCTGGACAGCTTGCCGACCAAGGGTTCCGAAACCGGACATGCGTTCCGCGACCTCGAAATGGAAGCTGAAATCCATAAGCTGACACAATCTCTCGGCGTCGGCGCTCAGTTCGGCGGCAAGTATTTCTGCCATGACGTCCGCGTCATTCGCCTGCCGCGCCATGGCGCTTCGCTGCCAATCGGCATCGGTGTTTCCTGCTCGGCCGACCGTCAAGCCAAGGGCAAGATCACCAAGGACGGCATCTTTCTGGAAAAACTGGAAACCAACCCGGCCAAATACATGCCGGATATCGATGAGGAAAAACTGTCGTCGCATGTGGTCAAGATTGACCTCAACCAGCCGATGCAGGCCATTCTCAAGGAATTGTCGCAACACCCGGTCAAGACGCGTCTGTCGCTCTCCGGTCCCATCATCGTGGCACGCGATCTGGCTCATGCCAAAATTCGCGAGCGGCTTGAAAACGGTGAAGCCATGCCGGATTATTTCAAGAACCACCCTATCTATTATGCAGGCCCGGCCAAGACGCCTGCCGGTTATGCCTCCGGCTCATTCGGGCCAACCACGGCAGGCCGCATGGATTCTTATGTGGACCAGTTCCAGTCCTTTGGCGGCTCAATGGTGATGCTCGCCAAGGGCAACCGTTCGCGTCAGGTGCGCGAAGCCTGCGGCCAGCACGGCGGGTTCTATCTGGGCTCCATCGGCGGCCCAGCTGCCCGTCTGGCACAGGATTGCATCAAGAAGGTCGAGGTCGTCGAATATCCGGAACTCGGCATGGAAGCGATCTGGCGTATCGAAGTGGAAGATTTCCCGGCCTTCATCGTCATCGATGACAAGGGCAACGATTTCTTCAAGGAACTCAATCTGGGTTAAAGCATTTCCAGCAAAAGTGCGAAGCGGTTTTGCGTAGGATAATGCGACGAAACAAACGCTTAGAGCACAAATCTGATACAATCATATCTGAGCTCTAAGCAAATAAAAGGGCAGCGCAAGCTGCCCTTTCTGTTTCAGGCGTTGGTGCCGCCATCGATGGTGAGCGTAGCTCCGGATACGAAACGCCCTTCGGCGCTGGCAAGCCAGGCCACCAGACTTGCAATATCGTCAGGCGAACCGAAACTGCCGGTTGCGATAAGCTCACGTTGCTGTTCAGCATGCTCCCCAGCAGCAGGGTTCATATCCGTATCAGTGGAGCCGGGCTGAACGACATTGACCGTGACGCCCTTTGGACCGAGGTCACGCGCCAGACCTTTCGTCAAACCGATCAGCGCCGCCTTGCTTGCCGCATAAAGGCTGATGCCCGGCCACGGCACGCTTTCGGCGAGGTTCGAGCCAATAGTGATGACGCGTCCGCCAGCACCGAGGTGTGGTGTGGCCGCTGAAACGGCGGCAAAGACAGCCCGGAAGTTCACAGCCATCACTTCATCGAAGTCGGCAAGTGTGACTTCTTCCAGTGGGGCCGCATGCCAGATGCCAGCGCTGTTGACCAGTATATCGAGACGACCGAAATCCTTGACCGCGTTCTCGATTGCCGCCGTAATCTGGCTCGCGTCGCGATTGTCGGCTTTCAGCGCCAGAGCCTTGCCACCATTGGCTACGATTTCGGAAACCACGGCTTCAGCTTTTTCCTTGCCGTTCACATAAGTGACGACAACTGCCGCACCATCTTTCGCGAGCCGTCGTGCAATCGCTGCACCGATGCCGCGACTTCCACCGGTGATGAAGGCAACCTTTCCGTTCAAAGCTTCCGCCGACATGCCATTTCCTTTCTGTATCGATTGATACATAATTGCTGACAGGCTTGCGCAGAACCGTCAAGCGATTTATTTAATGATCGATACAGAAAGGTTCGGACGTGGCAGAAAAAGGACGCCCCCGCAGCTTCGACTGCGAAACAGCGCTTCGTGCTGCGATGCTTATATTCTGGGAAAAAGGCTTCGACGGATCGTCGCTGGCCGATCTGACGACGGCAATGGGCATCAATGCGCCAAGCCTCTATGCGGCATTCGGAAGCAAGGAAGAGCTCTATCTTCAAGCCCTCACCCTTTATGCGGGTGAAGTAGGCATTGAAATCTGGTCGACACTGGATGAAACGGCGAATGTTCGTGCGGCTTTTGAGCGTTTTCTGCTTGCTACGATAGATGCCTATTGCGAGGAATCCGTGCCACGGGGCTGCATGATTGCCTTGGATGCGCTGCATCGGACGCATTCAAGCGACAAAGTCTGTGACGTGCTGCGCAATCACCGCCAGATCAATATCGAAACCCTGAAAAAGCGGCTCGAACGTGGCATTCGTGACGGCGATATTCCCGCATCGGTCAATTGCGAAGCAGTCGCGATTTTTTACGCGACAGTCCAGAACGGCATGTCCATTCTCGCGCGCGATGGCGGAACGCGGCACGATCTCACCGCAACGGCATTGGGCGCTATGGCCGGTTGGGAGAAGCTTGTCCTCACCGAAACATCATCAGGCAACCAGCCTTAATCGCGGGCCGTCATCAAGATAATCAGCCACCAAGGACGCCACTTCAGCGCTCGCAATGATGCGGCGATGCCCAAGGCCATTCGCCCAGTGCACCTTGACATGAGGGCCAGCTTTGCCAGCCATTTCAGCACAGATGGCGGGCACTTCCTTGTCGTCATGCGCGTGGATGACCAGTGTCGGGATCGTCATGCGCCGCAAATGAACATCGGTGTCGAAATCCGTGATCGGGTGCGCCGCGATGTAACGGACTTGTTCCTTCATTGCGATGCGCACATCACGACCGAGCCCAAGCATTTTGCCGAAACCGTCAAAGACGCTTGCCATGGAGTGCGGGGAAGCAATGGTCACCAACTTTGCCGGACGATGTGACCGGTAGCAACCGAGAGAGCCTGCAGCGGCATTGACGATGACCGCACCGCCGAATGAGTGGCCGATCATCGCATCGAACGGTCCATACTGGCGCCACGCAACATCGACGGCGGCAATTGCCTGTATCATGTTGAGGGTGCGGCCTGCCGATGCACCATGCCCCGGCAGGTCGATGGAAACAACCCGTTCGCCACATGCAACAAGCTCGCGAATGATCGTGATCATATCCGCTGTGCGCGATCCCCAGCCATGGACGACGAGCGACGTTCTTCCCACATAAATATCGGGTTCGAACAGATAGGTTGCGATAAGCCCGCGATCGATAATCAGATCGAGCCGCTTTGCCTGGCTGAGTTCATTGCTCGCCTGCTCAAGCCGCGCGGCATAGGCCTTGGTCTTCGGCTTGCGGCTTGGCGTTCGACAGAAAATCCTGAACGCGGCGCGACCTGCCTTGTCGGCATCAATGCGGCCAAGCAGACCCAGACCGAATCGCGTAACCTGCAAAGAAAACGACGTCATGACAGGGCCTCAATTATGTTCAATCCTGAACAAATAATTGTACAAGAATGAACAAAATGCAAGACAAGACTCAAAAAATGCCGTGGGACAATCCGCGCTTCAAGAACTGGATTGCTGTTGCGCGTGCCGGCAAAGCGGTGGAACGCGCCCTCGCCCAGGGGCTGTCGGCTTTCGATCTCAAGATCGCCGATCTCGATGTGCTGATGAATATTTATCGCCATCCCGGCGAATCCCAGCACGATCTTGCACGCCGCATTCTCGTCGGGCGGTCGAACATCACCATGCTGCTGCCGAAGCTCGAAAAGCGAGGCTTGCTGGTGCGCGAGGGCGATCCGGCAGACAAGCGTGTGATACGACTGACACTAACTGCCAAGGGCGAAAAGCTTCTGGGATATGCGCTGACGGTCTATACCGACCTGATTGACCGCGTCATGGCGCAATCGACAAATGCGCAGTGCAACGCGATGGGCGATGTGATGCGGCGCATATCAGAAATGCTGGAGAAAGACTGATCGGTAGGCGGGATCAGCGATCCCGCTTCATACCTTTTTCGGCAAGCTCATCAAGGTAGGTCTGCCATAAGGTGCCCTTCTCCGTGCCGAGCTTGTGGAGATAGGTCCACGAAAACAGGCCGGTATCGTGCATATCATCGAACGTTATACGGACGGCGTAATTACCGACCGGCTCCATTTTCATGATTTCGACGGCCCGCTTGCCACCAACTGTGATGCGCTGCGCCGGTGAATGTCCCTGCACTTCTGCCGAAGGCGACAGGACACGCAACAACTCGGCGGTCAGCTCGAATTTCTGGCCATCATCGAACGCCACAGTCAGCAGTTTGCGGTCGTGCGAAACACGCAATTCTGTCGGCCAGACCTCACTCATCACCGTTCTCCAGCTTGGTTCTTTGCCAGCTTTTGATAGGCCCCGCGTTAAAATATCGCAATAGTCGCGGTCATTATTGAAAGAGCTTCGCGTGCGTGAAACTGGACATTGAGGCTCGCAGATCCTATTTCTAGGTAGACAACGCGGATTTTCCTCCGTTTCCTGTGGAAACAACGGCTTAATGATGTACACAAACCAAGCTCGGCCACTTGTTTCCCCGACTGGATCCATGATTGATCCTTTCGGGCGTGCCATCACCTACCTTCGCGTTTCAGTGACGGACCGCTGTGATTTCCGTTGCACCTATTGCATGGCGGAACACATGACGTTCTTGCCCAAGAAGGATTTGCTGACGCTTGAGGAACTGGACCGGCTTTGCACCGCCTTTATCGAAAAGGGTGTCAGGAAACTGCGCCTGACCGGTGGCGAGCCTTTGGTGCGCAAAAACATCATGCACCTGATCCGGCAGCTGTCGCGCCATCTGAAATCAGGTGCGCTGGATGAATTGACGCTGACCACGAACGGATCGCAGCTTTCACGCTTTGCCGACGAGCTGACGGAATGCGGCATACGCCGTATCAATGTCTCGCTGGATACGCTTGATCCTGAAAAATTCCATCAGATTACCCGTTGGGGTGACCTTCCTCGGGTTCTTGAGGGTATTGAAGCCGCACAACGTGCCGGTATCCGCGTCAAGATCAATGCGGTCGCGTTGAAGGATTTCAACGATCACGAAATTCCTGAACTGATCCGCTGGGCCCATGGCCGCGGCATGGACATGACGCTCATCGAAACAATGCCCATGGGCGAGATCGAGTTCGACCGTACGGACCAATATCTGCCGCTCTCGCAGTTGCGCGAGGATCTGTCGCAGCAATTCACGCTTTCAGATATTCCTTACCGTACAGGCGGCCCTGCCCGTTATGTGACGATTGAGGAAACTGGCGGACGGCTCGGCTTTATCACGCCGATGACGCATAATTTCTGCGAAAGCTGCAACCGCGTCCGGCTCACCTGCACCGGTATGCTCTATATGTGCCTCGGCCAGAACGACGATGCCGATCTGCGCAAGGCGTTGCGGCAAAGCGAAAGCGACCTGCTGCTCAATCAGGCGATTGATGAAGCTATTTCGCGCAAGCCGAAAGGGCATGATTTCATCATCGACCGCGATCACAATCGCCCGGCAGTGGCGCGTCACATGAGTCTTACCGGCGGCTGAGCTGTTTATACTTCAAAAGAGCAAACGACCTGAAATAATTGTCGCGAGATCGACTTTAAAACGGTATGCAATCTTAAACTGGATTCTGTATCGTGCCGCAGTCAGCAAATTTTCGCGCAAGTATTTTCATGCTTCTCGCCATGGGCACATTCACCATTGGCGATACGATCACAAAATACCTCCTGACCGAGATGAACAGCGGACAGTACATGCTGATCCGAGGCATATTCGCCACGGTGCTGATCGGCCTGCTCGCTTGGCGCCACGGTGCATTGCGCAATCTGTCGCTTGAAAAGATGACAATCCTGCGCGTCGTAGGCGAAGTTGTCGCCACCATCACCTATATTTATTCCCTCGGCCACCTCTCGCAGGCATTCTGCTCTGCAGTCTTTCAGGCGACGCCGCTTGTCGTAACGCTTGGAGCAGCACTCTTCCTGAAGGAGAAAGTGGGCTGGCGTCGCTGGTCCTGTATCCTTGTCGGCCTTGTGGGGGTCCTCATCATCATCCGGCCCGGAACTGACGGCGCTGCAAGCCTCGCGGCCGTCGCAGTACTTCTTGCCAGCGTATGTTTTGCAGCCACGCGAGATATCGCCACGCGCCGCGTGCCCGCGCATGTACCGACCCTCTATCTTTCGACATTGACCGCAGGCGCGATAACATTGACCGGCGGCGCGCTGACCGTTCCAATGGGCGGATGGCAGCCCGTTGGAATTACAGCAGTCGGCGCCATGGTCATCGCTGCTGTTCTTCTCCTTGTCGGATATCACTTCATCATTCTAGCCATGCGTGAAGGTGAAGTATCGTTTGTTTCCCCGTTCCGTTATTCCAGCCTGCTTTGGGCAATCGGCCTCAGCACTTTGATTTTTGGCGAAGCGCCCGACATATATACGATCATAGGATCGGTTCTGGTGGTCGGAAGTGGCATCTATATGGTCTATCGTGAGAACGTGTTGAAGAAGCGGGAGCACAACAAAAGCACATTGGCGACGATCCCGACCGGCGTGGAACCCTCATGATGGCAGGCGCAATCATCGCTGGCGGGCTCTCCAGCCGCATGCAGCAGGGCGGCGTTGCTGGCGACAAGTTCCTTCAGCCGCTCGGCAAGACCGGCACCATCATTTCCCATGTCGTCAGGCGGATCGAAACGCAAGTCGAAACGCTTGTCATCAACGCGAATAGTGGTGACCCCCGCCTGACTGATCTGGGGGTATTGGTGATCAAGGACCTACCCGCGAAGCACGGTGGCCCGTTGGTCGGCATTATGACTGCTCTTATGCAGGCAAGCGCATCTTCGCTCCTGCTGACGACAGCAGCGGATACACCTTTCCTGCCTCACGACCTCGCGGACCGCCTTCTTGAGCGTCGGAATCAAACCGGGGCGCGGGTCGTTCTCGCCAGTTCTCTTCAACGGGTCCATCCTATTTTTGGATTGTGGGAAACCGGGCTGACTGATGAACTCGTCACCTGGCTCGCCAATACCAGCAGGGCCAGCGTCTTCGCGTTCGCCGAACATATCGGATTTGAGACAGTCGATTTTCCGCTTGCCTTCGTTGGTGATAGCCCGGAAACATATGATCCGTTCTTCAATATCAATCGGCCCGACGATCTTTTCGTCGCCCGAAAACTGGTTGAGGCGATGGAATGAACCAGAAGCTTTTCGGTATTACCGGCTGGAAAAATTCCGGCAAGACGACAATGACCGAGCGTCTGGTCGCATGCCTGACGGCACGCGGATACCGTATCGCCACCATCAAGCACGCCCATCATAATTTCGATATCGATCATGAGGGCACCGATTCCTGGCGTCATCGAAAGGCCGGAGCAGCGGAAGTGGCTATCGTCTCGTCGCAGCGCTACGCGATCATGCATGAAGGCCTGGGCGAAGAAGAACCTTCTCTATGGGAGATTGCGGCCAAGCTGGCGCCTTGCGATCTGATTCTGGTCGAAGGCTACAAGCGCGAGACGCACAAGAAAATCGAACTGCGTCGTGAATCTGGCCACGCCGGGCCAGCTCTTTCCGCTGACGATCCCGCTATCGTCGCCATCGCCAGCAACCAGCCGCAACCCGGCGAAAAAGTGCCGGTGTTCGGTATCGATGATATAGCGCAAATAGCCGATTTCATCGAAGGTGAGATGGGTCTTTGAGAGACTCTCTATAATCACCCCCTTTTACGACACAATTCACCGCTTTTCGGTGGAGGCATGCAGAAAACGCCGAGGAATTCCCCCCTTGGACACACAATTTAATTACGCAGACCATCTTGCCAACCGTCTCAAAATGGTGGGAATATTGTTTGCACATCTGATGCTGGGACGGAAGCGCGAAAAAATATTGCGCATAATCGGCTCAACCATCTATTGGTAGTGGCCGGGGGAATCCGCTACCAAACGTGCAATTTAAAGTTTCACGGTCGTGACTACCCCTTAAGCGGCTGAACCAGAAGAAATAATCAGGGAACCAGCCAGAACAAAACGAGAGGACTAAAAATGCGCGTATTGAAGCGTATCGCTGCTGCGGCATCTGTTGCGGCGCTGGCAATTACGATCGGCAGCATGACTGCCGGTGTTGCAAATGCAGAAGAGCCACTCAAGCTCAAGATTGGCACCGAAGGCGCCTATCCTCCATTCAACTTCATCAAGCCAGACGGCACCCTCTCGGGCTTTGACGTCGATATCGCCAAGGCGCTTTGCGAAGAAATGAAGGCGCAGTGCGAATTCGTCACCCAGGAATGGGACGGCGCTATTCCTGCCCTTCAGGCTGGCAAGTTCGATGCCTTCATCGCCTCCATGTCCATCACGGACGAGCGCAAGAAGCAGGTCGACTTCTCCAACAAATATTACAACACACCTCCCGGCATCGCAGCTCCCAAGGATACCGACATCAAGGGCGTGACCAAGGAAGACCTCGCCGGCAAGACCATTGGCGTTCAGGTTTCCACCACGCACTCCAACTACTCGGAAAAGACCTTTACCGACAGCACGATCAAGGCCTATCCGACTGCTGAGGAATACCGTCTCGATCTCGCCAATGGTCGTCTCGATGCCGTCAACGACGATAGCGTGACACTGGCCGAATGGCTGAAGTCGCCGGATGGCGCCTGCTGCAAGATGGTCGGCACTTTCCCGCCGGTTATCGAGATCCATGGTCCGGGCGCTGGCGTTGCCTTCAAGAAGGGCCGTCCGGAGCTGGTTGAAAAATTCAACGCAGCCATCAAGGCGATCCGAGCAAACGGCAAGTACAAGGAAGTCAACGACAAGTACTTTGACTTCGATGCTTATGGCGCCGAAAATTAATCAAAACTGACACCTATGCGCCGGTTCGCTTTCCGCAGATCGGCGCAAAACATTTGTATGGGCATGCCGCACAAGCCTCGCTGGGCAAAACCTCGCAGGCGATAAAAACATAGGCAAATGCCTTTAGGAAAAAGAATAGGCGCATGGAACACTACGCCACTTTGTTGAGTTTCGGCCCCGACGGATGGGGTGCCAGTATTGCCTGGGGGCTTCTGGTAACCGTCTCGCTGGCTCTCGCAACACTCCCGGTTGGTCTCGCACTCGGATTTCTGGTTGCTGTCGGTAAGCAGTCCACCGAACCATCGATCCGGCTCGCTTCAAACATATACACGACAATCTTTCGTGGTTTGCCTGAGCTTCTAACCCTCTTTCTAGTTTATTTCGGCGCCTCTCTCGGGTTGCAACGGCTTCTCAGTCTGTTCGGCATCGAAGCGAATGTGGAAATCAATGCGTTCGGCGCCGGTATGGTTGCGCTGGGCTTCGTCTTCTCCTCCTATTCGAGCGAAGTCTTCCTTTCGGCGTTTCGCGCAATTCCGCACGGGCAGTATGAAGGCGGTTATGCAGTTGGCCTGTCGCACTGGCAGACCATGCGCAAGGTCATCCTGCCGCAGTTGATCCGCATCGCCCTGCCCGGCCTCGCCAATCTGTGGCTGGTACTGCTCAAGGACACATCCCTGGTTTCGGTCATCACATTGTCCGATATTCTGCGGCAAACCTCCATTGCAGCACGCGTAACCAAAGAACCATTTCTGTTCTTCGGTATAGCCTGCCTGCTCTATCTGGTTCTCGCAATCATCTCGTCCTACTTCATCAATCGCATTGCCCGCTGGGCTGATGCGGGCGCCAACCGGTCGCGAGGTGCATAATATGAGCCAGACTGTTTCCACTACGACAATTCCCGCGATGGCTCCGCCACCCGTTGTCAAGCAATGGACGCGGATGCGCATTGCCGGCCATATCATCGTTGCGTTCTGGTTCCTTCTTTTCGCCGGCCTTGCGATCTATCTCTACAATGCATGGCGTATCGATCTGTTTGAAACCTATGGGCCACGCTACTGGTCCGGGCTTCTGATAACGCTGAAACTGGTTGCCGTATCGATTGTCATAGGCGCCCTGCTCTCGCTGCCGATCACTGTCGCGCGCATGTCCAACAGTCGGTGGCTGCGGGGAATTGCTTTCGGCTATGTCTATTTCTTCCGCGGCACGCCGCTGCTGGCGCAGACATTCCTTATCTATTACGGCTTCGGCACGTTCCGTCCTTTTCTTGAAAGCATCGGGCTCTGGGTGTTTTTTCGCGATGCGTGGAATTGCGCCATTCTGGCGTTTTCGCTCAACACAGCGGCCTATCAGGCTGAAATCCTCCGCGGCGCTATCCAGAGCGTGGCGCTGGGCCAATGGGAAGGCGCTGCGGCACTCGGCATTTCGAAGCGTGTGACGTTCTGGAAAGTTATTCTTCCGCAGGCGCTCATTGTGGCGTTGCGTCCTTACGGCAACGAAATCATCCTGATGATCAAGGGCTCGGCGATTGTAGCTATCATTACCGTGCTTGACCTGATGGGTGAGACGCGCCGCGCCTATTCGCGGACATTCGATTTCCAGACTTATCTCTGGGCTGCAGTCATTTATCTGTTTATCGTCGAATGCCTGCGGCACGTTTGGGATTTCCTCGAACGAAGGCTGACCCGCCATCTCATTCGCTAGAGATCACTAAACCGGCAAAAAACAAAAATATCGCCCCCGGCAGCCTTGCAGCTTCCGGGGGCGATCTGTTTAGAATGCAGCTTCACACAGTAATGTAACAGGTTGAGTCATGCTGAAAATCTGGGGTCGTATCAATTCCACGAATGTGAAGAAGGCGCTCTGGACGGCGCGCGAACTCAATCTCGACTATGAACAGATAGACTTAGGAGGCCAGTTCGGTGGATTGAAAGATCCGGCTTACCTCGCACGCAATCCGAATGGGCTGATCCCACTGCTGGAAGACGGCGACACAGTGTTATGGGAATCCAATACCATCACGCGGTATCTCGCGGCAGCTTACGGCAAAGGCACGCTATGGATCGAAGATCCGGCCAAGCGTGCACAGGCCGAAAAATGGATGGATTGGGCTTCTGCATCCTTCTACACCAATTTTAGCAACGTCATGAAGCATCTGATCCGGCTGCCGGAAGCCGAACGCGATCCAGTCATTCTGGAACATAGTCTTCAGGGTCTTGCGCATTCGATGCAGATTGCCGATAAAGGTCTCAAGGAAACGCCTTGGTTCTCGGGCGAGAATTTTGGCATCGGCGACATTCCCACCGGTTGCTACGCCTATGCCTGGTTTGAGTTTCCGATTGAGCGCCCCTCTCTCCCGCACCTTGAAGACTGGTATGGCCGCCTCAAACAGCGTCCGGCCTATCAGGCGGCTGTTATGACGCCTCTCACCTGATTTCTAGAATTATCCAGAGGAATAAACGAATGACGACACCCGCTAAAGTCGCCTTTCTGGGCTTGGGCGTCATGGGGTATCCCATGGCAGCTCACCTCAAGAACAAGGGCGGTCACGACGTCACGGTTTATAACCGCACGACAGCAAAGGCCGAAAAATGGGCCAAGGAATTCGGTGGTAGCTTTGCCGCAACACCAGCCGAAGCCGTGCGCGATGCGGATTTTGTTTTTGCCTGCGTCGGCAACGATGATGACCTTCGTTGCGTGACCATCGGCCCGGACGGCGCTTTCTCAACCATGAAGAAGAACGCGATATTCATCGACAACACGACAGCCTCTGCTGAGGTTGCTCGTGAACTGGATATCGAAGCACAAAAGCGCGCCTTTCATTTCATTGATGCGCCCGTTTCTGGTGGTCAGGCCGGCGCTGAAAACGGTGTACTAACTGTCATGGTCGGCGCACCTGAGGCCGTTTTCGAGCGCGCAAAGCCTGTTATCGATGCTTATGCACGTATGGTCGGCCTCATGGGGCCGGTCGGCTCAGGCCAGCTTGCCAAGATGGTCAACCAGATCTGCATTGCTGGTCTCGTTCAGGGGTTGGCAGAAGGTATCCATTTCGGCAAGAAGGCTGGCCTCGATATTGAAAAGCTGATTTCGGTAATCTCGAAAGGCGCGGCTGGCTCCTGGCAGATGGAAAACCGGTCCGGCACCATGAACGAGGGCAAATATGATTTCGGCTTTGCCGTCGACTGGATGCGCAAAGACCTTGGCATCTGCCTTGAGGAAGCTGACCGTAATGGAGCACTTTTGCCGCTTACAGCACTGGTGGACCAATTCTATAAGGAAGTACAGAAGATCGGTGGCAACCGCTGGGACACATCATCGTTGCTCGCGCGGCTGGAACAGTCCTGAGACAAGCAGGTCCCAACAAAAAAGCCCGGCAATGCCGGGCTTTTCGTTTGTTATCTGTCGAGCTTAGAACTTGACCTTTGCAGTAAGCGAAAGACCACCGACGAAGTCGTTACCGAACTCGCCTTTGGAGCCAGTTAGGTTTGGCTTACCGTTGACGACCGTATCGTCGAGTTCACCCGAAGACAGCCAACCGGCGGCACCCGCCAGACGAACTTCGAACTGTTCGTTCGGCTTGTAGTTGGTACCAAGGCCAAACAGCCAGACGTCGGTCTGCGAGGTCAGGCCCGTGCTGGTTCCGCGATCCCAGGTAACAGTACCGGCCACCGACCATTGATCATTAAACTTGTGGCCAACGCCACCGCTAACCGTCCAGCCGTCCTGATAATACAGATTCAGACTGGTGATCGTGGTACCCTTGCGAGTGACATTGTTGTCAGATGCGTTGAAATCCACCTGTGTTATGGATGACCAATCTGTCCACTTGACCGAGCCAAAAGCAAGCCAGTCTGGAGCGATACCGGTCTGGAATTTGAATTCGACCGACTGTGGTGTATCAACATCGCTTTCAACATTGATCGGGATACCACGACCGCCGACAATCGCCAGATTGTCAATCGTGCCTTCAAGATTATACTTGAGCTTGGACTGATAAACCAACGTCGCGCGCATCGCATACTCTGGAATTTCATAGGCAGCGCCCAGACGCCAGCCCACTGCCTCATCCTCAACATCCAGAGAACCGATACGGAAGGTGCCACCGAATGCGGAACCAGGAGGTATCATCTTGGTCTGCTCGCCTTTGAGCTCCTGATAGCTCACGCCGCCGAGGATACGGAAATAGCTTTTTTCACCAGCTGCAAAACGATACGAACAGTTCACGCCGTAATCGTTCGAAGAAATCTTCTGATCGATTGCGGTGAACATACGAACCGTATCAACGCCAACGTCGGTATGAATTCCCCAAGGCTGACGATACTGCGCTGCACAGGCAAGGTCGTCGGTCAGGTCGAACTTTGCCGAAGCCTTGGGAACCCAATAGCTCTTTGCTTCATCGACGCTTGTTTCATAAGGCTGTCTCGTGATCGGATTGATACCGCCGGTGGCTGCACCTACCCGCGAACCACGGATGTTCTTCAGCTTACGCTGCGGCGCCACAAAAGTTCCACCAGCTTCGACAGCATTGCCCTTTTCGAAGAGAATGTCGAAATCCTGCGAGCTACGCTCAAAGCCACCTGCATTGGCAGCAACCGCGCTTCCGAGGAGAGCCGCGACTGTTCCTGCCATTTTTACGCGCTGTACACTCATTATGTCCTCCCACACAGCAACGGTATTAACGTTGACGGAAACGTAATTCAGGAAGGATTCAGGCCGCAAGATACATTAATTTGGATTAGCTTCCTCGTACTTTCGAAGCATTCGTCAAAAATGGCTAAAACATCAAATATCGTGTCGCTTCATTAGCAGAAATCGCCCGACACATGGCAAAACAGGTCCAAATTGGCCAATTTTCGGCCTCTTTTTCGCCTTGTTGCGAAAGCGCAACATTGGTCGAAAACAATCGAAACCAGAGTTCGATCTGCCGTTCCAACCCTTGAAACGAGCCTAAACCCTATCAGAGCGCATAAAAACGCCCGACAGTGAAATGCGCTGCCGGGCGTTTGATTCGATAGAGAATCGTTTTCTTACGTCAGGTCAAATCAGCCTGCATCACGGATGCGTGATTCAGCAGTTGCCACACGCTGCGCCGATTCCTTCAGTTCAGCCAACCGCTCACGCTCCGCTTCAACAACTTCCTCGCGCGCGTTCACGACAAATTTTTCGTTGGAAAGCTTCTTCTCGATACGATCCATTTCAGCTGCAATCTTGCCAGCTTCCTTGGCGAGACGTGCAGCTTCAGCTTTGAGATCGATCAGCTTGCCAAGCGGGATGCAGATTGTCGTCTCACCGAGCAGCATCTGGGCCGACCCCTTGGGAGCCTGTGCTTCGAACGAGACGCTCTCCACACGGGCAAGGCGTTTGACGGCAGCGTCGTGACGGGCAAACCGTTCTGTGCTTGTCGCATTGGCATCCAGCACGACAACCGGGGCAATAGCACCGGCAGGCACATTCATTTCCGCACGAACAGAACGAATGCCGGTGACGAGATCAACAAGCCAGTTGATGTCAGCCGCAGCTTCCTCGTCCTCGAACGACAGTTCCGGCCAGGCAGCCAGCGCCAGCACTGTATCGCGCTTCTGTCCCTCGCCTGCAGTCAGGGTCCAGAGCTCTTCGGTCATGAAAGGCATGAACGGATGCAGGAGCTTGTAGACCTGGTCCAGACAATAGGCTGCCGTGGCTTGCGCTTCTGCCTTCGCAGCTTCATCGTCGCCCATGAAGATCGGTTTCAGAAGTTCCAGATACCAATCGCAGAACTGGTTCCAGACAAAGCGATAGGCAGCACCTGCAGCCTCATTGAAGCGATAGGTGTCGATACCTTCCGTCACGGCCCGCGTTGCGTTGGTCAGTTCCGTCAGAATCCAGCGATTGACGACAAGTTTGGCGTTTTCCGGTTTGAAACCGGCATCACGCTTCACGCCATTCATCTGGGCGAAACGCGTTGCGTTCCAGAGCTTGGTGCCGAAATTGCGATAGCCCGCAATTCGCGCCGGGTCGAGCTTAACATCGCGGCCCTGAGCCGCCATGATCGCAAGGGTGAACCGCAGCGCGTCGGCGCCATATTCATCCATCAGCTCCAGCGGATCTATGACGTTGCCCTTGGACTTCGACATCTTCGCGCCGTGCTTGTCACGAACGAGAGCATGCAGATAGACGGTATGGAACGGGATTTCCTCCATGAAATGGAGGCCCATCATCATCATGCGGGCAACCCAGAAGAACAGAATGTCGAAACCCGTAACCAGAACACTGGTGGGATAATAGGTTGCGAGTTCCGGTGTCTTGTCCGGCCAGCCGAGCGTCGAAAACGGCCAAAGCGCCGACGAGAACCACGTATCGAGAACATCAGTGTCGCGCTCAAGCGCAACGTCTTCGCCATAGTGAGCGCGTGCGGCGGCTTTCGCTTCCTCTTCGCTCTTTTCGACAAAGTATTGGCCATCCGGACCGTACCAAGCCGGTATCTGGTGTCCCCACCAGAGCTGGCGTGAAACCGCCCATGGCTGAATGTTTTCCATCCAGTCGAAATAGGTCTTTTCCCAATTCGCCGGGACGATCTTTGTCTTGCCCTCGCGCACCGCTGCCATTGCTGGCTTGGCCAGTTCGCCAGCGTTTACATACCACTGGTCAGTCAGATAAGGCTCGATCGGAACGCCACCGCGATCACCATGTGGGACGG
Organism: Brucella cytisi; assembly: GCF_038433355.1. Classification (NCBI taxonomy): domain Bacteria; kingdom Pseudomonadati; phylum Pseudomonadota; class Alphaproteobacteria; order Hyphomicrobiales; family Brucellaceae; genus Brucella; species Brucella cytisi. Next base: position 308,870 of record NZ_JBCAUP010000002.1, read on the forward strand.
CGTGCGTATGATCCTCGATCTTTTCCAGATAACCGCGCTCGTCCATCAGCTCGACGATGCGCTTGCGGGCTGCAAAACGGTCCTGTCCCTCAAGTTCGTGGATCAGCGCCTTCAATTCCGGCGTCAGCTGCAACCCTTCGAGGAAATCAACATTGTCTTTGATCGTTATCGACGCATTCGTCGTCAGAATGTTGATAGCGCGCAGCTCATTCCGCTTGCCCACTTCGAAATCGTTGAAATCGTGCGCGGGCGTAATCTTGACCGCGCCCGAACCGGCTTCCGGATCAGCGTAATCGTCTGCAACAATCGGGATATGGCGACCAACAAGCGGCAGCACAACATCGTTGCCAACCAGAGCGTGGTAGCGCTCGTCCTTCGGATTGACCGCAACGCCGGTATCGCCAAGCATGGTTTCCGGTCGCGTCGTCGCAACGACGATGTAGGTATGCGGATTCTCTGGATCGAATGGAACGTTCTCAAGCGGGTAACGGAAATGCCAGAGATGACCTTTCGTTTCGCGCGACTCGACTTCGATGTCGGAAATTGCCGTCAGCAGCTTCGGGTCCCAGTTGACCAGACGCTTGTCGCGATAGATGAGACCTTGCTTGTACAGCGAGACGAAAACTTCCAGAACCGCGCGCGACAGTCCTTCGTCCATGGTGAAGCGCTCGCGTGACCAGTCGCACGAGGCGCCGAGACGGCGCAACTGGTTGGAAATCATCCCGCCGGATTCGGCTTTCCACTGCCAGACACGCTCAATGAACTTCTCGCGGCCCATGGCATGACGATTTGGCTCCTGCCGTTCAGCCAGCTGGCGTTCGACAACCATCTGCGTTGCAATGCCCGCGTGGTCCATGCCAGGCTGCCACAGCACGTTCTTGCCGCGCATACGCTCGAAGCGAACCATAATGTCCTGGATCGTGTTGTTGAGCGCGTGGCCCATATGCAGCGATCCGGTAACGTTCGGCGGAGGAATAACCACAGCGAACGGATCGGCTCCCGGCTTCGCGCCTGCACCCGCCTTGAATGCACCCGCTTCTTCCCAGCGTTCAGCAATTTTCGGCTCTATCGCCGCGGCGTCATAGGTCTTCTCAAGCATGGAATTATCCGGTCTTTATGCGCGATGAATGGATTGAAGGCTCAATAGCAACTAACAGCTGACAAATCACTTTAAAAGTGACAGCGCCACTTTCGGTCACTTTTAAAGTGAAAACCCGCCTGCTGCACAGACGGGAACATTTCAATGGATCAGCTCGATACCGTTTATCGGTCGCCACGCACCACACGTTCGATTTCTTCCCGGACAAGCCGCTCAACAAGCGTCGGCAGATTATTGTCGAGCCAATCCTGCAGCATAGGGCGCAACAGTTCCGCAGCAATATCATCGAATGAACGGCGCGGCTCGGCCCGAACCGCATGGTTCAAATCCTGAAATGCGGCAGCTACCTGACGTTCGGCAATCTGCGACAGCATATGAGCAGCAGGCTGCATCTTTGCAACGGGCTCAGTAACTGGCGCTACCGCCTCGGGCTGAACCGGGATTTCCGGCTCGGCTATATCTGCAGGCTCCTGCTCCATGTCCGTATCGAGTTCAGGTTCGAGCAACGCATCGACTGCTTCGGCAATTTCCGCCTCGACGGAAAAGTCGATTTCCTCCAGAGATATCTCCGCCTCGGCAGGCAGTTCCAAGGATGACGTAGCCTTGGCGTCGGAATGATCATCGTTCTCCGCATTGAGGACAACTTCATCCTCGTCATCGGCTTCGATTTCAGGCTCTGGTGCTGCCTGCGCCGGTTCGCCAATCGGACCGCGCAACGTCGGTTCGTCCTGGAACACGTTGCGCATCATTGCAGGCTTTTCAGGCTGTGCAACGGGCAGCTCGGTGACTGGACGGCGGAATTCGGCAACCTCTCCACGAGCCGGAGATGCCGTTGCCACCGGCGCTGGCTGGCGGGTGACATCGCTATCTTCAATGATCCTGCGGATGGAAGCGAGAATCTCTTCCATCGATGGTTCACGCGCTGCGCTGGATGTCTGTGCCATGGCTACTATCCGCTTTCCTGTATTGCGACATTGTCTGCAAAAGACAGAGAATCAATGGATTAAGGGTAGCGGACGATCATCCGTTTGAGAATCCCCGGCCAAGGCAAGCTGGATCAAACTCACAGCTTTATGGATTTGTTAAGAATTGCTGACGTCGCAAAAAACGAATCGAGAGTAAACAAAAAGGCACCCGAAGGCGCCTTTTCAATTCTCACTATGCTTGCAAGCAATTACCGACCGTCCGGCGTGCGCAGACCGAACCACTTGTCCTTGACGGCTTCGTAATGTTCTTCCGGCTTGTACTGAGCGACCTGCAAGCCCATCTGGCTGGCAGTCATGCGACCGGTCGCATTGAGAAGAGCATAGCTGGCGACAACAACGTTACGCTCGGATTCGACCAGGGCGATCTGTGCATTGATCAGATCGTTTTGCGAATTCAAAACGTCCAGCGTCGTGCGCTGTCCAACCTTGCGCTCTTCGATGACACCGTCGAGAGCAAGCTGTGCGGCGGAAATGCCGTCACGATTTGCCTTGACCGATGCGCGGGCTGCTTCAAGCTGCGACCATGCAGAGCCGATAGCCTGACGAACCTGATCGCGAACGACGTCAACTTCAATGCGAGCCTGACCGAGCTGTTCCTTGGACTGGCGAACCTGAGCCGAACTACGGCCACCGGTATAGATAGGGATACTGACACCGACGCCGATGGACGCCGAGTTGCCATCGGTCTGCGAGCCGCCCTCGCCGGAATAAGTATCAAGGTGGCTGGCGCTTGCCGTAAGGCCGACGGACGGAAGCAGAGCGCCTTCCTTGGCCTTCACGTTATATCCAGCGGCATTAACGGCATATTGGGTGGCAAGAATGCCTGGGTGTCCGGCAGTCGCAATGGAGAAAGCCTGATTTGGCGAGCTCGGCAGGTTCTTGGCTGCGGCTGCAGTCGCAAGCCTGTCCGGCTGAACGCCGATAACCTGCACATAGGTTGCTTCTGCCGACTTGACATCCGCACGGGCAGAATTCAACGCCGCTACAGCCGTCGAACGGCTGGCATCTGCCTGCGCAACGTCGGTACGCGTACCTTCACCTACGTCGAGACGGGCACGGGCCGCACGAACCTGCTCGTTCAGGGCTGCAAGGTTGCGTTCACGCAGAACAGCGATCTGGCGAGCCTGATAGACATCCATATAGGCCGTTACCGCCTCATAGAGTCTGTTTTGCTCTTCGTTACGCAGGTTTTCGCGCTGGGCGAAGACCTGCGTTTCTGCGGCGGCGACATTGTTCTTGGTCTGAAACCCATCGAACAGCATCTGGTTCAGCTCTATGCCGAACGTGCCTGTTGTGCGATAACCCTGACTTGAAGGTGTCTTGCCACGCCCTACGTTATAAGAACCGGTAATCTGCGGACGATAACCGGACTTGGCAATGGCCACACCTTCATCCGTGACGCGGACGCCTGCGCGGGAGTAGTTCAGGTTAGCATTGTTCTTGTAGGCCTTCACGAGAGCGCCGGTTAACGTCTCCGAGAACGCCGCCTGCCCCGTTAAAATGGTGCCAGACAACAATGCTGCGGCCGCTACCAGTCCTTTGCACGTTTTGAACACCGGGTACCTCATATTAAGAACAAACGAATCCAACTATCGAACCGATCGGTTCGGGCAAATCCTAATAACCTCTAAAATCGGTTATTTCCATTGCCCCCGCCAGAGCTTGCACAAACAAATTCCGCAGCGTTGCAGAATTGTATCATCCACTAAAATTAAAATTCGAACTGCGCAACGCGCTCGAATCCCGGCAGCAGACGAACCGCAGTGTTGAACACACCACGTCCCGATGCAACACCATTTTCTTTAACGTAAATCCGCGCAACTCCGGCATTCCCCCTGCCTTCAACGGCAACGAGGCGTCCGCCGTCCTTCAACTGGCTGAGAAGTGCGTCCGGAACGAAATCGACTGCGCCTTCAATAACGATCACATCGTAAGGGGCTTCTGACGGATAACCTGTCTGCAGTTCGCCTGAAACGATCACAACATTGTCATAGCCGAATTCAGCAAGACGGGCAGTCGCAGCAGCCAACAATAAGGAATCACTTTCCAGACCGATCACCGAACCAGCGAGCTGGGAAAGGATGGCTGCCGAATATCCGGTGCCGCAGCCGACATCGAGAACCACGTCGGTGTTCTTGATGCGTGCGAGTTGCACGAGCTTGGCGAAAGGCGAAGGTTCCATGAGATAGCGCGGCTGCTTGCCTTCGCTTTCAAGAAGCTGGTCTTCATCGATATAGGCGAGAACCTGACGGGCTGCGGGAACGAAAGCCTCGCGCGGGACGGTCAGGAAAGCATCGATAACCGCCAGATCGGTTACGTCCGTCGTACGGATCTGGTTGTCGACCATCTTTGTGCGAAGATCCTGGAAATCGGCTGCCATAGCCCTAAACCCTTCCTTGTCGCGGAATGCGATGTTTCATGCCATTGGAGCCCCGTGCATCCTTTTGGACGCACAAAGAGCACCATAAACGAGATTTGCCGTTGATGTGGCAAAAATCGCGGGTCCAGTCAATGAAACACAGCATTTGCGGCATTTATGCTCACTGATACCCACTACAGTCGTCGGCATCTGGATATGAGAATGCCGGAAAACTTTCCGCTTCCCGGCATCTCTGCGTCTGTTTTAACACATAGCCTGCCCGAAACCGTTTCACACTTTTCGGGACGGGCTCTATCGCTCGCAGCGCTTTGAAACAAGCACCTCTGAAATCACATTATTGAGCGTTCGATGCCGGATAACCGGCTGCCGCCAGTGCAGAAAGCACAGCATCCTGTGAAACCGTGCTGTCGAATTCAACCTCTTTGTTGTCGAGATCGATTTCGATTGGCGCAGTTGTATCGAGCTTGCGCAGTGCGACGGTAATGTTATCGGCACAACCGCCGCACTTCATCTTGGGAATGGAAAACTTCATCAACTCAGTCACTCCTTTCAGACTGAACATAAGATGAGGCTTCCCATCATGGTAAGGTCAAGGGCTTTTCTACCTTTCTTCTTATGGCGCTTCGCAGGTCTCTGGCACGCTCTTTTCCAATTCCAGAGGTGACTTGGTCAAAGACCCTGTCATGATCTGCATCGGCTTGAATGGCGGCTCTTCCTGCATGCTCGGATTTGTGAGGTGAATCGTGTAGCAGCCTGTAAAGACTTCCTTCTTGCCATCCGCCGTTTCGGCTTCGATGGCCAGTGGCTGGCTCCAGTAGATCTGTCCGGCGCCTGGATCGGGATCAGTCTTGCGCAGCGCGACCTGCACGCTCTTGGTATTCTCATAGCCTTTAACAAAGGTCTTGAAGTCCGGCTCACGCCCTTCCTCGGAATAATAACCGTAGGCTCGGGTATATTCCTTGCGGTTGATCGCATTGTAATAGGACTCAATCAGAGCCTGTGGCGTCGAGCGATCGTCGCGATAATCCGGAACTGTCACGCCTCCGGCAGCATCCTGCGTCTGCTCGGAAGGCTCGGTTTCCTCCACAGGCTTGGAAGCGTTGTCATGCTTTTCCTGAACGTTTCTCGGCGTTTCTTCGGGCGCGGCCTTCGGCCGATTTTGCGCCAGAGCGCTTCCGTCCGAAAAGCCAGCCAACCCCGTGCCCAGAAAGCCGATCACAGCAGCCAGCATCAGAGGTTTCATCCGGTCATTCGACATTCGCTTCTCCTCTTCCCAGCAAAGTTTTTGCGGAGCGCGTCGGGGGCGCTCCCGATTTGGTGTATTGCAGTAATGATGTTACAACACTAACTATAGTGAAAACGTGGCAGGCGCAGAGGAAACTCAGCCTGTTGCGACACGATTGGACGATTCTTCGTCCATATGCCAGCACGATACCGGAAGAGAGAAAATGGGCCGTTTCGCAGTCATGACGCTAACTGACAAGGCAGCTGATCGCGTTCGCGAGATCATCGCATCGCGGGACGGCGCTCTTGGTATCCGGGTGGGTGTGAAAAAAGGTGGCTGCGCCGGAATGGAATACACCATCGATCTCGTTACCGAAGCCAAGGCAGGCGACGATGTGATCGAGAAGGATGGCGCGAAAGTCTTCATCGCGCCTGAAGCCGTTCTTTTCCTGCTCGGCACCCAGATGGATTTTGAAGTAACGACGCTGCGGACGGGTTTTGTCTTCAACAACCCGAACCAGACATCGGCTTGCGGCTGTGGCGAATCCGTCGAAATCAAGGCTGCCTCCCCAGAGAGCCTTCGCCAGATGCAGGGCGCAGCCTAACTCAAGACAAGGTCCGCCAGCTAATGGATGACGAAGCTCTTCGCGATTTGTTGCAGAACTTCGGCCCCATCAGTATCCGCCGCATGTTTGGGGGCAAGGGCATTTATCATCAGGGCCTGATCTTTGCGCTCGTCGTTCGCGACGAGTTGCTCTTCAAGGCTGACGAAATAACTATCCCGGATTTTATCGACGCAGGCGCAACCCAGTGGACCTATGAAGGTCGCAAGGGCGGCGATCCCATCGCAATGCCATACTGGAGCGTTCCAAGCGAGGCTTTCGACGATCCCGAAATTATGACGCACTGGGCGCGCCTTGCATATGATGCGGCGCTACGAAGCGAAAAAACCAAGCCCAAAAAGAAATCGGCTACGAAGCGTTAGCTTCGTAGCCGATTGGTCATTGCCCTACCGCTTCTGTCAGATCCCGGTCGGAATCAGCATGAAGGCCGGAATGTCGTTGCCGAAACCAACAGGCGCCGGGCCGTCATCGTCACGATCGCGACGGCGCTTCTGTTCGTGCTGCGGCTTGCCGCGGCGCTCGTCATTGGAAGCGCGGATCGCATCGCGGCGTTCGGTGGCTTCGATCACAGGCTGCGGCTGTTCGGCAGGATCAAGAGTTTCGGCAGGCTTTGCCTTTACCTTGTCTTTCGGCTTTTCCTTACCCTTGGCATCCTTGCCCTTGCCGCGCGCGTTCCTGCCCTTGCGCTGATCGTCTGCCTCATCAGAAGCCGGCAGTGTCGACAGATCGCCATCGAGCCATTCGATATTTTCGCCGATCATATTCTCGATAGCGGCCAGATATTTCGTGTCCGAAGGCGTTACGATGGTGAATGCCTTACCGGAACGTCCCGCACGACCGGTACGGCCGATGCGGTGAACATAATCTTCTGAATGGATAGGAACATCAAAATTGAAAACGTGGCTCACATCAGGAATATCGAGGCCGCGCGCTGCCACATCGGAAGCGACCAGCAGTTGCAGTTTGCCTTCCTTGAAATTCGCCAGCATGGTCATGCGTGCACGCTGATCCATGTCACCATGCAAGGCACCCGCATTGAACTCATGCCGCGTCAAGGAGCGGAAAAGCTCAGACACGTCCTTCTTGCGGTTGCAGAAGATGATTGCATTCTTGAGCGTATCACCTTCAGCGCGGATGAGATCACGCAGAACCGCGCGCTTGTCCCAATCCTTCTTGCTGGATTTCACCAGACGCTGGGCCACAGTCTTGGCCGTAGACGAGGCCTTTGCAACTTCAATGCGCGTTGGCGAATGCAGGAATTGTTCGGTCAGCTTGGTGATTTCCGGCGGCATGGTGGCCGAGAAGAACAGCGTCTGACGCGTAAACGGGATGAGCTTGCAGATACGCTCGATGTCCGGGATGAAGCCCATGTCGAGCATGCGGTCGGCTTCATCGATGACGAGAATTTCAACACCGGTTAGGAGTAGCTTGCCGCGCTCGAAATGATCGAGCAGGCGACCGGGGGTTGCGATGAGAACATCGGCACCGCGCTCCAGCTTGCGCTCCTGTTCATCGAACGAAACACCGCCGATTAGAAGAGCAACGTTCAACCGATGATTGACACCATATTTGGTGAAGTTTTCCTCAACCTGAGCTGCGAGTTCACGGGTCGGTTCCAGAATGAGCGTACGCGGCATACGAGCCCGTGCCCTGCCCTTTTCCAGAAGCGTAAGCATCGGCAGAACAAAAGAAGCCGTCTTTCCGGTTCCCGTCTGCGCGATCCCGAGAACGTCCTTGCGTTCAAGGGCTGGAGGAATGGCTCCTGCCTGAATGGGTGTAGGCGCAGAATATCCCGCCGCTTCTACAGCAGCGAGCACTTTCGGGGAAAGACCGAGTTCGGCAAATGTCGTCAATGGAGGCGCAGCTCTCTTGGTTTGGAAATGATTTCCACCCATCCTGTCATTGCAGCCGCGTCATCGGGCGCAGGAACCAAGGCAGAATAAGGCGTCTGCAACGCAATATGCGTTTTCTTGCAGCATCGCCTACGTCCACAGCTTGCAAAAGTCAACTAAAATACCATCGAAAGATATCAAATTGCTTTAATTGTGCTGCAACAATCGAAATCAAAGCGGAACTTGAACAAATTTACTCAAATTATCAAAAGCTAAAGAGCATTTGCACAGCTGAATTTGCGCGCCACTTATACGCTGAAACTAATGCCTGAACTGTTCTGTCAGGATGCGCTCGTCCCAGGAATGATTTCGATCAAAGAGGATGGCCACCTGGCTGTTCGGTGCTTCCCGCACGGTAACAGCCCTGACCGATTTGACCTCATTATTGTCCGCGACCGCATTGACCGGGCGTTTTTCGGTTTCCAACAAATCCATGCGAACGGTTACGTGCTTCGGCAATAGCGCCCCACCCCAACGGCGCGGACGGAAGGGACTCACCGGAGTCAGCGCCAGAAGTGGCGCTTCAAGTGGCAGAATGGGACCTTGTGCTGAAAGATTGTAGGCGGTGGAACCTGCAGGCGTCGCGACCATCACACCATCGCAGACGAGTTCGTCCAGACGCACCTTGCCGTCAATCGTTATCCGAATCTTCGCAGCCTGATAGGACTGACGGAAAAGGGAAACTTCGTTGATCGCCAAAGCCTCGAATGATTGGTCGGATTCTGTTTCGGCGACCATGACAAGCGGGCGAATGGTTTCCATCTGCGCGGCCAGAATGCGCTCCGGCAGGTCATCCACGCTGAATTCGTTCATCAGGAAGCCAACAGAGCCGCGATTCATGCCATAGATCGGCGTGCCGCTGTTCATGAAATCGCGAAGCGCCTGAAGCATGGTTCCATCGCCGCCAAGCGCAACGATGATATCGGCATCTTCAGCAGCCACGTGACCGTAGCGGGCAACGAGTTCTTTTTGTGCGACAAGTGATTCTTCGGTTCCCGACGACAGAAAATGCAGCGCGAGCGATTTATCTTCCATATTTACAGTCCCGAATCTGGCCAACTCTGACAAGGCTGCCACTTTTTCCCCAACCCGCTATTGGCTATCACATGAAAAACCCGGTTGCCATGACCTGCTAGCGATGAATTTTCGTTTTACACGCGCTGCATTTGTGCTAATCGGGCGCAAGTGCCCTTATAGCTCAGTTGGTAGAGCACCTGATTTGTAATCAGGGGGTCGGGAGTTCGAGTCTCTCTGGGGGCACCAAAATCATCCAACAAATTCAAAGAACTAGCGCAATGCGCTGACGCACAGGCTTAGAAAGTCATGCGCCATGCGTTTTCCCACGTTTACGGGGTTTTCCGCAGTTTTCCCAGCATTGGCGGGGATTCGGTGGAACATGGATGGCGCATGATCCATTTAGATTCTCGCCCGACCGATGACCGCCGGATGGTTTACGCCAGCGCCATGGCCGGTCGGGCTACCCCTGCCCAATTTTGGCAGGGGTCTGTCTCCTCGTGTTTTGGAAGCAGTATGCATAAAATGCATACTGCTGACCCGGCTGGTGAGGCCGGATGGGTCTCCTCGTGTTGTGGCAGTAATGTGCAAAAAGTTCACATTACCTTCCCGGCTGGTGACCGGGATATTGGAGCCCGCCGCAGGAATCGAACCTGCATCATCCATTACGGCTACCCGCTTAGAAGGCGGGACCGATACGCGGGCAAACTTGTCACCGCCTGTGCGGGTCGGTGTAGACGATAACGGCTATGACAGCCCAAGAGCCTATGACACCGCTGACGACGCCAAATACGAAAGAGGCTAGGTCGATCATTCCGATATCTCCTTAACTGCTTCGAGCGCGTCTTCAGCGCGCGAGCTTTGCAGCTCAAGAGCATTGTTATTGAAGCCATTTTCAATGCCATCTCGGACAAGGAGCGTCAGGATGAAGAGCTCGGACCTTGCATCTTCAACTCGTGCGTTAAGCTCTGCTTCGATCATGACGCCACCCTTAATTCTGGATATCGCTCAGGGTGTTCGGCGGCGTGCATGAATAGTGAAAAGTCAGCCATCATCGCGCGCCAATGCTCCTGATGAGAATCGAGGATGCGCATTGGGTCCTCGACCAGCTCAGTCCAAATGGCGATTTTGACGTCCAAGTCTGCCCGTGACTGCGCGCGGAGATTGAGGATGGCTTCTTTAAGGTGCCAAACAGCCGTCCAGATTTCGTCATTTACCTTATCAGACTGGCTTTTCGCCTCGTCGCTGCAAGCACATGCCAAAACGTAAAGTGCGCGGATTTTGCTCATGCTGTCACCACACAACCCGGACGGCCCACGACGATTGGCCAAGCTTGCCTAACCATGGCATCGATTTCACGGTGCTTGTCGAATAAAGCCGCCACGCCATGATTTTGCGGCGTACTATCGGTCAGCATGTCCATTACCCTAATGGCGCTCTCCATCCGTCCGAGAGCGTCGTCCAGCGCGAAGAAAACTTCTCTGGCGGCCTCTAAAGGGTCTTTAGGCAAGCCTCTAGCGGCTGCCTGCGCTGGTGTGCGTGGCATTGTGGTCTCCTAGGTAACGATCTGGTAACTATGATCGGCGGTTTGCGTTGCGCCAATTTGATACCCTAGGTATTATTCGATTCCTGAGGCATCGTCAATACCTGAGGTATTAAAAATGTTAACTAGTGAACAAGTGCGAGCGGCGAGAGCGTTATTGCGGTGGGAACAAAAGGAACTTGCTGACGCATGCGGAGTGTCGTTACCGTCGATCAAGCGTCTTGAAACGCAGCGCGGCGAACTTGCTGCCCAACCTCGCACAGTGGACGCGATTCGCAATGCTCTTGAGGCCGCTGGTGTCATCTTCATTGACCAGAATGGCAACGGCTACGGCGTTCGCCTGCGCAACCGCCAACCATGACGCGTACAGTCCTCTATCAAGCATTAAGTCCAGACGAACAAACAAGAATAGTGTTTTTCCAGCGGTCTGATGGCGCAATCAGCTACACCGCGGAAAAATTCTGGATTGATGATGTACCGGAGTACGACTATCACGCTGAATACTGGGCTGCCTTCACTGACAGCGGCTCTATATTCGATAGCTTAGAAACAGCTATTCGTGAGCTTCGCGTGGAGTATCCGTGGCTGGCGTCCGCGACGATCCCTCATGATTGAGGTTTCACTGCTCTTGCCTCTTGTAGAGGCAATTGAAGCATGCAGTGGGCGAGAAGAAGAAAACCTCCGTATTGCTCTCAATCACCTTGCAACATGCGATCCTGACCTAGTGAGGCTGTCCGACGTGGCTATTGCTGCCCGCAGCCCTTCCAAAATTGATGCGGTATTTCGGAACGTAAAACGACGGTTCGATGAAATCGAAGCAATCGCACGACCGATTGAAGAGTTTGAAATTCCTTATCTCCACCACATTCGAATAAATTGCTCCAGCGGGCGTGTGCACATTGGGCACGGCAACCGATCGGCACTATTGTTTCCTTGTTAGAAAGCGGCGAAGATCGGTCAGAATGATGCTATCATGCGTCGGCTTGGATCGGAGTTAGCCACTGTGGCCACAGATAACATCCCCTTTACGCCCGAAACTTTGGCCGCACGCTGGCAATGCAGCGCTCAACACATACGGGATCTCATTAATCGTAAAAAGCTGAGATGCTTCCGTGTGGGGCGCTTATATCGTATTCCGTATGATGCGGTAATTGACATTGAGAATGGAGAGGCAGCAGAGGTTGCGAAACCAACTAGCCCTCCTGATGTCCGAGTGGTGAGCGTGCCGCAACCTTTGTGAGGCCGTTACAGACAGCTTAGCAGCGAGGCGGCAATGAAAAAGAACCCGATCAAGCTGTACTCTGTTTCAACCGACGAAGTGCAGCGTCTCGTCACCGATCATCCCTTGGAGGATGTTGCTCGAGAGCTTGGATTAACGCTTCCTCGATTGATCCGGTTTTGCAAAGCCAAGAAAATAGCCCTGCCGCGACCTACTGAAAGCTTAACTGGCAAAAATCCAACAGCCAAATCGAAGCCAATCAAGCCCATGATTGTAGCATTAGACCGGGATGATTCTGGTCTGGATGACCTTAAAAAGTTGCATCCTTTAGTCAGGGAGAATTTTAACGACTACGTCAATTTACAATCGGAGAGACTGCGCGAAATATGGCTATACATTCAACAGGGGCGGACTGCGCATCCCAATCCACATCCTGATTTCACCGCAATGGACATAAGGCGCATAAGGGCGATGAGCACCTTTTGTCACGCAATCGAGAAGTCTGGCTGCGTGCTGACTGCGGCATGGTTGCAAGGTGATATTAACGCTCGGCTGGATGATATCGAACTCGAATTTCGCATTGTCGAAAAGATGAAGAAATCTCCAGGTTTCAAGGATCAAAGTTGGACCGCTATCAGAAACAATGTCCGCCCAGGTCTGCAGCCAACAGATTTTCTACGTGTAAAGTTGCTAACGTGGAAATCAGGAAAACAGCCCGAATGGGTCGAGGATAATCGCATAACATTCTGTGAAGTTATTTCTGATGTCGTTGCCAATATTCCGCCTCTTGTTGAGGCCGCCCGCCAATGGCGACTAAAATGCAAGGCTGACGAAGAACGGTGGGAACGAGAGCGCCATGAGAAATACGAGCAGCAGAGACTAAAAGAAATCGATGACAAGCGTTGGCAGACATTCATAAAGAATGCCAAAGGCTGGCGACAATACGATCTTCTGACTGACTTTATTGCCGAGATTGAACGACGCATGGACGACCCGTCGATTGAAATAGACGATCGGCCAGCCTCAGAATGGCTTCATTGGGCAAGACAGCACCTCGCAGACCTCGATCCATTCAGGGACGGCGCCGATGGTATCTTCACTCGAATTGCAGCTATCAAAGAGCGATGGCATTGATCGCCGTGTAGGGTGGCTGCATACCGATAAGGCAGCGTGCATTTGCGTAGAGTTGAAGCATCTAAAACCAACTCTACGCACTTCACTTACGCTTTACTTCTGGTTGTATTTTAATTGTGACAGCGGGTTGTGCCGCTGGGTAAAAAAGAGAGGAAGGACGTCCCGCCTTCCTGTTATGATGTGCAGGGAAATGCCATTCGAAGGGAAATTAAATGTCTAAGTTTGGGCCATATGAATTCGACAAACTGCTGGGCGCTAAATACAAGGTTCTAAATCAAGACCCATTGCTCGGAATTCTCAGTATAAAGACCGATAAGGGTGTCATTGAGCTTGGTATGATAAAGCCGGTCGCCGAGGTTCTAATGGGCGAACTGATGGACTTTCTGCAGGAAGGGAAAGGCGAAGATGCCCCAAGCTTCGCGGTCGAGCGAAGTCAGTGAAATGCAGCATCTCGCCACCGCTTTGGCTATCGCTATTTGCCACATCGAAGACCAAGTCAGCGATGCTGACGCTGACATGAAAGCCTTGGAAGCCATTGCTGCGGAGATCCAGCAGGGACCGATAGACGAACGCCGAGCGGTTGAGGAAGCGTTGAACACGCTGGGGCGACCAGAGCTAATTGATGGCCTTGGCATCTCCTCGATATGAAAAACCCCGCTCGATGGCGGGGCTGAAAACGTAACCAATCCGCCTGAAAGATGCTAACCTCGGCCGGATTGGAGTTGATTGATGATTTTTGGATATGTTTTGGCCGGTGTAGTCGGCGCAATTGTTTATGTGATTAGCGGGCGACTGAAACCAGTATCGCGCATTTCTGTATCGGTTCTCACGTTCGTAGTGCTGTCCGTAGCTACTACATTTCTCGTGGCACAGATCGGAGATCGCCCGCTCGAAGGCTCCCGCATAATTGATCCAAGTGAATTAGCGACAGAATAGAAAGCCGCCACCCGAAGGCGACGGCTGTTGATGTCGAACCTTAATGTCAGTATCTTGGACAAGCGCTTAGCCAAGCCGGAAGGAAAGACTTGGCAAGTGGACTAGCTGGGGCTTCGAAAGATGCAGACGGGTTTCTTCCGCCCTCCCAGCACCAATCGCCGAGTAAGAATTTCGCGTCGCATTACTCGGCTTCCGCATTTTTCCCGATAGGGTTGTATATGATCGTCGCCTATGTTTCATCCGCTGCCGTTGGCGTAGGCATCTATCTCTTATTGAGACGGAGCCCTAGGAAAACGCGTATCACCGTCTCAGCATCCGTATTCTTATTCCTTTGCGCAATTTTCAGCGTTTGGTTCATTAATACAGGGGGAACTTACGGCATCATGGGGAAGAACGGCATCACTCCCGATTGGTCGCAGCAGTAAAAAAGCGGAGCCGAAGCCCCGCTTTCTTAGCCCTTTCCCTGCCCGCGTCCACCTCACAAACGTCGTCGTTTTCCGCTTTCAGAGTGCACAGGAAATCCACAGACAATCCACCGGCTTTCCACAGCTTCAAGATCGCGATTGACTCTCATTTCAAATGAGAACATTTTAGGAACATCAGCGAGCGGCGCTGATGAAATCCAGACACGCTAGGTGGCGTGTGTGTCTGCTTCACTGGAGCAGAACAATGAACGCGGTTGCGCAGGAAAATGAATACGAAGACGAAATTGAACTGGTTCTCGCCTACCACAAGGGCGATGCGCGGGCTGCAATAGAGGCGCTTCTGAAAGACAGAGACTTTCTCGTGAAGGAAATCGAGTACGCCAGTCTGGCTATGTCGATGGGCTTTGCACGTGGCTGGAAGCCGACGGTGTTCGTGAAGTGAAATGCGAACGGTACTGCGTGAACTGCGCCCGCGTAATGTGGTGCGCTTTAGCTGTGCGCGTTGTCGGCATTATCTGGAAAAGACAGCCCCGCTTATGGCAGCCCGTTTCGGGGAGTGGGTAACGCTCGAAGAGATCGAGCCTCGACTGGTTTGCAGCAAGTGCGGGAACAAGGCTGGCAACTTCATCAGCTACGGACTGCCTGAGAAATGATGCAACTTAAATGGCGTAGAACGCTCATCGGCGGGGAGACGCACCCCGGTGATTTCATCGCCTATACCGAATGGGGTGAGTTCTGCCGCATCCTGAGACGCGACTTTGGCCCGAGCGCAGGCACTTGGGAGTGGGCCTTGGTTTGCACACGAAGCCCATTTCAGGACTTGCCTTATGGTATATGTGACGACAAGGGAGAGGCCGTAAGCCTCGTGAAGCGGATGTTTGAAGAATTGCGGGATACGAAACGGTTGGAATTTCGGCGACCATATATGTGGAATGATGGGAAGTGCTGGTACAAATGAGCGGATACAAGAACGACAACGCACACGTTGCCAAGGCTGGCAGCTTGTTCGTGCATCTTTGCGACGCAACAGGCTGCAAGGAATGGGGTTCGTTCGGTTACAAGACGACGTATGGCCAACTCTGGTTCTGTCGCGCACACAAGCAGGAGGGCGAAGACGCGCTCACTGGACGGCGGAAATAACCGCGCTATTCTCTTCGTAACGAGGAGGCGTGCATGTGCGGACGATTTACCCAGAACTATACGTGGGCTGAGATCCACGCGATGTACAATCTTGTTCCGGCAACGCCCCGTAACCTCCAGCCACGATATAACATCTGCCCGACGCAACAGGTTGGCGTTGTCACACAGAACGGAGACAATCTCAGCTATTCTGAAATGCGATGGTGGCTCGTACCGAATTGGTGGAAGAAAGATTTGAAGAGCGTTCCGGCCACATTCAATGCCCGCGCCGAAACCGTCGCCACAAAACCGATGTTCCGGAATGCATTCAAGCGGACGCGCTGCCTGATACCCGCAAGCGGTTTCTTTGAATGGACCGAGGAAGACGGCCAGAAAAAGCCGTGGTTCATTTCCGCAAAGGACAAACGCCCCCTCACCTTCGCTGGCCTCTACGACACCTGGCACGACGACAAGACAGGTGAGAATATCCAGAGCTGCACGATAATCGTGACCTCGGCAAACACGTTCATGGGTGAAATCCATGACCGTATGCCGGTCATTCTTGACGAAGAAAACTGGCTGCGTTGGCTAGCAGAGCCGCGTCAGGATCTTTTGGTTCCGGCCAACGAAAACAAGCTGCAGGCTTGGCGGGTTTCAACCAACGTGAATAGCAGTCGCTACTTGGGCGATGACACAGAAACGTCGATCGATCCGGTCGAATAAGTCGTGCTCATGCATGCTGGAATTTTTTCAGAAACCTTCTCTGCTTTTATGCATTAACCACCATCACACGATTTAACGCCGTAACGGCTTTTACTTTGGTTCACAACTGGAGGGAGGCTGACTATGCCGTTTTTCAATGAAGCGAGCCGTATATACACGCTCGAAGAAGTGAATTTCATGAGACGCTGCTATTCGAATGCAGCAGCCACGCTTGAAGAGGATGACCTTGACTATGCTGCCGTCGATCTGTCTAGCACAATCCTTATGCTCTATGAGAGCGGGCTTCGCGACCTCAGCTACATCACCGAACTGGCTGCCCGGTTGGCTCATCAAAAATATCAGTTCCGCCATCCGAACGACAGTTTCCCGGCTGCCAACTCCAACATGGAGGCAGCCAACAAAGACTAGATTACAGCGGGAACAAATCTGCTTCGACGGCGTTTCACGCAATGCATCGATACCACCTCGCGTCAGCGCAATTCTGTCACCACTAGAAACGTCGCGGACGCAGCCCTGCCTGGCTTGTCCCTAAGGCAGGGCATTTTTCTTCGGGAGGCTTGCATGTCTTGGGAGCAACCAGTTGACGTTGAGCTGTACGGTGTTGGGAAATACCGTGTCGTGCCTGATACGCAGACGGCAGCGAAATGCTTGCTAAACGATTGGCCCCAAGACGCCCACGGCCCGGAATACGAAGCAGCCTTGCAGGCTTGCCTGGCCGATATGGAGGGCTTGCCAAATACAGCCAGAGAGTCGTTCGTCAAAGCCGCCGAAGCAGCGGGGCTGACTATACGGCCTAACCAATGGAATTGAGATCGTTCGGGATGTAGGGCACTCGAACGATAGCGCTGGCAAGGACATGCACCTCATTTGCCAAGCGCGGCCCCGACGCCTGCCGAAAGCGTCGGGGCTTTACTTTTTGTCTCGTCTGAATAAAATTTTGACCGCAGGCATATGACACCTTCCATCTAGCCCCGCGCGATCACGCTGCGGGGCTTTTTTTGCAGTTTCATCCCTGCTAGAAACGGGTTTACTGAACCTGGTACGATGTGTTTTTATCTCCTCAAAGGAGGGTAAAAAATGACATCCGCAAATTTAAGCAAATCGCTGCGAACAGCATCATCGACCGCGCTGGCTGGTATGTCGGTTGCCTTACCAGCAGCCATACTCCTTACAATCGCCGTGCAACGAGCCCCATTCTTCTGAGCGCTCGCTGTTTAAACCAATGCGTGAAGTCGGGACTTTACTTTTCCTCTCGTCTGATTAAAATTTCAAATGCCGATGAGACATGACTTCCACCCCGCGCGATTCCGCTGCGGGGTTCTTTTTTAGGCCGCCCGCCTCTCCTCCACTTTCTTAAGCCTCTCCGCGAAATATATGATTTTGTTCAGATCATACATCCGACTGGCCGCGTCTTTTTCCCCGAACCGATAGCAAGCCTTAAAGATGTTGCCGAGCGCGAAGGACATGCCTTTGTGCTCGATGAGATCGTTCAGTTCGGTCGCTTGTGGCGGTAGTTCGTAATAGCTCGTGCTGCCGCCGTCGGAAGAGATAGCGCCCTGTCTGTCATGGGACATACAGTCTCCTCGTGTTTGGTTGGTAGCCGTGGTGAGCGGCGCAAAAGGAAGTATGGAATGTCTCAATAAATGTGGTGTTAATGGCAGAGAGTCTTAAGGAAAGACTATCCCCGTTATTCACAATCAAAACACAAAATCTAGTGTCATCTACAATCGATAAAACTACATATTGACTATGGCGAGTGATTCTAGCAGATTGATTGAGTGGCGAGCTATCGCTACCTACGGTTACAGATCGGGCAGCCAACACAGGTGAAACGGAATGGCCAAAAAAACCACGAGTGATAAGGTGTCATCCCTTGCCGCAAAAGGGCTTGCGGGTGGCAAATTGACTAAAGCAGAACAGAAATCAGTTTACGCTTCCGCACTCGGCCAAGACGAGCGCAAAGGGAAAAAGGGGAAATAATGGTAGAGAAGAAAGTCGAAAGAGTAAGTGTTTTCGATGGTGCGAACCTAAGTAAGCTGCAGACGGCCTCTCAGGGGCAGTGGGTCGAAAAGGGTGCTAATTTATCTCGCATGCAAGCAGCATCGTCGTCAACCCCAGCGGCAACTACTGCAGCGCCAAAGCCTAATGGGAAATGATAAACGTTACAATAAACTGGGGAGAAGTTGATTACCTCTCCCCATTAATTGCTGTACTATCACTGATTGTAAGTATTGCAGCACTGCTATACACTGCGAGGCAATTCTCACTTTCATCTGAGATGAATTATGCAACAATGACGACTTCATTGCTTGAAAAATTAAATTCTCATTCCAGTGCTATATTGAAGGCCAACGAAGAAGATAACGCCGACGATTTACGTTTTGCTATAATCGACTTCGCGAACGATTTAGACTTAGCCTGCACATTTCGAATTTCACACAATACTAAAGGCCGCATTAGCGACTATTTTGCTGAAACGCTCGATGGGTGTATTGAACTGCTTAATAGTAATCCAGAATGGCTCGACATTCTGGGCAAGTCGATTGTACGAAAAGACGAGTTCACCGGACTCAAGGACTATGCAACGTTGTTGCCTCAATGTTCTAGCCTTCAAGCAATTCTGGGCGGGCAGCGGCGACGAATTAAAAACCCACGCCCGTGGGTGCATTAACCCCTTCCCCGCGTCGTCGTCCTCGTCGCCATGATGTTATCAATCCGCTCGGTTAGCCCGTCGATACGGTGCGCCACACTTTCAATGGCCCGCATGATCTGGGACGTCTGTTCCTGCATACCTGCCTTCGTGGCGAACGTCTCCGCCGCCCGCAGCTTGTAGTCGGAAAGCTCCTGCCGCGTCAGGCTGGCAAGAGCCGTTGCAGCGTCCGCTTTCGCAGCATTGCGCGTTTCGGCTTTCGCGATCTGGCTTTCGACGTATTTCCAGAGGCCGAACAGAAAGCCCATTAGCATCACGATAAAGCCGACGACGGCCATGATTTCAGCGCCGGTCATCCGATAATCCCCCTTGCTGCCACACCCAGCCACAGGCACGTCAGCCACCATTGCGCCCTCACGGCTTCACCCCGCATAGTTTTTCCAGTTTTGTATTCTCCGCGAGGATCTGGCGCTTCGTGCCGTCAGTCAGGCTGTCCTCGACGCTCGGTCGGACTGGCCGCGCTACATCGCAGTAGCTACCGGCTGTCACGCATCCACCGAGACAGAGCAGCATCAACATCACCGCCGCCAAGCTTGCTGGTTTCATCTTCGATTTCCCTTGCTTTGTTGGCGGCTTTCAGCCGG
The DNA here is from genome assembly GCF_038433355.1 of Brucella cytisi. Classification (NCBI taxonomy): domain Bacteria; kingdom Pseudomonadati; phylum Pseudomonadota; class Alphaproteobacteria; order Hyphomicrobiales; family Brucellaceae; genus Brucella; species Brucella cytisi. The sequence continues at coordinate 328,481 of NZ_JBCAUP010000002.1, forward strand.
TCGACGGTTGCGCTCGTCGCGCTATCCGCCCTGCCTTTGAGGTAAGCACCCGCCAGAATCGCAAGGGCCGCAGCGATTGCCACGGCCCTGCCTGTGATCTTGGAGCGCAGGGATAGGAGCCAGGTCATCGGCGGAGTCCGCGGCGCCCTGAGTCCTGAATTGATCGCATAATTTTTCGAATGATTATGTCCTGGTTCCGCTCCAATTCCTTGGCAACGATGTCTGCAATCAAGTTCACAAATTCGTCTTTTGTCATGTTGGCACTCCCGTCAAAATAAGCGTGCGCTGCTGCCCTGTGAGCGGCAGCAAGTAGCCGTCGCGCGTCTCGACGGCATCGCAGACTGTGAGTTTGGCGTTGTCCCATTGCTGCGAGCCGTTATCGATCCTCACCGTGGCCGTTCCCGCGTCGCTGTCATATTCAATGGCAATCCTTGTTAGGCTCACGCCGCCGCCCTCTTCAGTTCGAGCCTACCGCTTTTCCAGAGCCAGAAGCCCGCGCCTGCTGCGACCAGCAGGAGCGCGACAGTTGCGAACGCCCATGGGTTCGACACCGCGCCGATAAGGCCGGTAACAAGTGTGCCGCCCGTACCCGCGACGATCGTCTGCACGGTTTTGTCATGAAGCAGCGGCACATCGTCAGGCTTGGCGTCTTCGGCGACGGCAGGCTTCATCTCACGGGCAGCCACAAGACTGTCGAGGAAGTTGCGGTAATAGCCAGCGATGAGGCTGGCCTTGTCACTGCCGTTGACGATAGCGCGGGCGCCTTCTGGGTTAGCGTTACCGGCGCCAAAGTAATCAGCCAGCCTCTTGCCTGTGAACTTGCCGTTGATCATTCCGTCAAACAGGATGCGGACAGCCGTGCCGTCCTCCAACGCGGCGTCGGGGTTATCGCCAAGGCCGTACTTTTTATAATTGTCGCGTCCGGTGATCTGCACCAGTCCGCGCCCACGGAACCGCCAGCCATCATTAGCGCCAACGTTGCCCATGCGCCCACCATAAACCTTGTTAGCCAAGGCCTGCGGATTGCGCACATAAGGCTGGGCGGCGGCGACAGACGCAAACCGCGACGGCCAGACCTGTCTGATGCGTGCCGCACTGGTGTAGTTCAGATTTTCTTCGATCGGCTGCATCTTGCCGCCAGTCTCGTGGAATGCCGTTGCGAGCACATAAGCGGTCTGCCCGTCAGGCAGGCCTCGGCGCTCAGCTTCAGCCAGAATTGCCGACGTGCCGTCGACCTGCGCCTGGCTCAAACGCCCGCCAAAAGGCGCGCGCCTCGCATACGCGAAGAACGTTGTTTTGTTCATGGAGATGTCCTGGAAAGAAAGATGGCCCTAGCGAGCCAGATTAGATCAACTAAAGTTTGACTTCTTCGGTGCAAGTAAATGTGCTTCTATGAGGTGCGCAACTACTGCGCCTTTTGGGGGATACTCATGAAACAGGTTATTCTGGGCCTGCTGCTTGCTGCAGCAGTTTCTTCTAGTGCAATGGCTGGCAGCTGTGATCATTCATGGCAGACTGCCAGTGATGGATCTTCGTGCGGTGGGCGAGCTGCCGACCAGAAGCCAGGCGGCAAGTGAGAAAAACAACCCCGGGTCGTTCCGGGGTTTTTCTAATTTTGTTTTCGCGTAGTATTGAAACGCACTGTCCAACCTTCTGACCTGACTGGTTGGTCGGTGTAGCCTCGGTAACCGCACGTTGCCGGGGTTTCTTATGCCCGAAGAGCGCAGCCCCAGTTCAGTGAAACCTTAGTGGGGCCTTTTCTTTACCTGGCAAAGAAAAAACCGCAACAGCGGGCGGCGGGCCGCCATAGTTGACAAGAACTCGTCTTATTCGTTTAAAGTTTGTCAACGCAGCGGATCCTTATTGGCTCTGGGGCGAAATGACTCGCATGTAATTCTAAGAAACAACGAGATTTCGTTTTCAGGGAGTGTGAACGTGCGGAATATTATTTCTAAACTAAGAGGCATCACCAGAACAATTTATACCACACATGATTTTACCCAGAGCATCTTAAGCCATACCATTCAAAACGAGCAAAAACACACTGACGCCATAGAGAATCTTTCAGGTTTATCTGATAGAATTTCATCGCTTGAACACACACTCCATAATAAGAATGCCTTTGAAGACTGGAAAGTGACCGCCTGGATTAAACAGGTAGACCAGAATCTCATTTTCGATATTGGTGTGAACGATGGATTAGATAGCCATTTTTACTTGAAGAAAGGATTTCGTGTAATCGGAGTCGAGGCCAACCCTGACCTCGCATACGACGTAGCAAGTAAGTTTTCCGAAGAGATATCGTCAGGCCAATACACGTTACTTAATATTGGCCTCTGGAATGAAAAAAAGATTCTACCATTTTACAAGAATATGGACAACAGCCATTGGAGCTCTTTTGATCCAGTATACGGTTGCAGAAATAACACCAATTTCGAAGTCATTGACATCCAATGCTTTACTATACTGGATTTGATCAACAGTTTTGGCATTCCCCGCTATATGAAGATTGACGTCGAAGGCGCCGATAAATTGATACTGCTGGACCTTAGAAACCAGTTGATGAAACCGATTTTTATTAGTGTCGAGGAGTACGGGGTTAATACTCTTCACGACTTACGGGCAGCAGGTTACAAAAACTTTGCCGTTTTGCCGCAACGCAACAAGAATTGGTGTTATTCCCGACATAACGATTTAGAGGGGCGGCACGTTGACTGGAAATTCAACGGGCTTAACACAGGTATTTTTGGAAATGATATCCAAGGTGTGTGGTTAAATTTCCAAGATGCCGTGGATCTGTTTACCTCGTCCGTTCGAAAAGAGGATCGTACGTACGTGGGCGAAAAAGGCGAATGGCATGATGTGCACGCTCGCTTGTTTTGAACGAGGAATCAACCAACCATCGCGGTCTTGGATGGAAATGCAAGTGCCATACAAGAAGAAGATTGGTTGAATCTTAGGACCCGTATGGGTCGATGTAGCGAATTCGATTAGTCGAAAGCAGCGTCTATCTGGGCTTCCGTAGTGATAGCTCCAGCCTCGATTGCGGTCAGCACTTGCGCCTCAATGCCGTAGCTGTTGCGCACATGAAGGCGAACGGCTGCGGCAAGACCATCCATTTGTTCATTGGTAAGTGGGCGAAACTCGCCGTCCGCAAACTTCCACGGATCGCCGTCGGCACGTTCGCCTTTTTCGATGGCTACAGCTTCGGCAATGATCTTGCTCTGGCTTTCACGGTCAGACAGGACTGGCCAACCATTCCAGACGGTTCCGCTGACTTCACGTTCCCATCGCTTGGCTGCGGCATATTCCGCCAGCGTCATTCCGGGGTGATCACTTTGGGGCGCACCATTCTCGACCGGGACCGTTTTCATCGGCGGCTCAAGGTTGAGTGCTGCATAATGCATCGGGAACCCCTTTTTGCCGACCCGCGCATTATCCACGACTGTTTTTGTATTCGGCATTATGCATCCTCCTTGTCGAACTCCGGAATGAACCGGCCATCGCCATCCGTATTCTGATCAAGGTCAGATTTGACGAACGGGTCATTACGCTCCGCAATCACGACCCACGACACAACATCGGTACAGTTCTCATCCTCACAGATGATTTCGAACGAACCGCCGTTAATCGCCCCCGGCTTCAGCCGCGCAAAACCGTCCTGATTTTGCAGGTTGGTTACAACAGCGTTCGTGGTGAGAGCGGCAAATGTGCCCGAAGTCATATTGCTGGAAGCATCGATATCGACCATGGCGCGGCCATTCACAAGCTGCACAGCGCCGCGATAGATCAGGTCATAGCGTGGAGCTTCCACGAAGCCATGACGAAGGTTCTTATTGAACGGGTCTAGCGGGTGATCGATCAGAAAGGTGCCGGAGCCTTTTGACAACGCCCCTGTGACCTGCACATCGCCATTAAACCACCAACCGGCGTTTACGCTGTTATAGAAACCGACTTTGTTTAGGCTTCCCGTTCCCGTCCCAGCGCCAATTTCCCCAACATAAACACCATTGTTATTGCAGATTTGTATCTTGCCGGGCGTTAAACCCTGACCAACGCGTAGCGCCAGGATGGTTGTCGTACCGGTTAAGGTCGGGCCAGCTGTATTTGCCTTCGCATCCAATGCCGACTGAGTTGCTGAACTTACCGGCAGTCCGGTCTTGGCCTGCAGTGTGCCATCTCCCTGCACGTATTGCGCGCTCGTGCCGGATGCGAGAGCGAGCAATGCACGGCCTAGTGTGCCGAGGTCTATAGGGGCAATTTCCCCGCTGCTGTTTGTTACAAGCGCTTTATTCGCAGCGAGCGTCAGCGCGGCCAGCTCGGCAAGATTTCCGTTCGGGTCCGGTACGCCAAGCTCTGACTTATCAATCAGGTCATAAAGACCGGCAACGTTGCCGATCAGAAGCTTGCCGTTTTCAACTCCCACATCGGCAATCCCGCGCAGAATACCATTCGCGAGAAGATTGATCAGAGCCGTGCTCTTAGCCGAAAACCGGGCATTGTCCGGCTGATAGCGCATCCGATAGGAGAACGTACCGCTTGCACCGGGCCATGGCTCGGTAAATTGCCCTGTCGTATTGGACAAGATCAGCGGATCATTCTCCGATGTACCGGCGATCACTCCGGTGAAACCCTGCAAAAGGACGGTATCACCCTCCCGAAATGCGGCACTTCGCCAGAGAGTATTCGTGCCGGTGAAGTCGACCGATCCATTGGTGACGGTGATCGTGCCATCGGTATAGTCCGACAGAGTCGCCATGAATTTACCTCCCCGCGCTGTGAACGCGGTTCTTTCCGTTTAGATTTTGATGAAGATCAGCGCTTCCAGACGAGGGCCTGGACCGTACCAATGACGTTGTTCACGGAGGTCGTTCCGCTACTGTTCAGAACTTCCAACTTCACGGCATAGACGTTGTTTCCGGCGACTGAGCTGAAATCAACATTGCTGCCCGAAAGCGTAAGCGTCGCTGTTCCATCTTTTACTGTTCCGGTATTGGAAATGATTTCCTTGCCGGTCGTATTGTTGATGATGGACAGCTTGAGCGTGATCGTGCCGCCGCCGGCTCCGGTGCCGAACGTCATGGAGAGGTTAGCACCGGCAATAATCTTGTTGCCGACCGGATTTGCGACAACGAGTGCCGCGACAGGAGGGTTGGAGGTGATAACCTGCTGATTGAACGGAGCCGACGAGGCTTCAGTCACCGAACCGAAATCAAGATTGCTGGTTTTCACCTGCAAGTTGCCAATTTTGGCTGATGTGATTGCCGCGTCTTGAATTTGGGCGGACCCGATCGTGACATTCACGATCTTCGCCCAATCCATCACGAACCCTTCGCCGTACATCACGTTGTTCTGGATGACGAAAGGTTTGAAGAACTCCGTTCCGTTCGAGAACACGATCTGTTCGGCAATAAGGGCAATACGCGCCTGAGTGCTGGTCACGTCAAGGAACAGTCCAGCACTCTTGTAGCTGTCAGTCGTGCCGCCACGCACCTCCATGCCGATACGCGCATTCCAGCCCGATGGGGCATTGTAAGTGCCCATCCGGAAGGTGGCATTGGCTGACACTTCGCCGATATTGGAGGAAAGCTGAGTGATGAGATTGGCTTGCGCCTCCACATCCTCCTCGACGCCATCGACCCGCACCTGTAGCAACTCAATGATGCTGGCACCGTTCACATCGAACAGCTGGGCATTGATTGTCGTCAGCTGCTGAGCGATAGCGCTGTTTGGCCCGGTGGCAACGAAGATAGCTTCTTCCCATTGAGCCTGAGCGCTGCCGAACGTGCTTTCAAGCCGACGAACAAGCATCTGCCGATCTTCATAGCTATTCGCATGATTGTCAGCGATCTGCGTCACCAGTTCCTGACTGAGACGGATCAGTTCGCGCACCTGCGGCCCGATCCAGCCCAGATAACCTTTCAGGTCATCCGACAGACCTTCGTAGTCGATCGGGTTTTGGTCGCCCTGTGCATTCAGCGTCCTAAACGGTTTTGCCGCAGCCCACGCCACAGCCCGCCCATTATCGACACGCAAGCGCGTCCGAACAAACCAGTCAGTCAGCGATGTCAGCCCTTCAACCAGAAGAACATTCACCACGTCCCACGTCACGAAGCGCTTGAATACCTGGCTTGGATCGTTGGCTGGCCAGTACTCGATATCGACACCGACAACAGAGATGTCGTCAATCGTATCCCACAGCAATCGCGCACCCGGCAGTTCTCCAGCTCCATCGGCTTTGACGATGGTCGGAATCACGTCGAAGTTCTGCACTTCTGCCAGATACTGTGGCGGCGGTACAACGATGATATTCGGCGGATTGGTTTCGTAGGCTGTCGGATCAAACACCCCATTGCTGATCTGCTGCAGCGCAATCGAGATATCGCGGGCGCCATCCGTATTGATCCCGCCAAGCTGCCGGGTCAGTACCTGATATGTGCGGTCGCCGTATTTGGCGCTGTTCCAGCGAGCCCACCGGCCTTCCTTGATTGTGTCGAGGAATTTCGGATGAACGACAATCTCTGCCGACGCCTGATAGCGAGCGCCACGAATGGCGATGTCTGCCAGCCGGTCCACCTGCCTGACGTCAGTGACGGCGGCATAAGGAATGGCGCTGGCAAGCGTTTCACGATCTTCAGCAAGTGCGCCAGCATCAATGCGGGTAGCCGCGTCCTTCGTCTCGTAGAAGTCATCCGGCGAGACATAAGAGGCCGCAACCGTGTTGATCAGTTCCGTTCGCTTGCGTTTCGCGCTGAAACGCAGTGGTGCACCGCGTTTGATGTCGGCATCGGTTATCGTCGCAACAATGGCCTGCGGTGCGCCCGCAATCGGAAACTCGCCGTCGACGCGCTCGACCCACGATCCGCACATGGCTTCGAGGATCGGTGAAAGGTTCGCATCGTGGTTAGCGCCGGGGCCATCCTTGGCAATCGCATGAGCGCGATAACGCTTCGAGCCATCCGACATGACTTCATCGCAGATGTTCGCTGCCTGGGTATATTCTGCCAATGGAAGGCGGCTTGCACGAACGGCCTTGCCGACCATACGCTGGGTTCCGTTGAAGAAACCGCGCTCCAGATTGTATATCTGCACCGGGGGATTATCGGAATATTCCCACGTGCTCTGGTCATTCCAGCGATGCGTTCCCGCGCCGCCCATCGTGCTGTCTTTGCGCCAGTCGTAAAGCGGCGCGCCGACGACTTCGAACAGCAGCTTTGCCGGCGAGGTCAGGCCATCGCCGTTCTTACGCAGTTCCGAAAACACGATGGCATAGGCAACGCCTGCACCGCGATGGTTCGCTGTCCAGCGACCAGCTGGACGGGCATTATTGATCAGCGTCGGCTCTGCCTGCTGATCCATCGTGCCGTAATAGAATTTGACCCGGACATTGTCGTGATCGTCGCCGCTCGTGCCTTCATTCGGCACCAACCAGTAGCCATCGGAATCTTGCTGCACGAGCGAACGCCATTCGCCATTGTAGCGAACACGCGGCACAGCAGTGATGCGGAAGCTCGACAGGACGAAAACATCCTGTATCAAACGCCCGCCGCTACCATAGCTGTTGCGATAGATGTGATGGCCTTCGGTCGCACAGGTACCAAGAATGACCGAACGCGGAATATTGGCGCCGTACTGGGTTTCCAGCTCCGAAGCGCGGCTTTGCGTCTTTGGAGGGAACAGCGCGTTGACGGCATATTTGAGCGCAATGCCGAAAGCTGTCTGCGCGATGCCGGCAAGGATCGGACTCGCTGCGGCCCATGCGGCCACGCTCGATACGATACCGCCGATAGCAGTGAAGATGGGCGCTAAAAATGGCATGCGAAGGCCTCATGCAGGCGCAACAAAAAAGGCCCGCTGCTGGCGGACCTTCAAGGGCGCAAATTGTCGAAGTGGTTACAGGCCGACCTTGTAGGCCTGCTCGATGTCGGTCACCGGATAGAACGTGAGCCCGTGCGGCTGCTTGACCGCAAAGCCAGAGCCGCAAATGAATCCGGCGACATATTCGTCATTAATGAGCATAACGCCGACGTCGCCACGGCGAGCAGAGAGGCGATTAACCGGCTCAAACTGCAGGTAAGTTTCGAGCACGTCCTTGACGTTCTCGCAGCCATTGGCGCGCATCTTGCGAGCGGCGCCGGCCTCGGTTTTGTATTTGCCACGGAACTCGGCCATCGGGTCTTCTCCGGTAACGGCTTCAATCGCGTCGGCTGCCGTCATCAGACAGTCTGAAATGCCCCACTCCGGCAAGATTGACACGTGAGATGTCGCAAGGTCTTCCAGCGCACGATCCCAGCCGGGGACCCTAGCCGAATTTGATTTTGAAGAATTCATTCTTGGTCCTTGCTGCGTACTCGAAAAGCATGTCGCCGGGTGAAACAAGCTGCTGATCCTCATGTGAGGCGTAGCGATAGCCCTCGCGGAAATTGTCGACGGCACCGGTCTCAATATGGCCTTCAAGCCAGACTTCGTCGCTTTCCTCCCGGTGATCGATCGTGTCGACATAGCCGTACCAAGTCGGCTCAGCATGAAGGAAAGCGTTGTTGTCCGGATCGAAATAGAAGTCGTAGAACGTCACAGGACGGTTCTTGTAATCTTCCTGCTCGATTAGGCCGAGTTTGTCTGGGGTCAGGCCGAAGTCGGCAGCGGCCGGCAGTCGCATCGTCACAGGCTGTGCTGCCGTGCCGAGCGCGTACATCGGCTCATCAATGTCGATGATAGTGTTGCCGTGATAGGTCAGGCCGCCATAGTCAACACTACCCTTACCTGAAAAAAAACCGTAGATGCCGGTGCCGAACTCGAACTTGACGGCAGAGGCGATCTTGCCCCTGCCCTCGTCGAGCAATTGCTGTAGACGTGCTGGAAAAGCCATGGCCTTACCTTTTTAAAGTCAAGTCGCTAAGGTCCGCTCGCCGATTGGCTACACCGAGGGACTTTCGTATGAAGATTTTGCAATACTGCGCCGCATTGCTCATTGCGCTCGCCCCCAGTGTTTCGACGGCAAAGGAACCGCCTAGCCGCGAAGAAGCCTTCCGTTTGGCAAATCAAGTTCGCAAGTGTTTTAGGATGCCTCTCAACCAGACCGGCAACGCGGTGATTGAGTTCAGGCTTCACAAAGACGGCAAGGCAACTGATGTTGAGTTGGTGAAATCTGGTGGATTTACCAATTATATCGTTGGGTTGGCGGCGATAGTGGCCGTCCAAAAATGCCAGCCATACAAGACTTCGATAGTGGGTAAGGTGCGGGTGCCATTCATATTCAAGTCTGACCCACCCACACCAGAAAAAGCCGAGCCATAGGCAAGTAGGCTGGATTCAACCGCTCCCAGCTGATATCTGGCCGGCATGATTAGAAGCGTTTGCATGTTGATTGTCGGATTTGGCGCCTTGATTCAAGGCGTTCTTCGCCTTGGAAATCCAGCACAAGCAGTAGAAAAAACGGGCTGGTTGTATCAGCAGTTCGGAGACCAAGGCGTAGCTATTGGCATGATAGTCCTCGGCGCTATCGCGTTGGTCATCGGGGCCATCATGTTCAACAATACATGGGTTCGTGCTATTCGGGCACGGCGACAGCGGTAGGCGCGTATCGACTTACGATTGCGACTCGGCTTTGATGCTCTCGTCAACAACGGGAGGCTTGAAATGGCTCACGACGTAGCCGACGCATCAATGGCAACATTCGTTCTGCTGGGAAAATTGATTGAAACCCTGAAGAATTCGGGAGTTCTTACAGAGCAGCAGACGAAGGAGACAATCGCCAATGCTATGAACGAACTGCTAAAGGCAGGCGAGCAAGGACAAAAAGGACAGAAGTTCCTTGAATCGTTTTATAAAGTGGATCGGTCATAGTCGATCTGAGTTGAACGGATTTTATCTGCATCGACTACGATAGAAACAATCTGTTCTGCGCTAGCTGCATTTGGCGGGCTCTTACCCGCCTTTTCTTTCTTTTCCATCATCTTCTCCTTCACTTCGGCACCTCGATAAGCTGGAACGACGCATCGGGAAACTTGCCATCGCCAATTTCCCACGTCTTCGGCATTAGCCGCATGTTCATTACTGGGTTCTTGAACCGCACCGTCGCGCCGACAGTGATGTATGACGGTAAGAACGGCTCGATCTTCACCTGCACGCTCGTGCTGGCTGCTGTGGCATCAGCAACGATGCGGGCGATGAAGTTGTAGTCGCCGATCGTAAAGCCAACCAAATCACCGTTCATCAGCTTAAGACCGACTGCCACGCTGTTAAGCGTGAGCGTGTTGCTGTTGATGGCGCCCAATGAAGCCGTTCCGGTAATGGCCGGGTTGTTCGCGTCGCCCCAGTAGGCTTGCGGTATGCAAACGTGCTTCGGTGTGTAATGCACCGTAACCTGCCCACCCCGACAACGATCAATGAACGCCTCGAGCAAATTGCGCTTGGCATTCGTCAAGTCGGTAATTTTCGCAGTCCACGTCCAGAACGGATCGCCGTTCTCAATCGCTGAAATCGCCCGATCCCCGTACTGAGACATGGAAACCGGGCGATTCAGGACCGGGAAAGTCGGCTGATATCGAAGACCAGTCGGAAGTAGTTCAGCCATTACTTTGCCAGTCCTCTAGAGTTCACCTGCCTTAGATCACGCGCGGTCCGGACGGCTCCCGACTTATCGTAGGAAGCCAGACCTTGCTTTACGTTGCGCTGCGAGATGCGTTCGACTTCGGCCTGCCAGTTGCCGTCGCGATCCACAAAGACACGAACGTCGGCGATGCCCGATTGCGCTTGCTGCGTCGCAGCAGATGAGCGCAGAATCGGCATCGATGGAGCGCGCAAAGGTGAGCCGCCATCCTTCAGCCCGATGACACGACCGCTGTTGATGGCCTCGAGCAGTGCACGATTGCGCTTTGTAGCTGCCGCATTGACGACGAATTCCTCATCGCTCAGCATCGCCGGGATTTTGTCGCCACGTGGCCCGCCAGGACCACGAACAATGCCACCGCCAGCACGCTTTACCGGTCCACCGTTTTTACGGAAGATGCTGCCCAGTGCGCCGAAAATATTGAAGCCGCCTTTGTCGGTATCAAAGATGTTCGCAAGGCCGATATCGATTAGCTTTTGTGCAATGCGACCAAGAGCATTTGCGAAAATCTCGGCGGACTTTGCGCCGGTTAGGAAGTCATCAGCAATCCCACCAACTAGATCTTTTTGGAAAGCCGCCATATCCTCGGCACTTTCCTTTATCCGGTTCTGCGCCTCGGCAAGCTTGTTAGCCTCTGCGCTGGCTAATGCCCACTGGTCTGCAGTCTGGGCAATCTGCGCCCGCAATTCCGGAGTGAGCGCAACACCCGCTTTCTGGGCGGCATTGAGCAGTTCCTGCTCCGTGCGCGCCTTTTCCATGGCAAAGCCATAGTCGTTAATCAGCGGGTTGATCTGTCGCTGTGCTTCGGTCTCTGCGACAAGGGCGGCTGTGCGGTCGGCGATACGTTGAATGTCGCTGTCGAAACGCTCGGCGGGAGTTTTCTTCGTTCGACCCTTCTTCTTGTCGTCCGGAGTTACCGGGATGCCGCCGCCGAAACCTTCTGTGTCGCGAACTGGCTTTTTCTTACCGCTCACATAGTCTTCGAAGAGCTGCTGCTTACCCTCGTAGTCCTTGATCTGCTCTTCCAGTTTATCAATAAGGGCCTGACGGTCTTTAACGGCAGGGCTATTATCGACAGTGTTCTGGACGTCCGTTGCTTCCGGGGTCGGTAGCAACGACATTGAAGGATTAATCTCCTCCTTGATTATAGCAGCAGCCAGCTCGCGCTCAGCCTTCGCACGCACCAATGCAGTCTTAGCAGCATCCAGATCGGCGGCAATTTTACTGCGCGTGGAGGCAACCGCTTCACTATTGGCATAGTCCAGAGTTTCGATCTGGAAACTTAGTTCCTTGACAGCTGCTTGATGTGCCTTAGCGGACTTTTCAGCATCCGTCTGCCGGTCGGACATCAAATACAGAGAAGCAGCCGCTGCACCTGCAAGCAGACCAATAGGTCCAAGGGCCGCGCTAAAACTTGCCGCCAACGGAATGCCAGCCCGGAAGGCAGTCAAAAGCGCACCGAGCGCTGAAACTACGTTGCCTATTCCAATAACCATGCCGCCGAGAGCGCGGCCAGTCAGAGCGGCAATTGCGACGGTAGCGAACACTACCGCAGCGTCAGCCACGTGCTTGAAGTTGTCCGCCAAATATTGGAGGGCTTCGACCAATCGTGCGCTCGCGCCTGCAGACTGATCGGCATTACCAATATAGGCGGTGAACTCATTATTGATGCGGGTGAACGCATCTTTGATCGTTGCATTTGTTGCAGCGAAAGCAGCCTCAATCGGCTTCTGCGCGTTCAGAATAGCCTTGAAAACGCGGTCGGTCGTGAGCTTACCTTCCTCGCCAAGCTTCTTCAGCCCTGCGATCGAAACCTTGAACTCGTCCGCAATTGCCTTAGCGATGATCGGGGCATTTTCGCGAATGGAGCGGAGTTCATCGCCCTGCAAGACGCCAGAGCCCAACGCCTGAGACAACTGCAAGATGCCAGCGATTTGTTCCTGCGTGCTGGCGCCACCAGCCTTGAAGGCTTTGGTGACAATATCTGTTGCAGTCGCGATTTCCTGTTCGGACTTAGCCACTGCCGATGCTGAACGGATCAGTTTGGCATAAAGATCGACGTAGGTTGTCAGATCGGCTCTCGCCGCGTTCGCACCGTCCTTCAGTTGGTTTAGGCTTCTGGTCTGTACGCCCGCGATCTGAGCCGCAGCACGGATCTTATTGCCAGCTTCAGTCCACGCGTCCGCGTAATCGATGATTTCGCGAGTGCCCAATGCCGCGCCAATGCCAGCGGCTGGCCCAGCAAGATTGCGAAACGTATTTCCAAGTATGCCGTCAAGATTTCTATTTAACGAACGCGCGCGTCGCTCAATGGCGTTGAATTGCGCGTTGGTAATATTGTTCGCCCTAGCCAGCGACCTTTCAAATGATTTGAAATCGGCCGACAGTTGGACGACCAACTTTTCAATGTCAGTTGCCATGCCAGATCACGTCCTGATATGTTGTAGGGGAAATTCGCGGCGGAGGGCGTTAGATGGTTCTGAGGCAAAGACTGACGGGGATGGGCAAGCTTGGCGTTGCCCTTTTTCTTGTTGGGCCCGTTATGAGCATTGGCACACGCCAATGGCTGGTCTCGTACCTGGAATCCTTACGCGGCACTGGGCTCACGTCAGTTCCTGACGTAAGCCTCTATCATGCAGTGATTGTAGCTGGAGCCATTGCGACGCTGATTTCAGTTCCCTTGATGCTTCTCGGTCGAGATTACGTCAGTCAGACGTAATCCAATCAAAAAGCTCGTCGACTTCTGCCGTCGACAACCCCTTACCATCATCCGTGGAATTCGCTCTGATGTACCCGTCAACGGCAGCCATGAACTTCCACATTGACATGCGTCCTACTTCTTCCGGCGTGAAGCCGAGCGCCGCCCCGTTGCCGTAGACTGCGGCAAATCTGATTTTTCCCTTGGGGAGAGCGTCGAGTTGTTCTCCGCTAGATTTGCCGCCGGTGGCTCCCCCACCGGTTCCTCTGGCGCCCCCATTATTCCAACTTTTAAAATGGCAGTCGCGAAAACGAGGTTTTCGAGCGGCGGGCGCTTCTCGATGTAGGTTCGCACCAGTTTCGTGGCCGCCGTCGGCTCCAATCCTCCGCCGATCAATCCCTGCCGGATAACATGGGCTATATCGCCGACGCGGCATTGTTTGGTGAAAAGCCGCTCCAGAATGACCCAAGGGCCGGCGTCGCACGCTTCCTGCAGCGCTTCCAACTCGCCCCAACCGAGGCGGAAGGTATAAGTACCGTCCGCCCAGTCGAGCTCAACCTTAGCGTCTCTGCTCATTATGGAGCCGTCGGCGCCGAGACGCGGACCATTTCGCCGTCTGACTGCAGCGAAACGTTGTTTGTGGCGCGCTCGCCATTGTTAGCGCCGATTTCAAGGCTTTCGACGTGCATCTTGCCGGTATACGTGTAGGTCTTGGCTGGAAAAACGATCTCGACTTGGACCGGTACAGAATCGATGCTTTCCCAAGCATCCAGCCACGTTTCCACGGATTCCGAAGCCAAGACACCTTCACCGCTGATGCTCATTGAGAGCGATGCGGCGTCACGACCGATCCAGTCGACCTTGTCGGGGTCTTCACAATCGGGAATTGAAACTTCATTGAGGTTTTTCGAAAGTGTGATCGACTTCTGCGTAAAGCCGCACGGCGCGGTGTAAACGATCGGAATTGCATTATTGCCGATCTTGACGCGGACCTTGCCGCCTTTGATCGTGGTAGCAGCTGTCATGGAGTGATCCAATACGAAAAAGGCCGCTCAGTGGCGGCCATGAATAGTTTTTAAAGGTGATCGGCGTGGAAGCGCTAAGGCTGCTCGATGAACGCCGTGAAGCGGACAGACGCATGATTGATCGCGCCGTCGCGGATGTAGTCGGTACGCCAGTATCGGAAATCGACCAGCGCGTTGTCTGACAGGGTTGGTTCCCAATCTCTCAGCGCCAGGCGAACAGCGTTCGCAATCTCGCGCATTTGTCTTTGCGGAAGTTCCAGCGACCAGACATCGATCTGGAAAATGATGTCATGTCCATAGACACAATCGGCGTCGTCGGCTGCCGAGCTAGATGGCCCGATGCTGACATAAGGAAAAATCGACGGGGCGACCTGCCCTTGATCATTCGTCGGCGGGTTGTCGTAACTGCGCTGGCCGACCAGTGACACAAGCGCAGGAAAGCTGCGCAGGCGCGGGATAACCGCGCTCTGCAACTCTTGGATAGGGTCCATTGCTATTGCCCCGCTGCGACTTGTTTGGCTGCCTTGGTGATTGCTCGCCGAACCCGGCTTTTCACCTTCTTGCGGTTGGCCCGCCATGACACCCAGAAAAACGGAGATGCTTTCGCGCCCGGATGTTGCGCGCCTGCGAACATGCCGCCGACGATGTGCGGTGCGGTCCCGAATTCTATAAGGTGACCGTAGCGAACTTTCGAATTGCCGGCGTAGATGGTGATCGTAAGATCGCCAGCTAAGCTGGATTTCACCGCTGCCAAGGTCATCGCGTATTTCGGCTTCTTGCCCCACGTCCAGGCGATGGAATCCCGAAGGTCGCCGTCATCGACGGGAACAAGCGATTTCATCATGGCGACGACTTCGTCAGCGCCTTGCGCCATAGCCGCCTTGATCGTTTCTTTTGCCACGTCCGGCAGGCGCTTCAATTTCCGATCGAGCTTCGCCAGCCCGAGAACCGTGACACTCCTAGCCATATTCGCCCTCCACGACGAGCATTTCCAACATCGCGTCGCGCTCGTCAGGATTGACGACGGTCTTGATGCCGAACACGCGGTTCGGCTCCGCACCCGTTTTACCGGCCCGAGCATCGTAAGCGCGCCACGATGCTGTCACCTGCCTTGCCTGCCCGCTGCTGCGCACTGTCAGATTGTAAGGCTGCATGGACTGCATGCGCGCCGCCATGATGCTTTCGGCATTGCTGCCGTATCGCGGTTCCAGCCTTCCCGGCACGGTGAACTGGTCAACCCATTCGCCGCGTGTACCGCCATCCGGGTCGTTGATTGTTTCACGACGTTGGAACGTCAAACGGCAGTTCAGGCTGCCGGCACCTGCGCGCTTCGCCATGCTTCAGCCTCATCTTTTGTGGGAGTTGGAAGCCGCTCGGCCTTGCCAGCAGCGATGGCGCGATTAGCGCAAAGCGTGGTCACTAGTCCGACGTATCCTGCCGGATAGCGGATCGTTACCGCGGGCTTGGGAATGAAGTCGTAAGTGGCTGTGAAGTGGAGCCAGGGCATGGCTACACCCTCAACAGCCGATACGGATCAAGCAGCCAGCGTGCCGATCTGTTCTCGAACAATTCGGCAGTCGATTGTCGCTCGCGGTTCTCATAAAGGTCTCCCGCGATAAGCAGGACAGCCGCGTCCACCTCGGATTCAGCGCCAGCGGGCACGGCGTCGCGGTTCATGTAGCGCAACGCAGACCCTTGAGCTGCGGCCAGATAGCCCTCTAGCTCCGTATCCTCATCATCGAATTCAATTCGAAGATGTCGCTTTAGCCGATCAAGATCCACCGCCACGGTCGAAGCCCTTCTTCTTAGCAGGCTCATCTGCGACACAGCCCAGAGTTCGCGCAACCTCGGCAATGCGACCAGTCAGGGTATCGCCAACATCAAACTGGCGCGGATAAACCTCACCTTCAGGCACTGCCTTGAATGCCTTCGCAACACGCACTTCCATCAGCGCCTCCTGTATGAAGGGCGCCCGAAGGCGCCCCGTTACTATTCAGATTAAGGCGTCGGTGCCGTTGCGATCTTGTGGTAACGCAGGGCCGTCGGGTCAGTAACGCCGCCGCCAACGCGTTTCGTGGTGTAGAACTGCACGAAAGGCTTGTTGGTGTACGGATCGCGAAGGATGCGAATACCCGTGCGGTCAACCACGAGATAACCGCGCTGGAAATCACCGAAGACAACCGGGATGGCGTCGGCGGCAATGTCCGGCATTGCGGCAAGCTCGCTGACCGGGAAGCCAAGGATCGTTGCAGGCTGGCCAGAAACCAGACCGGGCTGCCAGATGTAATTGCCCTGACCGTCCTTCAGTTTACGGATGGCGCCCTGAGTCTTGCGGTTCATAGTAAACCGCGCATTCGGAGTGCGCTCACTTGGCAGGTCGTAAACCAGGTCAATGAGGCCGTCGGTCGTAAGACCAGCTGCGTCACCGCTATTCACGGTCGGGATTGCGCCCCACGGGTGCGAATTCGCCGCCGTATAGGTCAGTAAACCCTTGGGCTTGTCGGTGCCATTGCCGGAAACGAACGCAATGCCTTCCTGATACGCGAACTCAGTCTCGACTTCACTGGCAAGCCAGTTTTCGAGATTGATTTCGGAATCGTCCAGCAGGCGCTGCGTTGCCGCAGGATTGGCGTAGATTTCGCCGGTATTGAACTTCACCTCGGCGAACTTCGCAGACTGCGTTTCAGGACGCTCGGCAGTTTCGCCCACCCAGCCCGACGCAGTAGCGCGGTCGTTGTAGAGCTTGGAGAAACCATTGCCGGCGATCTGGATTACCGACGCAATCGACCGCAGCGGAGAAACGATCTTCAGCTTGTCCGTGATCGTGCGATCCCATTCCGTTGGTGCCGTATAGCCCCCGTCTTCGGGAACGCCAACGCTCATTGCGGCCTGCGGGTTCTTCTGGATTGCAGACTGAATTGCAGCCTCATCGCCCTTGCGGAAAAAGCGATCGAATGCCTTGCTGTATTCAGCATTCTTAATATCGCGTGCCGGATGTGAGGCGCCGGCGGTCTGGAGCGCGGCGAGCTTCTGGGCCTGCTCGTCGAGAGCCGCCTGAAGATCGCTGACAGTGGCATTGATGCGATCAACCTTTTCGGTGCGAACGACATCTTCCGTGCCCTTCTTTACGTCATTAAGAGCTGCGCTGTGTTCTGCCTTGAACGCTTCAAATGCGCGGCCCTGCGCTTCAATGAGCGCCTTGATTTCATCGGGTTCCATTTGGTTATCCCTTGGAAAGAATATTGGTTGTGCTGACAAGAGCGGCCTTGATGCCGGTCATGTCTTTGGCTCTGGTCTTGCCAGCGTCGCGCGTGGCGTTCTCGGCGGCATCGCGCTCGCCTCGAATTTCATGGAGAAGTTGAGTACGCGAACGGCGCGTCTCACCTGCGGCAGCCAACGCCCGGTCAATCCGGCGCATCGCTGCAATATGTGTGGGAAGTTCAGCCTTTGCGTCGGGCTTGCCAGTTCCGGCGCCCTTCTCGTCCGCAAAGCCCTTTTCGATGGCCTCATCAGCCGACAGCCAAGTGCCGTCTGACGCCTTTGACGGACCATCCAACAGAGAAAGCACGACGTCCTGCGCCAGTCCGGTTCGGGCGGCGTAAATATCGGCCATCGAACTATCGAAGGACTGAAACAGCGTCGCGGCATCGGTAAAATCATGCGTATTACCGACGGCGAGCCCCCACGCTCGGTGGATCATCATCATCGAACCGGTCGACATGATCACCCTGTCGCCAGCCATCGCGATGATTGATGCCGCAGACGCCGCATAACCCATCACATTGACAGTGACTTCGCCGGGATGGCTTGCGAGGAGATTGTATATCGCCAGCCCTTCGAACATGTCGCCGCCTGGCGAATTCACGTTCACGGTAACCGGGTTCTTCCCGATAGATCGAAGCGCGGCGGCGGCTCGCTTGGCCGTAAACCCGCCTCCGCTCCAATAATCTTCGCCGATCACATCAAAGATCGAAATTGTGTTCGGATCGTCTGCTTCTGCCGCTTGTGGAGCGCTCTCCCACCGCTCCAAGGCGGAGAGAGGCACATCCCACTGATACGACTTCGGTCGCGCAACGGCAGCGGCGGGCGTTCTGTTAAGGCTCATTGCGTGTTCCTGAAGGAGGGCGGCCAGTTTCTGGCTGCGTCAGTGGATTTTTGAGGCTGTCCGCGTCCGGATCGTCGCTCTGGCTCAAGCCCACATAGTCGCGAGCTTCATTCTGGGACATCCACGGTCTGGAGCCACCCGAACCCAAGGCTTTCGCGAGGAATTCGGCTTGGTCTTTGATCGAACCGCGCAGCAATTCGCGCTCATCGAAGTCAGCCTGATACGATCGACGCTCTTCGCGGGTCAGAAGGCATCGCGAAACCGCCTGCTCCCAAGCGATGAACCAGGGTGCCAAGCCATAGCGAACGAAAAACTGGCCAAGGGTTTCAATACCGCTGCCCCACGATGTGTCGTCCATCATCAAAAGCGGCCGAGGCACACCAAAAGCGCGCGCAACCTCCTCGATCTGATGATTTCGCGTCTCGATCTGCTGGCTGTCTCTAGCCGTCTGCGAGAACGGCTCAGCCTTCATACCCTCCTCGAGGATCAGCCATTTGTGCGCGTTTTCCGCGCCGGAGAACTTTTCCTTCAGGCTGGTATCGAGGTTTTCAAACGCGTCATCGCCGAGTTTGCCGGGATGCGTGAGTGCGCCACCGACCATTGTCCCGTTCTTAAACAGGCGAGCCGCAGCTTTCTCTGTCTGCATAGCAAGGCCGATAGCCTCTTTTGCCTGCTGGACCCGTGAAAGACCGATAACGCCATCGTCTGTCATGTCGCGGAGATGGAAAACCTCCGACTGGGGTAGTTCGACATATCGACCGCCCTTCAAGACGACTTTGTAGATGACGGTCAGGTCGTCTTTCTGCTCGACGGTGACATTCGTCGGGTGCAAAGGCTGCAAGGCCACCACACGCTTGCCGCTTCGAACAATACGAGCGAAAGCATTGCCGTAGGTCAGCGCATGTGACTGCAACTGCCGACGGAATTCATACGCTGTCTGCCAGTTATTCGGCTGCGCAAGCAGAACATCAAAAAGAGAATGATCATCAGCTGGATGAAGTCGGCCCTTCCCGTCCTTGTACATCAGGTAGAAAGGCAGCATTCCGATGCTGCCGGAGATGAGGTCCACACAGCGAAAGACCGTTGTGTTGAACAGTGCAGCTTTCGGCGTTACCGCCATGCCGCTTGCAGTTTCGGCACCTCCGCCAATAAAGGCGGCCAGCCTTGGGTCATCCAGGCCATCGAAATATTGCCAGTCAGCTCGCGGAGCTCGTTTCGGCGCGACCGAAGGCGCCGCCTCCGGCTTGGGCCGGAACAGGTCTAAAATACCCATATCTTTCCTTGTTCCGATTAGCCGGCCATTCGGATGCCGCGCTTCTTATAGACGGACTCTTTCGGCGTAACCGCGCCGTCCATCGCCACACCAACCGACATTGCCAGAGCGACAGCAGCGTCGATGCGCACCGATGCCTTCGTCTTGACGAACCACCGATTGTCTTGCGGGTCATGATCGAAGGTTGCGCCCATCAGGGCAGTCATGAGCACCGGACTGCGCCGCATGCGAATGCGACCATCGATAATCATGTCTTCAAGCGCCAGAACCGAACCCGGCATCCACAAGCCTTGCGGCGGTGGCAGGCCAGCTGCTTTCGCCGCTTCTACCTTTGCAGGCTCAGGCCGCGCCCGAACCTTGCCGCCCTGTGGGTGTGCGACATGTTCAATGTCTAACCCGAGCGCTTCGACTTCCTCGCGGAACTTGTCGTAGGCGTAGCGGTCATAGGCGATGGCTTGAATATCGAAGGCTTGATCGATTTGCTGCACCCGCGAGGCAACGAAGTCATATCGAATTCGCTTGCCGGGCGGAGCATTCAACCAACCCTGTTTTACCCAAAGCGCATACGGCGCCTTGTCAGCCTGTTCCCGCGCTTCGAGCGTATCGGCTGGCGTCCAAGCCTCTACCCACGCATCAAACGTCGGCAGATTTACTGTAGACCCGTCCTCGCGCTCCATTTCCTTGAAGCCAGTCGGCACAACGCACGCAAGCACGGTCATGTCCTTGCTGCCGGACAGGTCGACGCCCATGAAAATCGGCTTGTCTGCGTGTTCGACTTCGGGGGCGAAATCGTCCATTACACTTTCGACGGTCTCGCGCGGCATCCATGCCTTGTCGGCATCGGTCCAGCAGCAGAAATGCAGGCGCAAAATGCCGTTCAGCTTGCCTGGCATCTGCTTTGCCTGAGCGACAACGCCGGCCAAATATTCCTGCGTCAGGATAACGCCGAGAAGCGGGTTAGCCTTCTTCCAGCAGGTTTCGTCCTTGAGCGGATCGTCGCCCTTGTCCAGCGCGCAGACGTAGGAAAACGTCGTATCGTCGATCACCTCGCCGACATAAGCGAAATCCTCGTCCGGCGTCTGCGTTCCAGCGGCTACCTTTACGGCGTGCTCGTGCTCTTCCCAGCAAATGCTGTTTCGGTCACTGCCTGAGTTCGTAATCATCAACAGTAGAGGCTGGCGACGAAACTTGAAGCCGCGCTCCAGCATTTCCATCGTCGATCGGTCAGGATGTTCGTGAACCTCGTCGCAAAGCGCAAAGTGCGGACGCGGTCCCGAGCCAGACTTGCCGGAATCCTTCGAGATCGGACGAAAGAACGATTGCGACTTGTGATGCGCGATATTGAACTCGCGTCCGATGCCGCCGCTGAACTTCAGCCGTTCGACCAGCGCAGGAGCGGCGCGCACCATTTTGACGGCGTCCTGGAAAAGGATGCCCGCCTGTTCTTTCTTGGCAGCAGCCGCATAAATCTGGGCGCCAGCTTCCTTGTCGGCAATAAGGCCGTACAAACCGACACCGCCAGCAAACGGTGACTTGCCGTTGCCCTTGCCTTCCTCGATGTAGGCACGGCGAAAGCGGCGCGAACCATCGGCCCGTTTCCAACCGAAGAGCGAACCCAGCTTGAAGGCCTGTGAGGCATGCAGCTTGAAAGGCTTGCCTTCAAACTGGCCTTCGGAGAGCTTTAGTCGTCCTTCAAAAAAGCGAAACACGCGATCGGCAGCATCGTCGTCCCAGTAAAGCCCGCGCTCATGGCCATGTTCGAGGTCGTCGAAATGGCGGCGGCAGGCATTGCGAACGTGAGGGCCGGCAACTTCTCTGCCATCAATGACAGCTTGCGCATAAGCGCTCACACGCTCAAGCGCAGGCATATCAGTCAAGCAGATCATCCTTTTCTTCGCATTCGTCAGGTGTCGCCACCTTGGACGCGTCAGCAGGCGTCGCACCCATCTGGCCAAGCATCTGGCGAAGCAGATTCATCGCCTGCACTCCAACCTCCTGCCCAGCCATGATGCGACCCTGAATCGTCGAGGCCATACCGACGAGCGTGCGGTGCGATTCATTCAGCCAGGGCAATTCTTTCGCAAGAAGCTTCCAGGCCGACTTTGCTTTGATATCAGCGCCATCCTTCAACCAAACGGGAGGATCGCCAAGCGGGCCGTTCGCTGCCGGTTCCTTGCGTTTTTTGTACCGGCCGGCGTTAATTTTATCGCGACCCTCCGTTTTAGCTTTGGATAGGGGATTTCTCGGCTTTGCCATGGATTTACTCACTTAGAGGCAGTGCTTAGAATATTGATCGATTGGGGTGAATCAAAATGGGGCTTCTAAGTTGTCTAGCACGGCGCGATATCAAGTATTTCTTAGTTCGACATTCACCGATCTCAAAGAAGAGCGAGCTGAAGTAATTCAGGCGCTTTGGGAACTCGATTGCATCCCCACCGGAATGGAAGCTTTCCTAGCTTCAAATATTTCGCAGTGGGACGTAATTCAACGCGTTATCGACGAGTGTGATTACTACATTTTGATAATTGGAGGACGTTACGGATCTGTAACTGAAGATGGCATAAGCTATACTGAAAAAGAATATGACTACGCAAAAAAGATAAACCTACCAATACTTGCTTTTGTCCATGCTAAACCGGACGATATCCCAATCTCAAAATCTGAAAGTTCTGAGGGTCTACGAAAGAAGCTCGAGGCTTTTCGAAATAAGGTCATGAAGGCTCACCCAGTGAGACATTGGAACACCGCACACGAACTTGGAGGTTTGGCGTCCCGCAGCCTGATACAAGAAATAAAACGAACGCCAAGGCCTGGCTGGATACGCAACGACGGTGAATCTCCAGTCGAGTTGCTGAAGCGTATTGATAGCCTAACCCAAGAAAATATAGACCTAAAAGCAAAGCTAAAGGAAAATTCTGCTCAAGTAATTCCTGGCGATGAACTAGCTAGCGGTAAAGATGTTACTGCACTTGAGGGTATTCTTTTTGCTGCCAAGGGGCCTGGCGCAGGATACGCAGATAGAAAAAAATACCGTTGGGAAGCTGAAATCACCTGGGATGAAATATTCCGGAATATTGGTCCCTTTTTAATTAATGAAGCCAATGATCGGACAATCGAAAACGAACTCGCCAGATTCTGGCTACGATCGAATACTGATTGGAATAAATACAAAATCTATGAGCCGTCCATTTCCAAGTCATCGTATAACGATGTTATCGTCCAGTTAAGAGCACTTAATTTAATTCAGACTGGTCAAAAACGGCGAGGAGTTAACGACCGCGGCAGCTATTGGTCACTGACTGACTATGGAGATCGTTATTTGGTCGCTCTCAGAGCAAGGCGCAAAGACGGATCGCAGCTACTTGATCTTCATAAAGATGAAAGTGACGAGGACGACGCAGAATCGGTAATTTGACCCATATTCTGAATTGCAGATGCGTGCGCTGTGGGTCCCCGCCGGTCCGGGGCTGGCGCGTCTCTGGACTTTTCGACACCCCCCCCCGAAAGGGGTCGGGAGGGTGACCCTCCATGATATCACATTGGTCGAAGGTCGTCAAGAATATAATGAGAAAAAAGTGATATTTTTCAATATTTTTTCGCTTTTTCTTCATGTATCACTTCAATTGACCGGCCACCCGTCCGGTCCGAACCGAACGACATCTTGGCCGAGCTCTTCACGCTGCTTGATGCGGTCATGGCATGGTGCGCAGAGGCTTTGGAGGTTGTCGGGATCGAAGAATAGCGCCTCGTCTCCCTTATGGGGAATGCGATGGTCACACACCGTTGCTGGCGTGACGTCCTCTTGCTGCATGCAATAGGCACACAACGGATGAGCAGTCAGTTGCCGCTCACGCAAGCGTTGCCAGCGTGCGGTCTTGTAGAGCTTGCGCCATGCACTGGCCTCTGTGCTGCGGCGGTCAGGTCTAGCCATGCCTACCTTCGAAATGGTGCCCTAGCGAGGGATCGAACCCCGGACCATCCGCTTACAAGGCGGCTGCTCTACCATCTGAGCTACACGGGCAATTGGTTGACCTGCGACCGCAAAGGCGATCTCGCGGGCCAAGCCCTGGAACAGGTCGATTGGTTGCGGCAGGTCGGATTCGAACCGACGATCTTCTGGTTATGAGCCAGACGAGATGACCACTTCTCCACTCCGCATGAATTCAGATGGCGGGGAGCCACGTTCGTCGTGCTGTTAACACGTTGTAGGCTCAACCCGCCTAACCAGCAGCCGGAGGAGAAACGGCGCTGGGATAGTGACCCCACCAGCAATGCCGACAGGGGCGGCTCTTGTAACCGCACTGAAATGAAAAAGGCCGCGCATGGCGGCCTTGATGTAGTCTTCCCCTCATTGGGGACTTGGCGTGGAATGGCTTATAAGCGCTTCCCCTCATTAGGGTGCTGGCGCACAATCAAGTGCACCTTCCCCTGATACGTGGCTTGGAATGAAATCGTTGAGCAACGCGGATGGCCTGAAGCTGCTGATGGGCTGACAACCCTGCTGACCTCGCCGCTTCGGTCTGCGTCAACTTACCGTGGTCGCCCTCGGCAAGTGTATCGGTGCGCTTGCCTTGTCCATCTATTTGCTTCAACAACTCTCCTGCCCGACGGATGGCGCGGGCGCGGAATGAATGAAATGCTTCCTCACCTGTAGCCGACTTGAATGCGCAAAACATTCCTAAAATCGCTGTTTTGTTTTCGTCGGCGATAAAAGACCAATGATTTCAATCAGGCGTTAGGAAACAGGCAAATTTACCCGTTTCCTACAGCCCTTCACTTTAATAGGTTATGAGACTGCGAAATACCTACCTACACGGCAGTCAGGCTACGGAAAAACTTGCAGACCCTACCTACTATACTCACCATAAATAGCCGAAAAGTACACATTTCGAGCGAAAGCGTATACGGCATAAGAAAAAGGCCTGCGTTTTTAACAGGCCTTCTTTGACGAAAATAGCACTGTAATTATAGTCTTCCCATCCATACCAATCCTGAAGCAAAATAACGTCTTCAAAACCAGTGCTTTGTATATGAGAATGGAAAAACTAAAACAAAAACAACAAATCCGTTAGTGTTCGGTAGCCTCAAACATCCAGTTTACGCTTTTAGGGCGAGGTTTCCTGAACGGAACTTCTATTTTAGCGGCCCGCCAAGCTGCTTTATTCTCAATTGCAAGACGGTTACACTCACCCTCTAGTTTGGCCATAGCGGCCCGTACAGTGGCGTTCTCGCTTTTTCGCTGGTATGCATCGGAAATTTGCCAAATCGCTGCCAGCAGGATTGCTGTGGCATAAGCTCGGCGTTGTTGGTCAGTAGAATAGCTTGCCGCACATGGCAGGTCTTTCAATGGCTTGTTTTCGACCAGCGCAGCCAAGGCCAGATCGTGTAGGCGGATCGCCGGGCGGTTGCTGTCATCAACCCACATGGCTATGGCGGCGTGCAGGTCGATACGATCTTCCATCGGTATGCCTGCCAAAGCGGCGCGTATATTTCGTGCTGTGTGTTTCATGTTGTCTCCTCGTGTTCGGTGGTGTGTAGAGTGGTTGGTGGCTGGTCGGGTAATTCATGCTTGTCACATGTTGTCCCCTTCACGCGTGAGCGTATGTCCGTAAATTCATCCAGAATGGATAAGAGATAGACAAAAAAATTATTCACTCACGCGTGAATGTGACAAGTAGCGACAACTAGCCTTTGGCCGCTGCTTTAATGGCCTCGCGGGTCTCTTGCCTCTCAGTTGCTATTTTCGCAGCTAGATCAGCAAATCTGTCATGGATGAGCGGGTTGACCCGGTATTTCGGCGCCCGTTCGTTTTTGCCAAGCGGTAATGGATCAACCCAGCCGTAGGCGTCGAGCTGTTGCATGACACGCTCAAGATCGACAGAATCCATCCCTCGCAGCAACGCTGTTCCGTGCCTGTTAAGAAGTCTCGCTGAGACGACGTCGCACAGATCCTTATTGGTCAATATCGAGCCTGCCGCATCGGTTAATGCTCCGTGCATGTCCGTCGCGCCAAGAATGTTAAAGTGAAGCGCTATCGCATGCTTGAGCAAATAATCATGCAATAACGATTTGGCTTGCCTTGCTGTATCTAAATCGACTTCCTTGGGTAGGTCTTGATCAATATTCTTGATGACATGCAGCAGAATACTGAGGCGCCCGAACATTCCATCGAACTTACCTATATGCGTCGCCAGGCGCTTATTAATGCGCGCCCATAAGAGTTCCATTTTACGATGTTCGCTTGCCAGCTCATTACGGAACTCTTGGGCATCATCAGAAAACCTGAAACACCAACCTGCCGGCATTGAAGTGCGCAGCCGATAAAGACTCTGCACCAAGTGGGCGTAAACGTTTTCATCGATGCCTGCTGGCTCGTCTTTATCATCCCCGCCGGATTTCAGCATAATGCAGAACATTCGCTGCAAGAGACCGTCATCGGTTAGATCCTTGGCAATCTTACGCAGTGGGTCCGGCTGAATACCGCCAAGGAGTGTAATCGAAATATTCGGAATCCAGATCGAACCTCGTCCAACGCGGTCAACCGAATAAGAACCACCGCCAAACGACTTGAGCCAAAAAGCACGATCAGCACCTGACCCTTTAGCGCCCGAATACTTTTCCATGCGAGCGAACCACCCAGACAATTCATCGTCGATAAGCGCCAATCCAGCCTCGTTATTCGATAGGATTTCTCCGACCTTTTCAGGCGAGCTATCTTCTGTAGCGACGCGTTTAGCGATCGGTTCTGATTTGCCTTTCTTCGCCTCCTTATCTAGCCCGAACCATTCCCGCATTGCGTCCCGATGATCGCGCTGCAATTCGGCCTCAATGGCCAACAATGGAGTGCTGGCGGCCTTGATAAGCGGAGATTTGCGGGTTGATGGATCACCAATTGCCATCATCCATACGCGAGGTGCCTCTTTCCAGCTTTCGTGGCGCTTCATCTTAAGGGTGATATTATCCGGAATGGCAGCGGCGCACACGGTAAGTGCGGCCATCGCGAGGCCACCGGGATCGACACCCATTTGTTCGGATCGCGATACAGCAAAACTTTCAATGACTGGCGGGAAAACACCACTCGGCATTGCAGGGCTTTGTGCTTCTGCAAATATATCGACAGGCTCAACAGTCGCGGCATGGGTTTCAGGCAATGGCGCTTCGTTGTTCACTTCTAGTCCGCGCTTTGATGCTCGCGCTTTTGCAATAAACCTCGACGTTTCGACAGGGCGCGTGCCGTCATCATAGTTGTCATTTGCCGGGGCTGGCATTTGTCGCGGCTTTAGGTAACCAGCGTCCAGACCGCGCCGGATTTTCGCCCGAATTTCCTTTTCGCCGTCCTTTTCCACAACGCCATTTGCGAGCGCCGCATCAAATAGTCCGCGCTCGGCTTCGGCCCGTTCAAGTGCACCTGCGCCAACAAGCTGGCCCAGCGAGAATGCGCTTGCATTGACCTGAAAGCCGCGTCGACCTTCTGTCGTGTTGGCAAGTTCGGCAAGCTCAGCTTCCATCGCAGCCATGACATATCGATCATGCCCGTCTGCCTGATATGACCAATCCGAAGGCGAAACTGTTACGGGTGGCGGCAAGATCAGGTCAAGCAGCCATTGCGGAGCATCCTCCACCGCAGGAAGGCCCTCGCCGTCCTGGTCGATCCATTCATAAGTGCGCCCATCGGTCGTGACGCTTCCGGCTGCAATCACGAAGCCGCCTTCGCCTCGAACGTCGAGCCCTTTGGATAAGGCCCCGCGATTGCGGACCCCATCGACGTGATTAAAGTAATAATGCAGACCGCCGCCTGCAGTTTTCACCATAGCAGTTTTCGGTAATGGGCTATTTGCGGCTTCAAGTGCAGCCAGAGCGGCCTTCCCGTCGATTAGCGTCCCGTCGGCTGTGTGATGCATATCGACATCTAGAACGAATATGCCGCTGCGTTCGCCGGTAGGGATTCCAACCATAGCACCGCCATGCCGCTCCTTATCCCACCAGGCGCGAATAATATGCTCTCGCGATGTAGCATTTTTCAGACCTTTTGAGGTCAGAGGCGCTTTGGCTGGCAAAACGGTGATTTCGCCGGTTGCCTTATCGACCAACTCGATGTCGCCAGCTCGGCACGGGAATACAGGAATGCCGTGCGAGATATAGCTTAGTGCCAGATCAAGCATGGGGTCAGTCTGACCAGAAGTTGAATTATTAACTGCGACCATAGCGGGCGACGGCCTCCTGTTTTGCGAGAACGACAAGTTCGTCCGCAAGGGAAATGGGGAGCGTGACTGAATAACCGAAGTTGTCTTTCGGACCGAAAACGCGAAGTCCGTTGCGCGTTTCTGCAAGCCGCATCCGATAAATCTTCAAGCCGTTCGGAAATTCAGCGTCGAAGAAATACTTGGTTCCCCCAGCGCCAACGCGCGCCGGGGTTATGTTCAGGATCGTGGCGGATGTCATGCGGCCTCGACAACGACGTTGTGTGGCGTGAAGAACAGTTCGCCATCCGAAGCGCGTCGCATCACGGCTTCCTTGCCGTGCAGTTCGGTCGAATCTTCAATTCCGCAAAGACCGACACTTTCGCAGAGGCGTCCAAGTTCCGTCTGCCCTCGCTCCTGGCGACGATAAACCGGGCTTTCCAGAACGATGTTGAAGTGAAATTTGCTTTCGTCGTAACGCCAGTCGCAAAAAACGGCCAGTACCTTTTCCTTGCCGATCGTATCGACAAGTGTTTCGTTTATGATGAATGCCCATTCATCCCGCTTATGGATGGAGTTTCGGCCGAGATGGGCGGCCAGGCGCAGTGTTGCTACGGACATGTTGTTTCCTCGTGTTTGGTCGATGGTAATTAGTGAAATCGCGGCGCGCTTGGATCGTCGCAGGTGAGTGGCTCACTGTGGTGCGGCACCGGCCGCCACTCGGTGCAATATCCTGTTTCCCGTCCCTGCTGATCATGGCTCGTGATGCCCCACGCCTGTTCCAACTCACCGGCATTCCAGCGCAGATATGGCGTCGGCGCTTCCGTGGTGTAGGGAACAAAAGCGATGGGAAAAGCTTCTGCTTTGCTCATAAATTCTCCTCGTGTTCAGGCGCGCGTCGGCCCATGGCGCGGGCTGTTGCGCATGCGGTTTGTGGTTGTGGTGTGGTTAGGCGGCTCGGGCTTCTTGCTCAGCCATCCAGTTTCGCAAGCTACTGCGGCGTGCGGCTACCGTGGCCTTTGGACCCCTGCCAAGTTTGAATGACGGCATGAGCCCGTCATAGATTAGTCGGTAGGTCTGACGGCGGGTGATGCCAAGAAATTTGGCAATTGCGTCCGCGCCCATAAGCAGGTCGCGGTCATTATCGTTATCGCTTGTGACTTCCATGGTCTCCTCGAGCTTGGTTGGTGAACAACAGGTAACGACGCGAAATTAACATGCCTCGCGGCGCATCCCGTTAATGGGGTGTTAACGCGAAAAAATAATTGCTCATATGGATGTTGGTCGTCGGCCCCGTTCTGATGGCGGTCGGCCTGCCTGTCTGGCTCTGCGCTGTCGATCAGCGACTGAATATAGAGAAAGAGACTCCGTGCGATCTGTCAATGAAGATTGACTAGAATTTTCGTATTTTACTTTCATGCGCCACCCTGCTATGTGCTCCACGATATCAGGAGGTCAATGTGGCGACGATCACAAAACGAAAATGGAAAACCGGCAGGGGCGAAGATCGCGAAGCGTGGGTTCTCGCGTACACCGATCAAGCCGGTAAGCGTCACAAAGAACAATTTACAAAAAAGCGGGATGCTGATGCCAGGCGCGTGGAAGTGGAAGGTCAGGTAAAGTCTGGAACCTATCGCGCCGACGCTGCGACAACGACAGTGAAAGACGCATGCGATGAGTACGTCAAATACATGCGAGGCAGAAAAAAGCGTAACGAACGCGTGACAGAGCATTACTTCAAGAATCTGGAGGGGCAGCTTTACAACTACGTGGCCCCGGAACCCGATCGCGCGATATCATTCGAAGGCGGTATCGGCGATGTGAAGCTCTCGCAACTGACCCCTGGTAGCGTGAATGCATTTCGTGATCGACTTCGCGACTTCGGTGTCGGCGTAGTGACGACACGTCGTATACTAGGTTCCCTTTCCCGCGTACTGAGGTATGCGGCGGACAACGACATGATCGCGACCAACCCTGCGAAGGGTGTCCAGGTCATCGGGCGGCGGGACGAAGGGTCGAAAAAGATTGTGCCGCCCTCGAAAGCCGATCTAGCGACACTGCTTGCTGTGGCTGATGCCGATACCGCTTTGAAAATTCGCTTCGCAGCTGCGACAGGGCTGCGGGCAAGCGAGCAATGGGCTTTGCGCTGGTCACACCTTGATCTGAAGGGCGGGCAGTTAACCATCGACTCACGGGTCGATGTGTATGGAAATGTGGATGTGACCAAATCTGAATCCGGCACACGCGAAGTTCCAATCGCCAAGGCGATCATAACCGAGCTGCTGGCCTGGAAATTAAAATCAAAATTCAGCAGCGATGGCGATCTTGTCTTCCCTAATGAGAAGGGAAAATTCATCGATCACCACAATTTCGTAAATCGGTCGTTCAAGCGCGCCAAAGAAAAAGCGATCAAAAAGGCGCAGGAAGATGACAAGCCTTTCAAGCCATTTGGCTGGCATGCACTTCGTCATTTCGCGATCTCGACCTGGATCGAAGCTGGCCTTCAACCTAAGACAATACAGACCTTCGCCGGACATTCGACATTGGCGGTCACGATGTCCAGATACGGACATTTATTCCCAAGCGACGATCATGCAGCAGCCATGAACAAAATAGCCGATGCGATATTCTCCAATCCTATCGATGGCGCATGAATGGCGCATATTCACCGAAAACCCCGAGTTACCGCCACTTTATTCTGATTTGTAATCAGGGGGTCGGGAGTTCGAGTCTCTCTGGGGGCACCAGCACATCGCCTTTGAATTGACTTTTATGCAGTGATTACAATTACATAAGTTAGTTGATATTTTTATCGTCACCTGCGACCTCAAATCAGTTTTATTCTGCAATGTAGATTCGATGCGCATCATTTTGATCGCACACATCACCATTTTCAGTTTCAAGACGCTCTATGCAGGTTTCCAGATTCAGTTCTGCCAGTTGGCCAATTGGGATCAGCGCCCGCATAACGATAATGTCTTCCTATAAATACTAGATCGTTTTGACCGACGGTCGGATCGACATGGGCATAATCACAGGATGTTCAGCGTGTTAGGAGAGTTGACCACCGGAACGGGAACCGGCATCGATCCATTTCGTTCATTTCGACGGCGGGTGCGAAACTAACAATGGATAGGTGCCATGTACAAATTTTCGGCAATGGCAGCGGCGATGGTGATTATGTCGGCTTTTGTTTCAGCCGTTCCCGCACAGGCCCAAAGTATTGAGATCGGTCCTAATGGTATTCAAGTCAACCCGGACAGCGACCGCCGGGTTATTCCTGATCGTCGTTCCGAACGGGATGAAATCAGCGAACGTCGGGCTGCGAGGATTGCACGTAGCGAGGGAATGGATGAAGTCGAAAGCATTTCACGACGCAGAGGCGCGTATATTGTCCGAGGAATAGACCGTCGAGACAACGATATGCGTGTAGTCATTGATCGTCGCACCGGGGAAGTGCTTGAGGTACGCTAGTCCATAGTTGCAGTGCCCTCGGGCACAATTAGATCCATCTTGATCCGTCGGGCCCTCCTCCCGAAGTCGTGTCGCAATTTCGGGAGGAAAACGCACACTACCAGTTGCGTACGCAATAGCCACGCGGTGTCAGATGATATCCGCGAGCGCAGACCTTATGGACAGGGCGGTTTCGCACACAAACGCCATTTCTGTTCAAGTGCCAGCCACGGGCGCAACGTGCTCTGGCCCGATTGGGAACACAGCGTCCATAGCGATTCATGTGCCAGCCAGGCCCACACCGCCACCCGACCTGCTCCGCAAGACTACCAGCATCATACGTATTCGTGGGTTGTGGCATTGGCAAAGCGGATGACGGCGCCGAAAAAGACATGACACCACCGAAAACAAGAAGAGCAGTTAGGCCGCTTCTGACTGACATCGTTACATCCTCCATAGTCAGCACTCCCGCCTCATTGAAAATAGGCGCTGGCGATTGAATGGAAGATGAATGATAAAATTTCCGTCTAGGTGTCCACGAAATAAAAATGCGGCTCAAGGAGCCGCATTTTGTTTGCATCGATCAGATTTCAGTACCAGCCGACAGCCACCTGGGCCTCTTCGGACATACGGTCCGGCGTCCAAGGTGGATCGAATGTCATCGTGACTTCCACCATGGAAACACCCTCAACGGCGCTGACTGCGTTCTCAACCCAGCCCGGCATCTCGCCTGCCACAGGGCAGCCGGGAGCAGTTAGAGTCATTTCGATTTTCACGGTGCGATCATCTTCGATATCGATCTTGTAGACGAGACCGAGTTCGTAGATGTCGGCTGGAATCTCGGGATCATAAACCGTCTTCAAGGCCGCGATGATGTCGTCCGTCATACGCAGGAGGTCTTCCTGCGGGATGGCAGAAGCGGAAAACACCGAATTGCCTTCGGCCTTTTCTCCGCCCTCGACAGGCGCGGTATCGGCTTTGTCCTGAACTTTCTGTTCCATATCGGTCATCCGAAAAACTTCCTTGCCTTTTCCAAGGCTTCCGCCAATGTATCCACTTCAGCACGGGTATTATACAGGGCGAAGGATGCACGGCATGTAGAGGTAACGCCGAAGCGTTTCAAGAGCGGCTGCGCGCAATGTGTTCCGGCACGGACCGCAACCCCTGCCCGATCGATCACCATCGAAACGTCATGCGCATGAATTCCCTCCAGCGCAAACGAGATGATGGCTCCCTTGTCCGGCGCATTGCCAAAAATGCGCAATGAGTTGATCCGGCCGAGCTGTTCATGAGCATAATCGCACAGGTCTTCCTCATGGGCGAGGATCGCATGACGACCGATCTTCTCCATATATTCAAGTGCGGCGCCAAGACCGATGGCCTGAACGATAGGCGGCGTACCCGCTTCAAAACGATGGGGTGGATGGTTATAGGTGACGTTTTCTTCCGTCACTTCCTCAATCATTTCGCCGCCGCCCTGGAAAGGACGCATCTTCTCAAGCATTTCCGAACGGCCATAAAGGACGCCTATGCCGGATGGTCCGTAAACCTTGTGGCCGGTAAAGACATACCAGTCGCAGCCGAGATCCTGCACGTCGACAGGCAGGTGCACAGCGCCCTGGCTGCCATCGACCAGAACCGGAATACCACGCGCATGGGCAAGCTCAACGATCTTCTTGATCGGCGTCACCGTTCCAAGCGCATTCGACATATGCGTGATGGCGACAAGCTTGGTTCGCTCCGTCAGACGCTTTTCGAATTCTTCGATATGGAAGATGCCTTCATCGTCCACCGGCGTGAAAACCAGCTTTGCGCCCTGTCTTTCACGAATGAAATGCCATGGCACAATATTGGAGTGATGCTCCATGATCGACAGAAGGATTTCATCGCCTTCGCCGATATTCGGCATGCCATAACCATAGGCGACCGTGTTGATCGCTTCGGTCGCGTTCTTCGTAAAGACAATTTCGTCCACAGAACCGGCGTTTAGAAAGCGCCGTACCGTCTCACGCGACTTTTCATAGGCATCCGTTGCCGCATTTGACAAAAAATGCAGGCCGCGATGAACATTGGCATATTCGTTGGAATAGGCGTGCGTTACAGCGTCGATGACGCTCTGAGGCTTTTGCGCCGATGCGCCATTGTCGAGATAGATCAGCGGCTTGCCGTGCACTTCTCTCGAAAGGATCGGAAAGTCGCGACGGATCGCCTCGACGTCATAGCGCGCTACAAGCGGATTCTTCTGGTCCATGATCGTTCCTCTTGCCGTTTCGGCAGGAAAAGGCAGAGCGTGCACCCGCACACTCTGCCTCAATCAATCAGGCGTGGGTGGCGAGCCAGTTGGACAGCACTTCTTCTAGTGCCTCAACCAGCGTTTCGTCTTCCAGCTCTTCGATAATCTCGGCGATGAACGCCTTGATCAGCAGGCCACGTGCCTCGTTTTCGGGTATGCCGCGTGCCATCAGATAAAACAGATAGTCCCTCGACAATTCGGCAACCGTCGCACCATGGCCACACGCCACGTCATCGGCAAAGATTTCGAGTTCAGGCTTGGCATCGAACTCGCCTTCATCCGAAAGCAGCAGCGTGTTGCAGGCCATGCGGGCATCGGTCTTCTGGGCGATCTGCGCAACGCGGATCATGCCCTGGAAAACGCCACGCGCACGGTCCTTGACCACGTTGCGAATGATCTGGGTCGAACGCGTGTTTTCCACCAGATGGCCGACCGTCATGGTGACATCGGTGTGCGTGTCGTCAGCCAGAAGATTGAGACCGCGAAGCTCGAAGTCGGAATCCTCACCCGTCACATTGACGTGCACTTCCTGACGAACCAGCTTGCCGCCCGCATTGACGATATAGAGCGTGAGCTTGGAGCCCTTGCCAATCGTCGCATTGAACTGCGAAAGCTGCGTTGCCTGACCGAAATCACGCAGGATGATCCAGAGGATTTCAGCGCCGTCGCCAACGGTCACATGATTGACAGAGGTGGAGAAGGCATCGCCTTCGCCGCCGTTCTGGCGTTCCACGATGATGCCCTTGACATTTGCACCGATGCGGACAGGAAAACGAGTGTGTCCCTGTCCGGCCTTCTGGATGTTCTGAAGCTCCAATGGCGCTTCCAGTTCGGTGTCATCGGCGATGGAAACCATCCAGCCATCGCTGACATAGGCAGCGTTGATCTGGCCGATCGTATCGTCGAAGCCGCGCGACCGAAGCTGGGTGACGAGCGAGCCGTCGGCCAACGCCTCGCGAACCGGGGTCAGCGACACACCTTCAGGCGCTTTCGCGGTAAGAGCCACGCCATTGCTTGTGGCAGCGATGGACGAACCGGCGATGAGGGCAGGCAATGCCTGTGTTCCGGCAGCGGCATCGAATGGCGCCACACCCTTCAGAAGCGTACGGAAATCCGTGTAATGCCAGCTTTCGACGCGGCGGGACGGAATGCCGTTCTCCTTGAGAGTTTCAAGCGCCGCATCACGTGCAATGACAACATCGCCATTGCCCGGCAGGTCGCCCATGCGGTCGGCAAAATTGTCGATCAGCGCGCTTTCAGCGGGTGTTCGCGGCTTGATAGCCGGGGCGGTCTGGATATTCATGATCCATCCCTCCTCAGGCAGCTTCGCCGATTACGTCGGCATAACCATTTTCTTCAAGGTGCAGCGCAAGGTTCTTGTCACCGGACTTGATGACCTGGCCCTTGTAAAGCACGTGCACACTATCCGGAACGATGTGTTCGAGCAGACGCTGGTAGTGCGTGATGACGATCACCGCGCGGTCCGGCGAACGCAGGGCATTCACGCCTTCCGAAACGATCTTCAGCGCGTCGATGTCGAGGCCGGAGTCGGTTTCGTCGAGGACGCAGAGGCTCGGCTCCAGAAGCTGCATCTGAAGAATTTCAGCACGCTTCTTCTCACCGCCAGAAAAGCCGACATTCAGCGGACGCTTCAGCATGTCCATGTCGATGCTGAGCTTGCCAGCAGCGTCCTTCACGCGCTTGATGAACTCCGGGATCTTCAGTTCCGGTTCGCCACGCGCCTTGCGCTGGCTGTTCATCGCAACCTTCAGAAATTCCATCGTGGCAACGCCCGGAATTTCCATCGGATACTGGAATGCGAGGAAGATGCCCTTGGCGGCGCGTTCAGCCGGGTCGAGTTCGAGGATCGACTCGCCGTTGTAGAGAATGTCGCCTTCCGTCACTTCATAGTCTTCGCGACCAGCGAGGATATAGGAAAGCGTGGACTTGCCCGAACCGTTCGGACCCATGATCGCAGCAACTTCACCCTTGTTTACGGTGAGGTTCAGGCCACGGATGATCTCGGTATCCGTGTCGGCGATCTTTGCATGGAGGTTCTTGATCTCAAGCATGAATGTAAACCTTGTTCTAATGCCAGGAAAAGGCTGGCCAGAAAAATCACTGGGAAAGAGGCGATCGGTTAACCGACACTACCTTCAAGCGAGATGCCGATAAGCTTCTGGGCTTCGACGGCGAATTCCATCGGCAGTTCCTGAATGACTTCCTTCACGAAGCCATTGACGATGAGAGCGATTGCTTCCTCTTCCGGAATGCCGCGCTGCATCACATAGAACAGCTGGTCTTCCGAAATTTTGGAGGTGGTTGCCTCGTGTTCAAACTGCGCCGTGGCGTTTTTCGCCTCGATATACGGCACCGTATGCGCGCCACAATCGTTACCGATCAGGAGCGAGTCGCACTGGGTGAAGTTGCGGGCGTTTTCAGCCTTGCGATGGGCAGAAACCTGTCCGCGATAGGTGTTGTTCGACTTACCGGCCGAAATACCCTTTGAAATGATGCGGCTCGACGTGTTCTTGCCGAGGTGCAGCATCTTGGTGCCCGAGTCGATCTGCTGATGGCCATTCGAAACAGCGATCGAATAGAACTCGCCGCGCGAATTGTCGCCACGCAGAATGCAGGACGGGTATTTCCAGGTGATCGCAGAGCCGGTTTCAACCTGCGTCCACGAAATCTTGGAATTATCACCACGGCAATCGCCACGCTTCGTAACGAAGTTGTAGATGCCGCCCTTGCCGTCCTTGTCGCCAGGGAACCAGTTCTGGACCGTCGAATATTTGATTTCGGCGTTTTCGAGCGCAATCAGCTCAACGACAGCTGCGTGCAGCTGATTTTCATCGCGCTGCGGTGCGGTGCAACCTTCCAGATAGGAAACATACGCGCCTTCATCAGCGATGATGAGCGTACGTTCGAACTGGCCGGTGTTCTTTTCGTTGATGCGGAAATAGGTCGAAAGTTCCATCGGGCAGCGAACGCCCTTCGGAACGTAAACAAACGAACCATCCGTGAAGACAGCCGAATTCAGCGTCGCGTAATAGTTGTCCGAAACAGGAACCACAGAAGCCAGATACTTCTGCACCAGTTCGGGATGTTCGCGGATCGCTTCCGAAATCGAACAGAAGATTACGCCAGCTTTGGCGAGTTCTTCCTTGAAGGTCGTAACCACCGACACACTGTCGAACACGGCATCAACAGCAACGCGGCCGGACGCATAGACATTGTCGGAAGGATTGCCATCGATTTCGCTCGGCTCGCCCTGCTTGCGAACGCCAGCAAGGATTTCCTGCTCCCGCAGCGGAATGCCAAGCTTTTCGTAGGTCTTCAACAACTCCGGGTCAACTTCATCGAGCGACTTCGGGCCGGACTGGTTTTTCGGTGCCGCATAATAATATGCGTCCTGGAAATCGATCTTCGGATAATCGACGCGAGCCCATGTCGGCTCTTCCATGGTAAGCCAGCGTTCATAGGCTTTCAGACGCCATTCCAGCATCCATTCCGGCTCGTTCTTCTTGGCGGAAATGAAGCGAATGATATCTTCGTTCAGGCCCTTGGGGGCCTTCTCGGCTTCGATCGTCGTCTCGAAGCCATACTTGTACTGGTCCACGTCAAGGCCGCGAACCTGATCAATGGTCTCCTGCACTGCAGGCATTGGCGTTCTCCATCCTCGTCGGGGTCAAGGCCCGACAGTTGCAAACGTCAAGGTGATATGTCTTGAACAATACCGCCTCAATATAGTGTGCGTGGCCCTTCTTTAAAACCTCTCTAAACTGAATTTCAAGCACCGGGTTCAAATTTGCCCCTGAAAATGCCGATTAAAACGATCAACTTAATGAAACAGTCCGATGAAACGGCGATCGCAGACGACACATCCCGGCTTTGACGCCTTGATTTTCTTTGAAGAATTGGAATTTCCGGGCAGCCTATCAGAATCATGCCCGCCCTTGCCTTGTGCATGTAGGAACATAGATAGCCAAAGGAAAGGGAGGCCATAATGAACACCCAAAATTTGCAGGACTACGTAAAGTTTCTCGAACAACAGGTGAACGACGAGGGCCGCACCATCAATCAGCTGAAGTTTTTTCAGGACGCCCACGACAAGTTCAACATTTCAAATGCCAGCGCTTCCGACGATATCGCCGCTGATATCGCCAAGCGGGAAGAATTTAAAACGCGCTACGAGGGCTATATCGCCGCTGCAAAGCAGAAGCTCGGCCTCGATTTTTGAATCGCAATCACGCCTTCTTGGCGCGACGCTCGATAATTTTGCGGAACACGTCGAGAAACGCATCGACCTGATCGGGTGTGGCCGTTGGTTCAAGCGACACGCGGATCGCCCCGAGGCTGTCTCCATGTCCCATGGCCGACAGCACATGGCTGGGACCTACTTTCCCTGACGAGCAGGCTGAGCCTGCCGAAAGCGCAATCCCGCCGAGATCAAAAGCTATCTGTACGGTTTCCGCCTTTTGCTCCTCAAGGGAAAAGAAGGTCGTGTTCGGCAATCTGCCGACCGATTTGCCATAGATCACCGCATCCGGGGCGATCGCCTCCAAGCCGGCCTCCAGCCTGTCCCGTATCGCCGAGGACCAGCCCTCGCCGTCCAGTCGTGTCTTAGCGGTATCTGCCGCAGCACCGAAACCTGCGATCAGCGGCAGAGCTTCCGTTCCCGCTCTATGCCCCTTTTCCTGACCGCCGCCGCGAACAAGCGCGCGCGGCATCATGAGGTCGGAAATAGCGATAATCGCGCCGACACCTTTCGGGCCGCCAATCTTGTGCGAGGAAATTATGATATAATCACCACAATTATCTGAAATATCTAATTTAATGCGTCCTGCCGCCTGAACCGCGTCGACGATATAAATGCCGCCCGCAGCCTTCACGATAGTGGCAATTTCCGCGATCGGCTGGATGATGCCGGTCTCATTGTTGGCGGCCTGTATGGCCACGAGTGGCAGCCCCTGGCTTTTGTCATGACAGGCAAGCGCAGTTTTCAGGGCATCGAGTTGTACAATGCCATTTACATCAACCGGTAGAACGGTGACGTCCTGCGCTGCAAACTGCCCTCCGGACAGCATGCAAGGGTGTTCCGTATCACTCACGTAAAGATGTGACAGGCGGACCGGCGAACGTCCCATCATATAGTTGGGTGTCAGCAGCGTCGACGCGGCTTCCGTTGCCCCCGACGTAAAGATAACATGGTCTGGCCTGGCATTGACGAGCGCTGCAACGCTGCGGCGCGCCGCTTCTACGAGCGCGCGCGCGGCGCGGCCTTCACGATGCACGGAAGATGGATTGCCGGTAATGCCGAGCGCATTGATAACCGCTTCGCGTGCTTCATCAAGCAACGGAGCACTGGCATTATAATCCAGATAGAGCCTCTTGCCGCTCCCGTTCACCGTACCTATCTCCTAAACAAAATTCTGGAAGCGCAATTTTCTTGAATTTTCAATCAAGAAAAGCCTATTAAGCCCCCATAGGAACTGAAACTCGCTTTCAGTCTGTCGAAATTTCCAACCGGTTCTAGAAGCGGCGTTCTACGACGTCAAGTTTCGCCGCCCCAGTCCGGTCTTCCCGTTACGAGCGGAGTACACATGCCAGAAGTCATTTTCAACGGCCCTGCCGGACGCCTCGAAGGTCGCTATCAGCCTTCCAAAGAAAAGAATGCTCCAATCGCGCTTATCCTTCATCCACATCCGCAGTTCGGCGGAACGATGAACAACAAGATCGTCTACGACCTCTTCTACATGTTCCAGCAGCGCGGCTTCACCACGTTGCGCTTCAATTTCCGTGGCATTGGCCGCAGTCAGGGCGAATTCGATCATGGTGCGGGCGAGCTTTCGGACGCTGCAAGCGCACTCGACTGGGTGCAGGCGCTGCATCCGGATTCCAAGACGTGCTGGGTCGCCGGTTACTCATTCGGTTCATGGATCGGCATGCAGCTCCTGATGCGCCGTCCGGAAATCGAAGGCTTCATTTCGGTTGCGCCGCAGCCGAATACATATGATTTCGCCTTCCTCGCACCCTGCCCTTCGTCCGGTCTCATCATCCATGGCGATCAGGACAAGGTGGCGCCGCCGAAGGATGTGCAGGCTCTGGTCGACAAGCTGAAAACCCAGAAGGGTATCACGATCACCCAGACGACGATTCCGGGCGCGAACCACTTCTTCACCGGTCA
Source organism: Brucella cytisi (assembly GCF_038433355.1). NCBI lineage: Bacteria > Pseudomonadati > Pseudomonadota > Alphaproteobacteria > Hyphomicrobiales > Brucellaceae > Brucella > Brucella cytisi. The sequence continues at coordinate 368,307 of NZ_JBCAUP010000002.1, forward strand.
GGGTGATGAGCTCATCGAGGATTGCGCCGAGTATCTGGATCGCCGCCTTGCAGGCGAACTGGTCGAAGCGCGTCCGAAGCGCCTGCGTTAAGCTTACAAGAAATTCAGCTGTCGTTTTCCAGATTTGCAGCGTCTCATCCGGCGGGTCTCCCGCCGGATTTTTTATGCGATGCTACCATCGCGATCCAATGATTCGTTTTCTCAAATCCATCTCATGAGCGTGACATGCCGGTTTATGCCATTCTTGCCATCGCCATAGTGTCCGAAGTCATCGGAACGCTTAGCCTCAAGGCATCAGAAGGCTTCACACGGCTTGGGCCGTCCTTGATCGTTGTCGTCGCTTACGGCCTGGCTTTCTATTTTCTTTCCATGACCTTGAAGAGCATTCCTGTCGGGATCGCCTATGCGGTCTGGTCCGGGATCGGCGTCACGCTCGTGGCCCTGATCGGCTGGCTGGTGTTCGGCCAGAAGCTCGACCTCGCGGCAGTGCTCGGCATGGGATTGATCATTGCTGGTGTCATTGTGCTCAATCTGTTTTCGAACACGGCACAACACTAGAGCGCGTTTCAATCTGATTGAATCAGATCTGCGCTCCAACTGTTTTTTGACGCGCATCTTATCCGAAAACCGTTTCACACTTTTCGGGGATGCGCTCAACGAGCAATGAAGCCAAATTACTGGTTCGCAACCCATCAATTCGGGAGTTTCCTTGTTATTGGCGGTTGATTGGTGCTAAAGGCGGACATATCACAGGGATGCAAGCAGCCGCTTGCGACCAGTTTCAACTTCGCCTTATCAGTCAGGGAAAAGGAATGTCCGGTTTCAAATCCGATTTTCTTCGCACGCTTTCCGAGCGTGGCTTCATTCATCAAATTTCCGATGAAAGTGGCCTCGACGAATTGTTGGCCAAGGAAACCGTGACGGCCTATATCGGCTTCGATCCTACGGCTCCAAGCCTTCATGCGGGCGGTCTGATCCAGATTATGATGCTGCACTGGCTCCAGCAGACCGGGCACAAGCCTGTTGCGCTGATGGGCGGCGGCACCGGCATGGTCGGCGATCCGTCCTTCAAGGACGAAGCCCGCAAGCTGATGACCGAAGATACGATTGCCGAGAACATTGCCGGCATCAAGCGCGTCTTCGCCAACTACCTCACCTTTGGTGACAGCGCGACCGATGCCCTGATGGTCAATAATGCCGACTGGCTGCGCAACATCAATTACCTGGAATTCCTGCGCGATGTGGGCCGTCATTTCTCCGTCAATCGCATGCTTTCGTTCGATTCGGTGAAGACGCGCCTCGATCGTGAGCAGTCGCTGTCATTCCTCGAATTCAACTACATGATCCTTCAGGCCTACGATTTCGTGGAACTGAGCAAACGCTACGATCTGCGTCTGCAGATGGGCGGTTCAGATCAGTGGGGCAATATCATCAACGGTATCGATCTCGGTCACCGTATGGGAACCCCACAGCTTTATGCCCTCACCTCGCCACTGCTGACGACAGCATCGGGCCAGAAGATGGGCAAGTCGCTTGGCGGCGCAATCTGGCTGAACGCTGAAATGCTGAGCGCATATGATTTCTGGCAGTACTGGCGCAACACGGAGGACGCCGATGTCGAGCGCTTCCTGAAGCTCTACACGACGCTTCCGCTGGACGAAATCGCCAAGCTGGCAGCGCTCGAAGGCGTCGAAATCAACGAAGCGAAGAAAATCCTCGCGACGGAAGTAACGGCCATGCTCCACGGTCGCGATGCGGCTGAGGAATCCGCAGAAACAGCGCGCAAGACTTTTGAGGATGGCGAACTGTCGGAAAATCTTCCGACAGTCGGCGTTCACAAGGCAACGCTGAACAGTGGCATCGGGGTTTTGGCGCTGATGGTTCTGGCCGAACTCTGCACAACTAATGGCGAAGCCCGCCGTCACGTTGAAGGTGGCGCCGTACGTATCAATGACGAACCAGTCAGCGATCCTCGCATGACCGTAGATGCTGGTGCACTGAACGATCAGGGCGTTATCAAGCTGTCTCTTGGCAAGAAACGGCATGTACTGATCCGCCCGGCATAAAACGGGCGACAACTGAACCAAAAAAGCCGGGCCTCGCGCCCGGTTTTTCTTATCAAAACTCAAAGATTGAGCGGAATATACCCGGCGCAATGACGGAGATTGGATTGACGATTACCTGCGGCTGCTTGGCGCTGCCAGTAAGCTTGTAAGTGATTCCGATCAAACCGCGATCGCGACCATTTCCGAGCAGCGCGCCAAAGATGGGTAGTTCGCCGAACAGCCGGTTGACACCATAGGCAGGCATGAATGTGCCGGTGATCGACATATTGCCCTGCTTGTCATAGAGCGTTCCCTGGAAGGTCGTACCGACGGTCGGACCGCGAACGACACCCTTGGACAGGTTCAGATAACCATTGCCCTTCTCAATCAACGAAAAACCGCGCTCGATATCAACACGCGAAACGTCGATATCCCGTTTTACGGCCTGATTGAGACTTGTGCCGCCGCTTGATGGCGAACTGGAAACGATTTTCGCTAGACGCGGTTCGTTGATGATCGCAAAATTGCGCGCATCGATCTGACCACGCAATGGGCCGTTGCCCTGTGCGGCGAGACCAACCGTGATCTTGCCACCGCGCATTTTGTCGTAGAAATCGAAGAAACGAAGAACCGCTCCTGCATCATTGGATTGCAGCGAAATGGAGCGCGCATCGCCCTGGTCATTGTTCGTTGCCACAAAGGATTCGCCAGACGACGTTACAGCATTGACCGATACGCCCGATACTTTGCTGCCCGCGCTCTCGTAGGAGACAGCGACATTGCTTAAAGCCTCACCGTTAAAGCCGCTGACTGCATCGATCTGAGCGCTCACGACCACGCGCGGATTATTGCTTTTACCGCCGCCGCTGCCCTTCTCGCCAAGGTCGGAAACTTGCTTGATCAGAGCCCGCGCATCGAACTGCGAACCACGCACATTAACCCGATAGCCGCCGCCGCTCTTGGTCGCTTTGACTGCAAGATTATCGTTTCGGTTCAGGCGTATCTCGCTGAAATTCGCCGATTGAAAATCGCCTTTCGCAATAAAAAGATCACCCTTCGCTCCAAAGGCATCGCCAGAGAAGACAAGATTATTGATGTCCATCTTGCTCTTGTCGTCCGCGCTCTGGACCAGATCGAAGGTTGCCTTCGCCGGTATGCCTGCCCCTTTGCGCCATCCGAGCCATGGCAGATCGATCTGCGTCTTGCCGAGATCGGCTGAAACATGGCGCTTGCCGCCATCATCCATCCCAAGATCAACAGACATGGGGCCGGAGAAGATGGAATTCAAACCGGGGAAAACTGCATCACGGGTCTTGTCGTCGATATCCAGCTTAACCTTCTGCTGGCGCTTGACCGGTCCCGAGCGATTGACGGGCTCGACCATGCTGATTTTTGCAGGAACACCATCCAGTTTTGCATCGGCAGTAATAATGGCCGCCGACTGATCTACTTTGATACTGCCTGTCGCATCACTCACGGACGATCCGGCTATCGGCTTCGAAATGTCGAGACCGGTGAAACCAATGTCAGCGTTCCAGCGAAGCGTGCCGGGCGGCGGATCCTTGGAAACGGCAAAGTTCACCTTGACGCGCGACTTCACATCACCGGTCACGTCGCCGGGCAGAAACGGCACATTCTTCAGAACGTCGATAGGCTTGTTTCCGGCAATTTCAGCGATCGCCGATGCCTCACCGGAAACACCGAGATCCAGTTCCGCGATAACCGGCCGTTGCGGCCCCCATGGAATGATGAGCGTGCCGTCCGACACGTCAACTTTACGATTGTTTGGCGTGTAGGCCACGCCTTTCAAAAGCTTGATGGTTGTATAGGCGCCACGAACCGATATCTCACCATCGGCATCGCGCACGGGCGGCAGTTCTCCAACGACATCAAAACGCGTATCGAAAACCTTGAAATCAGCCTTGATTTCGTCACCAGTCAGCGGTGGTGGCAGACCGGGCCCGTTGAAACGACCGCCTGCGAGCGAAATATCGATGCGGCTGTCTTTAAGAGTTCCGCCAAAGAGGTTTTTAAGCACCCATTCGCGTGCGCCATCCGCAACATCGATGGGCCATAGGTGCTTGGCGTCTGCAACCGGCATTTGGGGAATGCGCAGCAGGAAGATCATCTCCGGCGAACCGGCACCGAATCCCATGCTTCCCTGGCCAAAGAGTTGCCCGGTTTCCGTCTGTACGTCGAGATTGGCAAACTGGATGCGTTGCTGGTCGGCCATATAGCGCCCAGCTATCCGTGTTGCGAAGGATAGCGGCGGATCGGTCGATTCCGATGGCATACTCGTCGCCGCTGTAGTCAGAACCTCGAAGCGATATGTCGGACCGCCCGTATTGTTTTCAGCTTCCGGTTCCGGACCAAATGCCCCGTTGAACTGTGCCTGCATTCCGCCAAGCTGCAGCCGGGACGACTTGATCTCGATCTTGCGGCTTCCTACCGTATGCTCAAGATTAAGGCGAATACCACCACGCACGTCTTCAACCTTGCCGAGCTGCATATCTATGCCGTCGACAGCGAGTTCTGTTGCAAGGCGTTCCGGCCGGTCGCCATCGGCAGCCGATCCTGTCAAGGACAAGCGTGCCGATGCTTCCAGTTCGAAATGGGCCGGATTGACACGATTGCCATTTATGACGGGAGAAACTTCTGGCGGGGAACCCAATGAAACGGGAATATCGCGGACATTCAGCTCGAAGCCGGCGAGACTGTTGTCACCCGCATGCCGGTCGATCTTGCCACCCAGTGCAATTTTCTTGCCTTTCCAGATGACGCTGCCGGTGATGTCGATCTTCCCACCATTTTCGATGAGACGGGCCTGCTCGATGTCCAGAACCTGCTGTTCATCGCCGACCTTGAATGCAACGGTACTGTTGAAAATGCCTATGACATGCGTGTCTTGCGCACGCAAAAGCTCCAGACTGCGGCGCATGGCAGCGAAAAGCTCACCCGAAACCGCATCGAAATCGACAATGCCATGTTCGTCGTAAGGCAAAGACTTCCAGAATCCCGGACCTTTCGTTTCTGGCATTTCAAAGGAAACGCCATCCACCTCGAGCTGAGCAACACGTACCTTGCCCGTCAAAAGCGGTAACGGCGCCAGCCCCAGGCGCACAGATTTGATTCCGCTGATTTCAACGCCCTGCTTCGGATCAGCGATCGATACATCACGGGCTTCGAGCGCAACGTGACTATCCTGATCCAGCGATAGCGCAGCACTCCCGATGGAGGCGGACGCACCTTCACCGAGAATATGCGTCAGGCTTTTCTGTGCTTCGTCACGCAGAAGATTACTATCGACACCGCTGCGAAGGATAACAAAACCGGCACCGACTATGAGAACCAGAAGGATACAGATTGACAAAACCGCATGGGAACAGCGCGATAAAAAAGAACGGCTCGGACGTGCCGGGCCGGGCAAAAAGCCACCCTCGCCGTCAGCGGCGAGATGCTCGATTCTTTTCATGTCCCGCTTGCTGAAGCGGATCTTCTGCGGTTTCTCTGTCAACAACCCAGCCAGAAAAAGAGTGCCATTCCAAACGATCCTTCAGAGTTTACTTCATTAAGTGATCGTAATTATCTGTTTTATAATTGCTTCCTGTCCACGTCGCATACATACATAGGCAGCCTTGCGCCTTTCAACTGACATCGCGATGACGCCAGTATCAATGGTTGCACAAGCCCTGCCTGAATGCGATAGCTCAGACTGTAACAGGTGGTTTCCATCCTAATCCATAAAAGAAAGGCGCAGATATGGCTCATCCCCAAGTTGGCGATCCGGCACCCGATTTCACTCTGCCTTCGGATAATGGCGAAATCTCCCTGTCGTCTCTCAAAGGCAAGCCGGCTGTCATCTACTTCTATCCGAAAGACGACACGTCCGGCTGCACCAAGGAAGCGATTGCTTTCTCGCTGCTGAAGCCGGAGTTCGACAAGATCGGCGTTAGCGTCATCGGTCTTTCTCCCGATAGCGCGACGAAACATGCAAAATTTCGCAAGAAGCACGATCTGACCGTCGACCTTGCTGCTGATGAGAATCGTGTAGCGCTCGAAGCCTATGGCGTGTGGGTCGAAAAAAGCATGTATGGCCGCAAATATATGGGCGTGGAACGCACGACATTCCTGATCGATGCAGAAGGACGCATCGCTCAAGTCTGGAACAAAGTCAAAGTCGACGGCCATGCCGAGGCGGTTCTGGACGCCGCACGCGCGCTTTGAGCGATGATACGCAAGCCATCATACGAACAGACACTGCGCGGTAATGCCATCCGCGCCATATCCGCCAACGATCTCGACGAAAAGGTCAGGCTGACGCGAGATACCGCTGCTCGCTGGTTCGGTCGCACGCTGTCGGTTCGCAGCCCCCTCGATCCGCCTTTGCCTGAGCGTCCCGGACGCCCTGAAAAGCCGGAACTCGTGCCTCCCCGCATGTTGAAGAAGCGGTCGCTCAACACGGAACACGGGCGCATTGCGCTGATGCACGCGCTCGCCCATATCGAACTGAACGCCATCGATCTTGCGCTCGACATCGTTGCCCGTTTTGCGGCCAAACCAATACCGCGCAGTTTCTTCGATGGCTGGATGAAAGTCGCCGACGACGAAGCTCGGCATTTCACGCTGCTGCGTGATCGTCTCAAATCACTTGGCGCAGACTATGGCGATATGCCTGCCCACGATGGGCTTTGGCAGTCTGCTCACCAGACCCGCAACGATCTGGAGGCCCGTCTCGCTGTCGTGCCGCTCATACTCGAGGCGCGCGGGCTCGATGTCACACCGTCTCTACTTGAGAAGATGATCGAAACCGGCGACCACGAGACTGCAGCAATTCTCGACGTCATCTACAATGACGAGAAAACCCATGTCGCTGTTGGCGCTAAATGGTTTCGTTTCTTCTGCGCCCGAAACAAAATCGATCCGGCAGCGCGATTTCGCGAACTGGTTCGCGCCAATTTCCGTGGCGATCTCAAACCACCGTTCAATGAACTGGCGCGTGCCGAAGCTGGGCTGACGCCGTCTTTCTACCGCTCTTTATCACCGGTATCCATCTAGTCGTTTCCTTAAACTCTTCAGTAAAAACAAAACTGCTCGCATGGCCCGCGCAAGCCTCGAATGTAAAGGTCTGTTAACCCTAATAAGTTGTAATCAAACAAGGGAATCGAGAAGGGGCATGCGGCTGGCATGACTGGGAAGCAGGCAAAAACATCGACGAAAAAGGTGTTCGGAGAGTGCAAGGAACCGCCTGTCCTGATTATTGCGCGCGGCGAAAAGATCAGCCATTTCACATTTCGTCCATGGATGGCCGCTCTTGGAGGTGCTGCTTTTCTGGCGCTTTCGGCCGGATATTTGGGAGCAACTGCCTATCTGGTGCTTCGCGACGACCTGATGAGCGCCGGTATTGCGCGCCATGCCCGCAACCAGCAGCTCTATGAGGACCGCATTTCAGCCCTTCGCACCGAGGTTGATCGCATCACTAGCCGTCAAATGCTCGATCAGCAGGTGATGGAGAACAAGGTCGCCGAACTGATGCAGCGCCAGCAAACGCTGAATGCGCGCGACGGAAAACTCGCACCTCTGCTGGAACGAGCTTCGCAATTGCAGCCAATGCCGGAAATGCCGGCGGAAGGCGTGCCTGATCAGGAGCAGCATAGCCAGCTTATCCCCGATGAAGCGCTGGCAGGACGTGAGTCTCCAGGTATCGACCCGATCATCACCGGTCCCGTTCCAGGAAAGGCACCTGCAGGAAAACCTGATCGCCGCGCCGATGCCGACTCCATAGGACTGCGTCTTTCTGGCGGGCTTTCGGGCGAATCGACACTTGAGACTTCCGACAAGATATTGGCCACGATCACCCAGAACCTTCATCGCATCGAAAGCGAGCAGAATGGCACGGTGCGTGTTCTGGCTGACGCCGCCTATGAAAAGGCCGACAGCATCCTCGATACTTTGAACGCCGCCGGGCTACGTATCGAAACGCCTGCCAATGTGGCTGTTGCAATGGGCGGGCCGCTTATCCCGGTTTCATCGCCCGGTATAGTGGTCAATGATTTCGACATGCAATTGCGCAATCTCGACAGCGCGCTTGATCGGCTTGATCAGGTACGCAAACGCGTAAGCGCCCTGCCCCTGGCCAATCCGGCTCCGGGTAAGCCCGTTACCAGCCTGTTCGGCGTGCGCCGCGATCCATTTCTAGGTACGGCTGCGTTCCATTCCGGTATCGACTTTCGCGCAGCATACGGTCAGACGGTGAAGTCCACCGCAGCGGGCAAGGTTGTAAAGGCAGGTCGCTTTGGCGGTTATGGCAACATGGTCGAAATCGATCATGGTAATGGATTCTCGACCCGTTTTGCCCATCTGAGCCGCGTTCTGGTACGCGACGGTCAACAGGTTGCCGCCGGAGCGGTTGTCGGCGAGGCAGGAAGTTCCGGACGCTCCACCGGCAGTCATCTGCACTATGAAGTCCGCGAAAACGGCCGGGCGATCAATCCGGTCAATTTCCTTAAGGCAGGCAAACAGATAGAACCATTGCTCTGAACCTCTGAAACGAGAAAACCCGGCCAAAGGCCGGGTTTCGCTTTCTGCACGCATGTTTGCGAATGATCAGTCGATATCGTCGATCATTTCGCTACCACCCTGAATACGGTGGGCTAGTGCGGCTTCCATGAACGGCGTAACGGAGCCATCCAGCACTTCCTGCGGGTTGGTGCTTTCAACGCCGGTACGCAGATCCTTGACGAGCTGATAAGGCTGCAGGACGTAGGAGCGAATCTGGTGTCCCCAACCGATTTCGGTCTTGGTGGCATTCGCCGCATCCGTCGCAGCTTCGCGCTTTTTCAGTTCCTCTTCATAGAGGCGAGCGCGCAGCATCGACCATGCCTTTTCGCGGTTCTTGTGCTGTGAGCGCTCCGCCTGACACTGCACCACGATTCCGGTCGCAATATGCGTGATACGCACTGCCGAATCGGTGGTGTTGACGTGCTGGCCGCCCGCGCCCGAAGCGCGGTAGGTATCGATGCGAACATCCGCCTCCGTAACCTGCACATCGATATTGTCATCGATGACAGGATAAACCCAGATGCTGGCAAAGGACGTATGACGGCGGGCGTTGGAATCATAGGGCGAAATTCGCACCAGGCGATGGACGCCCGATTCGGTCTTCATCATGCCGTATGAATTGTGCCCCTTGATGAGAATGGTCGCGGACTTGATGCCCGCTTCTTCGCCTTCATGCACTTCCATCACTTCGACCTTGCGGCCGTTACGCTCGGCCCAGCGCGTATACATGCGCAGGAGCATCGACGCCCAGTCCTGGCTTTCCGTACCACCAGCACCGGCATGCACTTCGACATAGGTGTCGTTCGCGTCAGCTTCGCCCGACAACAGCATATCGATCTGGCGACGGTCGATCTCTTGCTTCAGTTCGCGGATGGTGTTTTCCGCATCCTGAATGATCGACTTGTCGTCCTCTTCTTCGCCCATGGCGATAAGTTCGATGCTGTCGTTCAGCGTCTGTGTCAGGTGGTTGATGCCATTGATGCTATCTTCCAGCTGCTGGCGCTCGCGCATCAGCTTTTGGGCTTCCTGAGCATCATTCCAAAGCGTGGGATCTTCGGCTCTCTGATTGAGATAGCCGAGACGTTTTATCGCCTGATCCCAGTCAAAGATGCCTCCTCAGCAGGCTTATGGCCTGCTGGATTTCGTCAACCAGCGTCTCGATTTCCGCGCGCATGGGCAAATCGTTCCTTCATTATCATTCTATTTAATTGAGAAGCTGAACCGGTCGTTACGAGGCCCAGACTTTCGGGCATGGACGAATAGCCCAAGCGCCGCGGACCATAGTCAGCACGCGGCGCGGTGTAAAGGGCAAAGCCCTGCTTTCCCGGTCAGTAAAGTCCGCCAGATCCCGAGTTGATCGCACGTGTTGCCTGCGGCGACTGTGGTGCAACCGGAGAACCTTCGCGGAAGGAATCCATGCCGATAACCGAATAGCTATCCGATGGACCCGTCCCCGGTTTGAACGCTTCCATGATTACATTCGGATCGCCCTGATTGGCGCGCATGCCGGTTTTGCGGTTGATAGCGATGACCGTCATGCCTTCCGGCACGCGGAAGTCGACTTTCGGCGTCCCGACCAGAGCCTGTTCCATGAACGACTTGAACACAGGCGCTGCCAGACCACCACCGGTATTGCCGCGACCGAGCGGCGTCGGCGTATCGTAACCCATGAAGACGCCGACTACGAGATCGGGCGTGAAGCCGACGAACCAGGCATCCTTTTCGTCGTTTGTCGTACCGGTCTTGCCAGCCATCGGACGGTCGAGGCTCTTCAAGATCTGCGCTGTACCGCGCTGAACGACGCCTTCCATCATCGAGGTGATCTGATAGGCGGTCATCGGATCAAGTACCTGATCGCGATTGTCGATCAGCGTCGGCTCATCCTGATTTGCCCAATCCTGTGCATTGCAGCCCTCGCACTGGCGGGCATCGTGCTTGAAGACCGTCTTGCCGTAGCGATCCTGAATGCGGTCGATCATCGACGGTGTTATGCTCTGGCCGCCATTCGCCATGATGGAATATGCGGTCACCATGCGCAGAACCGTCGTTTCGCCGGCACCAAGCGCCATCGAAAGAACCGGCAGCATCTTGTCGTAGATACCGAAGCGTTCGGCATATTCGGCTACAAGTTTCATGCCCATGTCCTGTGCAAGACGCACAGTCATGACGTTACGCGACTGTTCGATACCATAGCGCAGCGTAGAAGGACCGGAGAACTTGCCGGAATAATTCTTCGGCGCCCAGACGCCGAGCGTACCACCCTGATTGACTTCCAGCGGACCGTCCAGAACAACGGAAGCAGGCGTATAGCCATTGTCGAGAGCCGCAGCATAAACAAACGGCTTGAACGAAGAACCGGGCTGACGATAGGCCTGTGTTGCGCGGTTGAATTCCGATTCCGCATAGGAGAAACCGCCAACCATGGCCAGAACACGGCCGGTATGCGGGTCCATGGCAACGAGCGCACCTTCAAGTTTCGGCGGCTGCTGGAGACGAAAACGGGAATCACCTTCCTTGGAGACATAGACAATGTCTCCCGTCTTCAGAACGCCTTCCGGCGACTTGGCGCTGGTGCGCTTGCCACCGATATTCACGACACGCATGGCCCACTTCATATCGTCAGCAGCGATGAATGCGCGCTTGCGCTCCTTGCTGCGCGAGCCTGATGCCTCAAGCGGCGGCTGCAGACCGATATCTGCGCCAGCGGCAGAAACATTGAGCACGATCGCAAGCTGCCATTCCGGCACGTCCGCGTAGGACTGCATGTCACCGAATGCCGTGCCCCAGTCATTGCCGAGCTCGACATTCTTCATGGGGCCGCGCCAGCCGCGCGCTTCATCATAACGAAGCAATGCCGCCTGCAAGGACTTGCGAGCCTCGACTTGCAAGGTCGGGTTCAGCGTGGTGCGAACAGAAAGACCGCCTTCGTAAAGCGCATCGACACCGTATTTCTGGATGATCTGGCGGCGCACTTCCTCGGTGAAATACTCCGACGCAAACACATAATGGGCGTCTGAACGTTCCTTCACACCGAGTGGCTGCTTCTTGGCTTCCGTCGCTTCTTCGACGGTGATGTAGCCGTTTTCGCTCATCCGGTCGATCACCCAGTTGCGGCGTTCGATAGCACGCTCAGGCTGGCGGAAAGGATGGTAGTTGTTCGGACCTTTCGGCAGGGCTGCGAGATAAGCGCTCTCTGCGATGGAAAGTTCACCGACCGATTTGTCGAAATAGGTCAAAGCCGCGCTGGCAATACCGTAGGAACCAAGACCGAAGAAGATTTCGTTGAGATAGAGCTCGAGAATGCGGTCCTTCGAGTATGCCTGCTCAATGCGCATCGCCAGAATGGCTTCCTTGATCTTGCGATCATAGGTCTGCTTGGACGTCAGAAGAAAGTTCTTCGCAACCTGCTGCGTGATCGTGGATGCGCCAACCGGACGGCGACCAGAGCCCATATTCTTGACGTTCGTTATCATGGCACGGGCGAGACCCGCAAAATCGAGACCATGATGTTCGTAGAAGGTCTTGTCTTCAGCCGAAACAAAAGCGGCTTTCACGCGGTTCGGCACAGCCTGAATGGGAACATAAAGACGGCGCTCGCGCGCGAATTCCGACATCAGACTACCATCTGAGGCGTGAACACGCGTCATGACGGGCGGCTCGTATTTTGCGAGCACCTCGTAATCTGGCAAATCCTTCGTGAGACTTCCGACGTAAAGGGCGGCGCCACCTGCCACGAGGAGCATAAGCACCGTTCCGATCCCGAAGAAATATCCGATAAGCCTTACCATAAATGCGGAATCCTGCCTTCAGATTATTCACATGATAAGGGTCAAAGCACGAACAGCCAACCCTTTAACCCAATTATGCCGTATGGCAACTACTGGCTTAGTGACCAGCAAATGAGTCAAAGGCAAGATGGTTTACGTGTTTTTACCAATTTATCGCGGTCACTTTCGTCCGCATGACGAAAATCCACAAAACTGTTGCAAGCATGCATCTTATAAGCTGAAGTGCATGTAACTCCAAGTGGGATATCTCCACTTTTCAGGTCCCTACCTTTTGCTCACGCTTGCGGGATGCTTCAAGGCTTCAAAAGCCCTGATCGCAATCGCCAGCCGGTCTGCAAGCTTCTTGCGCCATTCAGGATTGCTGATCAGTTTTTCGTCCTCGGCATTGGACAAATATCCGATTTCGATCAAGACGGACGGTACATCCGGCGCACGCAGCACCTGAAAACCGGCAAAGCGATGCGGATTATTGATGAGATTCACTTGTCCTTGCAGCGAATGAATCACCTTCTCGGCAAAACTCAGCGAGAATGTATGCGTTTCGCGTCTCGTCAGATCGAGAAGAATGTCGGTGACCTCAGGCTGCTCCTCAGGTGCCGCACCTGCAAGGGTGTCGGACTTGTTCTCACGCTCAGCCATGGCGCGCGCAACGGAGTCCGATGCCTTGTCGGAAATTGTGTAGACCGTCGCACCGCGAATATCATGCTGATTGATCGTATCGGCATGGATGGAAATGAACAAATCCGCTTCGTGCTGGCGCGCAATTCGCACGCGTTCTGAAAGTCGCAAGAAGGTGTCGTCATCACGCGTCATGAGAACTTTTATTTTCTTGTCCTGCGCCAGACGATCTCTGAGCTCCTGTCCGAAAGCGAGGGTCAGGTCTTTTTCCTTGATGCCGCTCAGGCTTTCCGCACCGCTATCGATACCGCCGTGACCGGGATCAATCATAACGGTAAACGGACGCGTGGCGGGCGTACTCTGGGATGCGGCTTGAACAGGCTTTTCACTGCGATCCGTGGAACTTGTTATTTCCTCGAGCCCCTTAAGCTGATCTGCAAACTCGCGATCCGAAGTCGCAACGATATCGGCCACAAGGCGATAGCCCGATGCACTGTCATTTTTCAGAACACGGAGATCCTCGACCTTGAACGGACCGCGTAATGTCAGGATGAGGCGTGAACGCCCCTTCCCCACCAGCCCGTAACGAACACGGGATACCAGTCCTCGGGCTTCGAGACTTTTTTCATCAAAACCAAACCGCGTCTCAGGCAGGTCGACAACCAGACGATGTGGATTATCCAGAAGCAGGGTCGACAGCTTTGGCTCCTGATCGAACATGACAACAATGCGCGTTCGCAGATCGTCGCCGGCCATCCGGAAAGTCAGTGCTGATAATGGAGACGTCACGCGATCGGCAGCGGAAACAGATACAGCCTGCAACAGCAAAATCGACAAGAGAGCGAACAACGCCAGAAGGCATCGCAAACTCGCCAATCGTGTCATAGCGTTTTCAGCGCTTCGAAAATGCATCGGCTGCCACAATCAAGAACATCATTGAATGACTGGTATCAATAATCGCGATACCGGCACGCTTGCCCCTGCACCATCTCGCCCGAATACCCATTAAAACACTCGTACAAAACTACAGTTAAGGAAGGATTTCCAGCCGTATTTCGACCTTGAACAGGGCCTATACTCAGCTTTCGGCGAAATTGCGATGCGAATGTCAAATAATATTCGCACTTGTCATCGTTCAAACGACGCCATAAAAGCTATGAAAGGTTTTGGGTGAACTATCAGAATCGTTTGCCGGTTCTCAAAATGAACCGCAAGGAATGATAGTGAAAACAGCGGCATATTCATTCGTCGCCCCCGACAACCAGTACAGAATTCAGCGGAGATGTGGCTCCCCCGCCCTCCGTTTCTATCGGCCGACTGCGCATCTTTACGCGCTGTCGCCAACGCTCGAAAAGAGCACAGAGGTCGGCCCGGCTTTTCCGGGTCATATATGAGGTCGTTTCGTTCGGAACAGCTATGGGTCAAGCAAGACTGACCACTGCAAGCCTGAAGACCGTGATCGCCACGAGGCCGTCGCGCGCGGAGGCAGCAGCTTTTTTTCCGACGAACCCAGAACCATCCGGCAGATGCAACGCAGTGAGCACGACAGCCATCAGGGTTTCGTCCGGCGCACGCGTTTTGCGTCTTGGCGCCGGCAGGAAAGACAATGATGTCCAACAAAATGCTTATAGATGCCTCCCACCCGGAGGAGACCCGGGTTATCGTCACTCGGGGCAACAAGATTGAAGAATTCGACTTTGAGTCGGAACACAAGAAGCAGCTGAAAGGCAATATCTACCTCGCACGCGTTACCCGCGTCGAACCTTCGCTTCAAGCTGCGTTCGTGGAATATGGCGGCAATCGCCATGGCTTCCTCGCATTCTCGGAAATCCACCCTGACTACTACCAGATCCCGGTAGCAGATCGTCTTGCGTTGCTCGAAGCGGAAGCTAAGGCCGCACGCGCCGAAGACGATGAGGACGAACCGCGCGCCAAGAGTGAACGAAGCGAGCGCAGCGACCGGAACGATCGTTCGCGCCGCAACCGTCGTCGCGGTCGTCGTGACGGTCAGAATGGTGACGCACAGGCCAATGCAACCGACAAGGGATTGCCTGCAGCCGAGCCCGTTGGCCCGGCTTTTGAGAATTACGTGCCCGGCACACCGACCATGGCTCTTTCGCAGAAAAGCGATGTGATCTCCGAAGCTCTCGATAACGGCGACGAGGACGACATCGAACACGAAGAGGACATGGTCGAATCTGTTGGTTCGGAAGATGCACTTGAGGAGCTTCCGACGCCTGCCCGTACCAATCGCCGCCAGTACAACATTCAGGAAGTGATCAAGCGTCGCCAGATTCTTCTGGTGCAGGTGGTCAAGGAAGAGCGCGGCAACAAGGGCGCTGCTCTTACGACCTATCTGTCGCTGGCCGGTCGTTATTCGGTGCTGATGCCCAACACCGCGCGCGGTGGCGGTATTTCGCGCAAGATCACCCAACCGCAGGATCGCAAGCGCCTGAAGGAAATCGTCAAGGAACTCGAAGTGCCGCAGGGCATGGGCGTGATCCTGCGTACCGCTGGCGCCAATCGCACCAAGGCGGAAGTCAAGCGCGACTACGAATATCTGATGCGCCTTTGGGAAAATGTCCGCACGCTGACCTTGCAGTCAACGGCACCTTCCCTCGTCTATGAAGAAGGCAGCCTGATCAAGCGCTCGATCCGCGACCTTTATAACAAGGACATCACGGAAATCCTCGTTTCCGGCGAGAACGGCTATCGCGAGGCCAAGGACTTCATGCGCATGCTCATGCCGAGCCATGCCAAGGTGGTCCAGCCTTATCGTGAACAAGTGCCGATTTTCACACGCAACGGCGTCGAAGCCCAGCTCGACCGCATGCTGCTGCCGCAGGTGACGCTGAAATCGGGCGGCTATCTGATCATCAACCAGACCGAGGCGCTGGTTGCCATCGATGTCAACTCCGGTCGCTCGACGCGCGAACATTCCATCGAAGACACCGCGCTCCAGACCAATCTGGAAGCAGCCGAGGAAGTGGCGCGCCAGCTGCGTCTGCGCGATCTTGCCGGTCTGATCGTCGTCGACTTCATCGACATGGAAGAAAAGCGCAACAATCGCGCTGTCGAAAAGAAGATGAAGGATTGCCTGAAGGACGACCGCGCCCGCATTCAGGTTGGCCGCATCTCGCATTTCGGCCTACTGGAAATGTCGCGCCAGCGTATCCGCGCATCGGTGCTGGAAAGCACGATGCAGGTGTGCCAGCATTGCGGCGGCACCGGCCATGTCCGCTCGGATTCGTCGATGGCGCTGCATATCATTCGCGGCATCGAAGATTATCTGCTGCGTCATTCGGGCTTTGACATCAATGTTCGCACGCCAGCGGCTTCGGCGCTTTATGTGCTGAACCACAAGCGTCAGTTGCTGGCGGATCTGGAAGGCCGCTTCGGCGTTGCCATCAGCATCGACGCCGACGAAAGCGTCGGCCATCAGCATTTCGTTATCGACAAGGGCGCGCCGTCGACACGGCCTATCACCCAGCCTCCGGTTCAGCCGATGGCCTATATCGAAGACGATATCGAAGACCCGGAAATCCCGGTCGATGAGGACGAAGCCGAAGAAGAAGCGACGGCTGACGTTCAGGCTCGCGAAGATCGTGGTGACGAAGGTGATCGCAAGCGTCGCCGCCGTCGTCGTCGTCGCGGCGGTCGTGATCGCGAGAACCCGGAACAGGCTGCAAAGACCGATTCCGTTTCGGAAGATGCCTCCGACGAAGACGATGACGCCGATGACGCGCAGGAATCATCTTCGAATGCTTCGCTGAGCGAAGAAGATCGCCGCAAGAAGCGTCGCCGCGGTCGCCGGGGCGGACGCAAGAATCGTCGCGACGATGAACCGCGTGCACGCAAGGTTCCAGATCCGGAGTTCGTCGGTTACACGCCGGTTCTGCCGGTTAAAGCCGAGGAAGCTGTTGTCGAAGCAGTTGCATCGGTAGCGGTGGAACAGGCAGCTGAAGTTGCTGTTCTGGCTATTGAAACTATAGCCGAGGAAAAGCCTGCCAAGATTGCCCGCAAGCCCCGCGCTCGCAAGTCTGCGAAGACTGAAGAAGCGGCTGAGGACGTCGTAGCTGCTGTGGCAGAGGAAAAGCCTGCCAAGCCTGCGCGCAAGACCCGTAGCCGCAAGAAGGTTGCCGAAGAAGCTCCTGCTGAACCGGTAGCGGTCGCCGATGAGGCAGAAGCAGAAGCGGAGAAGCCAAAGCGGCGTACCCGCAGAGCTGCTGCGAAACCAGCTGTCGAAGTCGAAGAGACGGTAGCGGTCGAAGCAGAAGTAGCAACGATTGCCGAACCGCAGAAAAGCGCTGAGCCCGTTGTGACTTCAAGCGAGAGCGAAGACCAGAAGCCGAAGCGTGCTGGCTGGTGGCAGAAGAAGGGCTTCTTCTGAGATCTGTTTCATGATTGAAATGAAAAAACCGGCGGAAACGCCGGTTTTTCTTTATCTTTCGATATTGGTAAATGGTTGGAAGAAACCGGAACCGGCTCAGGCTTTCTGTTGTGGCAGCCAGCCTTCAAGGCGACGAACAGCCTCTTCCATTTCTTCGATCTTGCCAGCATAGGAAAATCGCATTGTGCGATGCCCATCCAGCGGGTCGAAATCGCGTCCCGGTGTTGCTGCGATATTGATTTCGGCAATCATCCGGCGAGCAAATTCCATACTGTCATTGGTGAAACGCGAAACGTCGCAATAGGCATAGAATGCGCCATCCATCGGCGCAGCCAGGCTGAGACCCATGCGTGGAAGATGATCCCGCAGGATCAGCCGGTTCTGACGATAGCGATCCTTTACCCGCTCAAGTTCCGCCGTTGCATGGAAGGCTTCGATAGCAGCGCGCTGTGAAAGCTCCGGTGCGGAGATATAAAGGCTCTGGCTCAGTCGCTCGATTGCACGGATATCGTCTTCGGGCAGAACCATCCAGCCAATACGCCAGCCGGTCATGCAGTAGTATTTGGAGAATGAGTTGATGACCGTCACATCATTGGAAATCTCCAACGCCGTGACATCGTCCGTTTCATAGGAAAGCCGATGATAGATTTCGTCTGAAATGACCCGGATACCCAGATCACGGGCAGTTTCAATGATCGCTTTCAGTTCCGGCTTGTCGATGACCGCGCCGGTCGGATTGGCCGGGCTTGCAAACAATACCCCTTTCAAGGGCTTCTCGGCATGTGCCGCAGCAAGCGCTTCAGCAGTCAGTGACGCCGATGTTCCATTGCCGGTCGGTATTTCCACGACCTCAAGGCCTAGCGCCGTCAATATATTGCGATAGGCGGGGTAGCCGGGACGGGTAATAGCAACCCTGTCGCCCGGATCGAAATAAACCACAAAGGCCAGATTGAAGGCAGCAGACGAGCCAGTCGTGACGGCAACACGTTCCGGTGAGACCGAAACACCGTAATGATCGGCATAATGCGCAGCAATGGCCTCTCTCAGTTCAATCAGCCCCAGAGCGTCAGTGTAACCGATGCGACCGTCCTTCAAGGCACGTTCAGCGGCTTCTCGAACGACCACCGGTGCCGGATCAGCAGGCTGGCCTACCGCCATGGAAATAATCGGATGCCCGGCTGCGCGACGACGGTTTGCCTCAGCCAAAACGTCCATAGCGTGAAAGGGCTCGACCGCACTGCGGCTGGAAAGAGTAACCAACTTTACCTCCAGAAACTTGCGAGTTTCGCATTCTACATCCGCCGTATAATCGCCGGATTGGTAAAGCAACAGCACCTTACGAGAAAATACGACCAAATCCCGAGATGGAGATTATGTCTCGCCTGCCTATCGATGATTGAATGCAAAGGCTATAAGATTCGCGCCGGTTTGAAGAAGGAAGAACAACACGATGGGGACGATGACTGCACCTTTCCCAGCCAGGAGATTTTCTTTCCATAGTTTGGTTCGCCGTTCGGTCGCCGTAGTGACCGCAATGTCCATAGCCGTTACCAGTGCCCTCCCTGCATTCGCGCAGTCGCGGGGCGGTGGTGTGCCCATCGTCCGGGACGCGGAAATCGAGGCACTTGTTGCCGATTATGCGGCACCGATCCTCAAGGTCGCAGGTCTGGGTGGTCGTGGCGTTCGCGTTATTCTGGTCAATTCACAAAGCTTCAACGCCTTCGTTGATGGACGGCGTATTTTCATAAATACAGGCGCAATCATGCAGGCGGAAACGCCGAATGAAATCATTGGCGTGATCGCACACGAATCGGGGCACCTCGCAGGCGGACATCAGGAGCGTTTGCGTGAACAGCTCAGCCGCGCCCGCAACATGGCGATCATCGGCATGCTGCTTGGCGTTGGCGCCGGCGTTGCAGGCGCTGCGAGCGGTAGCGGCAACGCCGCGGGTGCCGGCGCAGGTATTGCTATGGGCTCAAGCGAAATAGCCATGCGCAGCGTGCTCAACTATCAGCGCACGGAAGAAATGACCGCCGATCGTCTTGCCGTGAACTATCTCAATGCCACCGGTCAGTCGACAAAGGGCATGCTCGATACGTTCGAGCGTTTCGCATCGGCCCTCTCTCTTACGGGCACCCAGATCGACCAATATCGTATCAGCCACCCTCTCCCGCGTGAGCGAATTGCCAATCTGGAAGAGCTTGCACGAAAGAGCCCATACTTCAAGAAAACGGATTCTCCGGTTTTGCAGATGCGCCACGATATGGCGCGCGCGAAGATTGCTGCTTATTCGGGCAATATGGGCGCGCTGCAGCGCATGTTCCGCAGCAATCCCGGCGGGCTACCTGCCCGCTATGGCAATGCCATCACAACATTCCTGAACGGCTCTGCCCGCTCTGCGCTGCCGAAATTTGATGCATTGATCAAGGAACAGCCAAAGAACCCGTATTTCCAGGAAATGCGCGGCGAAGTCTTGCTGAAAGCCAATGATGCCGCGGGAGCGGCTAAGGCTTTCCAGAAGGCGGTTTCACTTGATCCGCGCAAATCGCCGTTGCTGCGCATGAGCTATGGGCGCGCGCTCATGCTCACCGGTGCCAAGGCAAACATGCCGACGGCGATCAAGGAGATCAAGGCAGGGATAGCTTCCGATCCGGAGTTTCCGGGCGGTTATGGTTATCTGGCGCAAGCATATGGCCAGCAAGGCGATATGGCGTTGGCCGACCTCGCCACTGCCGATATGAACTACTATTCTGGCAAGCTTCAGCAGGCTCAGATCTTCGCAATCCGCGCGCAAAAGCAGATGAAGCCCCGTTCGCCCGAATGGCTTCGCGCGCAGGACATTATTAATGCCAAGAAAAGCAAGTAAGGCGGTTGGCGCCTGATAGCGATATTAAAGACAGATTGGAATTTGGAATGAAGAATATAGTTTCCATAACAGTTGCCAGCGGCATCGTGGGGATCGCAGCTTTGGCGGTTGGGTATTACGCAGGCACTGTCCGGCAGGCTCCAGCTGCCGTGGAAAGCCCTGCCGCT
This sequence comes from Brucella cytisi, assembly GCF_038433355.1. Taxonomy (NCBI): domain Bacteria; kingdom Pseudomonadati; phylum Pseudomonadota; class Alphaproteobacteria; order Hyphomicrobiales; family Brucellaceae; genus Brucella; species Brucella cytisi. The sequence continues at coordinate 388,739 of NZ_JBCAUP010000002.1, forward strand.
CCCACTGCCCCGGTAGCGATGAATCAGCAGGCCATTGAAAATGTCGTGCGCAACTATCTCATCCAGAATCCTGAATTGATGCTGGAAGTGCAAAGCGCGCTGGAAACCAAGCAGGCACACGCGGCGCAGGAACAGATCAAGCAAGTGCTGACTGCCAATCGCGCCGCTCTTTACGACCCCAAGCATGATGCGGTCTTCGGCAATCCAGACGGCGACGTGACGGTCTACGAGTTCTTTGATTACAATTGCGGTTATTGCAAGCGGGCACTACCCGACATGGAAGCGATCCTGAAAACCGACAAGAATGTCCGTTTTGTCATGAAGGAATTCCCGATTCTTGGCCCGGATTCGGCCAAGGCGCATATCGTGGCACAGGCATTCAGAGCGCTGATGCCGGAAAAATATGCTGAATTCCACCAAGTACTGCTCGGCGCGCAGGAGCGTGCAACGGAAGATTCGGCCATCGCCGATGCTGTAAAGCTCGGCGCCGATGAAGCACAGTTGCGGGAGAAAATGAACGATCCGGCCATCACCGGCGCATTCCAGCAGACCTATCAGCTGGCGCAACAGCTCAACATTACCGGCACACCATCCTACATCATCGGCGATGAACTGGTTCCAGGTGCAATCGGCGTCGATGGTCTGGTTGAGAGAATCGCAGCAGCGCGCGCTGCAGGCAAAAAATAAGCTGATCGGTCATGGCTTGACTGATCACTTTTGTGAAACAATTTATGCCGTGGCATCCAATGTTTATGTTGCGTGAAGAGAAATTGCCCTATCGGCTGCTTATTTTGCAAAGAATAGCGGAAAAAACCGGTTCGGCAAAACATCTGCAATGATTTAGAGGGTTTCGGCTTGCGTCCAAGCCCTCTATATGAAATGCGAAGTGTACCGAAATTTCGCGGTAACGCGTTATCAGTCGCGGACGGATATGGCAAAAACGGTTTTTGTTTTGAACGGCCCCAATCTCAACCTTCTCGGCAAACGAGAACCGGGGATATACGGTGTTGCAACGCTCGAGAATATCGAGGCGGACTGCAAGCGTGAGGCCGAACAACTCGGACTTGATGTCGATTTCCGTCAGTCCAATTACGAAGGCGATCTGGTGACCTGGATTCAGGAGGCTGGCGACAAAAACGCCTATGTCCTCATCAATCCAGCCGCTTACAGCCACACTTCGGTTGCTATTCATGATGCAATCCGCTCGGCCAAGGTAACGGTCGTGGAAGTGCATCTTTCGAACATTCATGCGCGTGAGGCTTTCCGGCATCACTCCTATGTATCCGCAGTCGCCAAAGGCGTTATTTGCGGCTTTGGCGCGGAAGGATATCTGCTCGGTCTGCGCGCGCTTGCGGCAATTGCCAAAGAAGAAGAAAACAACGGGCAAAGCGTTAAAGGGGCCTGATATGTCCAGCAAAAATTCCGTCATCGACAAGGAAACGATCCGCGACCTGGCGGACATTCTCAATGAAACCGACCTGACCGATATCGAAGTCGAACATGGCGATCTGCGTATCCGCGTTTCGCGCAAGGTCACGGTTCAGGCCGCAGCAACCGTTATGCCAGCCGCAGCCCCTGTTGCTGTAGCTGCCGCGCCAGCTGCAACAGCCGCCGAACCGACCAAGGCCGATCTGTCGAAGAACGCCGTTCCGTCGCCGATGGTTGGCACTGCCTATCTCGCTCCGGCTCCGGGTGCTCGCAACTTCATCGAGGTCGGCGCACAGGTCAAGGAAGGTCAGACGCTTCTCATCATCGAAGCCATGAAGACCATGAACCAGATTCCGGCCCCGCGGGCTGGTACGGTCAAAGCCATCCTCATCGAAGACGCTCAGCCGGTTGAATTCGGTGAGCCGCTCGTCGTAATCGAATAAGACAACAGATTACGGCTTATTCAATGAACGGGCAGCAAAGCGCAATGTTTCAAAAGATACTCATAGCCAATCGTGGCGAAATCGCTCTTCGCGTGCTCAGGGCTTGCAAGGAACTGGGCATCAAGACCGTCGCCGTTCACTCCACGGCAGACGCCGACGCGATGCATGTGCGTCTGGCAGACGAAAGTGTCTGCATCGGGCCGCCGCCATCGCGCGACAGCTATCTGAACATCCATCAGATCGTTGCTGCTTGCGAGATCACGGGCGCTGACGCAATCCATCCGGGTTATGGCTTCCTATCGGAGAACGCCAAGTTCGCGGAAATTCTTGAAGCGCACGGCATCACCTTCATTGGCCCCACCGCTTCGCATATCCGCATCATGGGCGACAAGATCGAAGCCAAGCGCACTGCAAAGCGCCTCGGCATTCCGGTTGTTCCGGGTTCTGACGGTGGTGTGACAGACGATGTCGAAGCCGCTCGCATCGCGAAGGAAATCGGTTATCCGGTCATCATCAAGGCGTCTGCCGGTGGTGGCGGACGCGGCATGAAGGTTGCCCGCACCGAAGAAGATCTTTCGGTAGCACTTGCAACCGCGCGGACCGAAGCTGGTGCAGCCTTTGGTGACGACGCGGTCTATATCGAGAAATATCTCGAAAAGCCGCGCCACATCGAAGTTCAGGTCATGGGCGACGGTGCCGGCAATGCCATCCATCTGGGCGAACGCGACTGCTCGTTACAGCGTCGTCACCAGAAGGTTTGGGAAGAAGCCAATTCACCGGCGCTCAATGCAGAAGCACGCGACAAGATCGGCATGGTCTGCGCCAACGCCTGTGCGGAACTGGGCTATCGCGGTGCAGGAACCATCGAGTTCCTTTATGAAGACGGCGAATTCTATTTCATCGAAATGAATACGCGTCTTCAGGTGGAACATCCGATTACGGAAGCCATCACGGGTATCGATCTCGTTCACGAGCAGATTCGCGTTGCAGCTGGCCTCGGCCTGTCGGTAAAGCAGAAGGATATCCGCTTCTCCGGCCATGCCATCGAATGCCGTATCAACGCTGAAGACCCGCTGACTTTTGCGCCTTCGCCGGGCCTGATCACGCATTATCATACGCCGGGTGGCCTCGGCATCCGCGTGGATTCGGGCGTCTACTCCGGCTATCGCATTCCGCCTTACTACGACAGCCTTATCGGCAAGCTGATTGTGCATGGTCGCAATCGCGTCGAATGTATGATGCGTCTGCGCCGCGCGCTGGACGAGTTCGTAGTGGATGGTGTGAAAACCACCCTCCCGCTTTTCCAGGACCTGATTGCCAATCAGGATATTGCTAACGGCGATTACGACATTCATTGGCTTGAAAAGTATCTGGCCAAGAAAACCAAGAGCGAAAGCGCCTGACGAAAGTGACCGCAGGAGTGTCCCCGGACGACTATTCAATCGAACCGGAGTTACTCCTGCGGGCCTATGCCACGGGAATATTTCCCATGGCCGAAGAAGCCGACGATCCCGAAGTCTTCTGGGTTCGTCCCGAGAGGCGCGGTGTCATACCCCTTGATGGCTTCCACATGCCGAAAAGCCTCCAGAAGACCATCCGCCAGGGCATTTTTGACATAAAGCTCGATAACGATTTTGATGGTGTGATCGAAGGTTGTGCCAGCGGAACCGGTGAACGCGCGCGCACATGGATCAATGGACCTATCCGCGAAGCCTATAAGAATCTGTTCGAGATCGGACATTGCCACACGGTCGAAGCCTGGCATGACGGACAGATCGTCGGTGGACTTTATGGGGTAACACTTGGGCGCGCCTTTTTCGGCGAGAGCATGTTCACACGCAAACGGGACGCGTCAAAGGTCTGCCTTGCCTATCTGGTCCAGCATCTGGTGAAGCAAGGCTTCGTGCTGCTCGACACGCAGTTCACCACACCGCATCTCGAAAGATTCGGCGCCGTGGAAGTTCCAAGGAAAAAATACGAGAAACTGCTGGAAAACGCGCTGGATGGAATCGCACGCTTCTAAATAGCTGCCGTTAGTTGCGTTGATCCGGCGGAGGCACTTCCGACTTCTGCTTGCAGTCCTTCAGCCAGACATCATAGATCGGATGCTCGACAGCATTGAGACCCGGACTATCGGCGAACATCCAGCCGGTAAAAATACGGCGAATCTTTCGGTCAAGCGTGATCTCTTCAACTTCAACGAAACCATCGGTGCGTGGTGCTTCGTTCTCTGTGCGCGAATAACAAACTTTCGGCGTTACCTGAAGGGCGCCGAACTGAACTGTCTCATTGATATAGACGTCGAACGTCGTGATACGCCCGGTGATTTTATCGAGACCCGAGAACTCAGCAACCGGATTGGTGATGCGTTCGGCCATTGCTGCTTGAAAGCTGCTGGTGGTCGCAATGAGCGAAATCAAGGCAACCTGAACAGCCCTTTTTATCGGGTTTTTTCCGTTGCCAGCCGCGCCGTGAGATTGCTTCGTCAAAACGGAGATCCGCATCCAAAGGGTTTAAATTGAGCCGGAACAATTCCTAAGCATGAAATGTGACGATTCGTTGCCCAGTCGCAAGCCGCAATGCTGCCGCTGGTCTTAAGCGAGCCGTCTATCCTCAAACCTTTTCCGCTATAGCGTCAAAAGGCGGACACATAATAAATCCGGCGCGGATGAACGCACCGGACAAAAATCAAAACCGATTATCAGTTGCCCGGTGTCCAGGCATCGTATTCGCCGGTCACGCGCGGACGTTCCGCAGGCTCCGTGCCCGGACGAGCAATGGCGCCTTTCGGACGATACGCCAGCGGAGAACCGGTCAGGTTCTGCAGATGCGGCTTCTGCCAGTCGCGCTGCTTGTAGTCTTCCTTGGTAGGCGGCGTGTCAACGCGATGATGCATCCAGCCATGCCAGCCGGGAGGAATAGCACTTGCTTCCGCATAGCCATTGAAGATTACCCAGCGACGTGTGCGACCTTCGGAGTCCTTGCCGCCCTGATAATAGATATTGCCGAACTCGTCTTCACCGACGCGCTCGCCCTTGCGCCACGTATGAAATCGCGTGCCGAGCGTCTGGCCGTTCCACCAGGTGAAAACTTGCGTAATAAATTTCTTCATGACCTATTCCAGATCCATTATTGCCACAGGTGACCGAAACCACCGGGTTTTCTTGCTTATGACCCTATCGACCGGCCATGGCAAGGGTCAAGTTGCCGCTGTCACAAGAGTATGATGGGCCCAAAACGCCGCGCGCGTCAGGCTTTTATATTCTAGCATGTCTTGATCCTCAAACCGTATCCCACTTTGGGAAGACATGCTTTACATATTCCAGCTTTCGAGCGACTTTTCCATCACCAGTACCGGTTCCTTGCAATTGGGATCACCCCAATCCTCGTTCCGGCCGACTTTGGTATAGCCCTTGCGCTCGTAGAAATTCACAGCCTTGGTGTTTCGCTCGATCACTTCAAGATTCATCGTTCGAACATCAGGAAAAGCCATCTCGATTTCGGCGAGAAGCATCGTTCCAATGCCTTGAACCTGCGTATCGTGACGGACATAAAGCTGATGCAGCGAAGCCTTGCCTTCTTCGGACTGGCTGGCAAAAGCCATTCCGTCGATCCCACCATTGCCGTTATCGGCGACAATGAATTCCGAATAAGGCTTCTTCAGATTGGCCTTCAGAACAGCGATGCCGTGCCACCTGGCGGTAACGGCATCCACCGTTTCCCGCCCGAGGATGTCGTCAAAGGTCGCGTGCCAGGTCGATACAAGCAGCTCATGCACTGCCTTGAGATCAGCCTCTGTCGCGCTTCTGACCCACATTACTCTTCAATCCCGAGCTTGGCCTTGACCAGTTCATTCACGGATTGCGGGTTGGCCTTCCCGCCTGTTGCCTTCATGACCTGACCAACGAACCAGCCAGCCAGCGTCGGCTTGGCTTTCGCCTGCTCAACCTTTTCCGGGTTGGCAGCGATGACATCGTCCACGGCCTTCTCGATGGCACCGGTGTCCGTAACCTGCTTCATGCCCCGTTCTTCAACGAGCTTCTTCGGGTCACCGCCCTCATTCCAGACGATCTCGAAAAGATCCTTGGCGATCTTACCGGAAATCGTGCCTTCCTTGATGAGATCGATGACTGCACCGAGCTGTTCAGGGCTGACCGGCGATTCCTCAATGTCCTTGCCCGCCTTGTTCAGCGCGCCGAGGAGATCGTTGATGACCCAGTTCGCCGCGGCCTTGCCGTCACGGCCGGCAGCAACGGATTCATAATAATCAGCAATGGCCTTCTCGGTAACGAGAATCGATGCATCGTAGATCGAGATACCTTGCTTCTCGACGAGGCGCTGCTTTTTGACGTCCGGCAGTTCCGGCAGATCTGCTGCCAGCGCATCCACAAATGCCTGGTCGAACTCGAGCGGCAGAAGATCCGGATCAGGAAAATAGCGATAGTCATGCGCTTCTTCCTTGGAGCGCATCGACCGGGTTTCACCCTTTACCGGATCGAACAGACGCGTTTCCTGATCGATGGAGCCACCGTCCTCGAGAATAGCAATCTGGCGACGAGCCTCATATTCAATCGCCTGACCGACGAAGCGGATCGAGTTGACGTTCTTGATTTCGCAACGCGTGCCGAATTCACCGCCCGGACGGCGCACGGAGACGTTTACGTCAGCGCGCATCGAGCCTTCGTCCATATTGCCGTCGCAAGTGCCGAGATAACGCACAATGGTACGCAGCTTGGTCAGATAAGCGCGTGCTTCATCGGAAGAACGCAGGTCCGGCTTCGATACGATTTCCATCAACGCCACACCAGAACGGTTCAGGTCCACATAGGACATGGTCGGATGCTGGTCGTGCATGGACTTGCCCGCATCCTGTTCCAGATGCAGGCGTTCGATGCCGATTTCCACGTCTTCGAACTGGCCCTTATTGTCCGGGCCGACCGAAATCATGATCTTGCCTTCGCCAACGATAGGCTGCTTGAACTGCGAGATCTGATAGCCCTGCGGCAGATCGGGATAGAAATAGTTCTTGCGGTCGAAAACCGACTTCAGATTGATCTGAGCATTGAGCCCGATTCCCGTGCGAACCGCCTGCTTGACGCATTCCAGATTGATGACCGGCAGCATGCCCGGCATGGCTGCATCAACCAGAGAAACATTCGAATTCGGCTCCGCGCCAAACGAAGTGGAAGCGCCGGAGAACAGCTTCGATTCTGACGTGACCTGCGCATGGACTTCCATGCCGATGACGACTTCCCAGTCGCCGGTCGCGCCGGAGATAAAGCGTTTGGGTTCAGGTATACGCGTATCGATTAGGGACATTACTGGCTCGACAATACTGTGATTGGGCTGAAACTGATTGTTGTATTGGCTAGAGCAAAGCCCCACCGGATGCAAGCTTTTCAGCCACCATTTCCATGATCGCAAAACGAAAAGGCCGCGCTATGCGCGGCCTCTTCGAATTCATGCTGGAAGTGAAGATCAAGCCTCTTCGGACTTGCCTTCGTCGGCCTTCTTCTTAGGAGCGGCCTTCTTCTTGGGAGCAGCCTTCTTGGCAGGCTTTGCTTCCGAAGCGGCGTCTTCGTCTTCAGCCGTCAGCTCTTCCTTCGAGACCTTCTTGTCGGTCACGTTGATGTTAGCGAGCAGATGGTCAACGACCTTTTCTTCAAAGATCGGGGCGCGAAGGTTGGCAACGGCATCCGGCGTCTTGCGCAGGAATTCGTAGATTTCCTTTTCCTGGCCCGGATAGCGACGAACCTGATCGTAAACAGCGCGCTGCAGTTCTTCTTCAGAAACTTCAACGCCAGCCTTTTCGCCGATTTCCGACAGAACCAGACCGAGGCGTACGCGACGCTCAGCGAGCTTGCGATATTCTTCGCGAGCAGCTTCTTCGGTGGTTTCTTCGTCTTCGAACGTGCGGCCAGCCTGCTGCAGGTCGAAGTTGATCTGCTGCCAGATGTTGTTGAATTCAGCGTCAACAAGCTTCTGCGGCGTTGCGAACTGGTAGTCGCCGTCCAGAGCGTCGAGAATCTGACGCTTTACCTTCTGGCGGGTGATCTGGCCGTACTGGCTTTCGATCTGTTCGCGAACAACCTGACGCAGACGCTCAAGCGATTCGATGCCGAGCTTCTTTGCAGTTTCATCATCGAGAACGAGTTCGTTCGGCTTGGCAACTTCCTTGACGGTAATGTCGAAGGTAGCTTCCTTGCCAGCCAAATGGGCAGCGCCGTATTCTGCTGGGAACGTCACGGTGATGACTTTCTCGTCGCCAGCCTTGACACCAACGAGCTGCTCTTCGAAGCCCGGAATGAACTGGCCCGAACCGAGAACGAGCTGCGCATCGTTGTCCGCGCCGCCTTCGAACGGCTCGCCGTCGAGCTTGCCCAGATAGTCGATCGTGACGCGATCTTCGTTTTCGGCCTTGCCCTTCTTGGTTTCGAAGGCGCGGGTCGACGAAGCGACGCGCTTGACCTGATCGTCAACTTCCTCATCAGAAATATCGACGACTTCACGGGTAACGGCGATCTTCGAGAAGTCCTTGACTTCAATTGCCGGCAGAACTTCGTAGTTCAGCGAGAAAACGAAATCAGCCTTGCCGTCGAGAACCTGTTCGGCCTCTTTTTCGTCTTCCGACATGATGACTTCAGGCTGAGTAGCCGACTTTTCGTTACGTTCAGCGAGAAGCGAACGCGACGAGTCGTTGAGGATTTCGTTGACGATTTCCGCCATGAAGGACTTGCCGTACATCTTGCGGAGGTGAGCCGCAGGCACCTTGCCCGGACGGAAGCCGTTGATCTTGGCGCGGTCACGCGCAGTTTCCAGCCGCTCTGCGAGCTTGGCTTCGAGGTCCTTGGCCGGAACCACGACTTTGATCTCGCGCTTCAGCCCTTCATTGAGCGTTTCGGTAACCTGCATGTTCAAACCTTCACTTCTTGTCATTGTCCCGCCGTCACCGGCTTGTTTGCCTTGTCGCGGGAGAGAAATTCTTTTGCCTTATGGCAGTTGGTGCGGATGGAGGGACTCGAACCCCCACGGTCTCCCGCCAGAACCTAAATCTGGTGCGTCTACCAATTTCGCCACATCCGCTTCTGAACCGAAACACATTCCTCAGAACGCGCCATTATTCGTCTCAGATATTGAACCGCCCCTCGAAAGCGCGCGTCTCTATATCATCCAATTTTCCCGGTTCAAAGGAAAAAAGCCGCCTTCCTTGCATAGATTTACAAGGTTCGATCAGGCTGAGCTCTTCCTACCCTTTCCGTCTCTATATAGCGATCCTGTCTCATCAGCCAACCCTTTTGAAACAGGGCGTGATGACAGGATCAATAAAGAGGCTCCTGATAAAGCTGCCGGCCGTCTTCCTGCAGGGCTTTGATGACCGGCGTTCCGTTCGGATCGACCGCCACAACGGCAGTAATCCGCCGCTCGCGCTGGCTGTCTTCAATCGCACGTCCCTGCCCCTCGGGTACATAATACCGTTCAATGCCAAAATTGAGACGAATATTCGATTCCGCATCATCGGATATGGAATAAGCAGCCTCGCCCCGAATCTGCTCCTCACCGGAGGTAAGGTCTGAAAGCGGAACGAATGACGCGCGTGAAAACCGCGCTATCCCGTTTGTATCGGGCTTCACGGCCACATAGACAGTTCGCGAACCGGCTGGACGCTCGCCCTGAATATCCTTTCGGGACAGACTGGAAATCTCGTACCCCAGAACGACATAGTCGCCGCGCATCAGATCGCGCGGGTCGAAAGGCTCCGTCTGCAGCGTCACTTCCGCACCCGAACGCAGGACAGAGGCGCGCTTTTCTATGCCTGCATAAAGAATGCCGGTTTGCAGCAATGCGGTGATGGTCGCCCCGACATAGAGCCATTTGAGCCGAATAGTCATAGGCGGGCCTCCACGCTGCTTTTCCTTCCGAACCGGTTCTCCATGCGTCGCACAAAAGCAGCCAGCAGCAACACGAGAATGCCCGCAGTCAGGAAGAAGCCGGATGTTCCGATCATGGTGCCAACCGTCTCGAAAGCCAGATAGAGAACCTGGATCGAAAATGCGGCATAGGCGATGGAACGCAGGCCGCCATTATTTCGACCGGCAACAGCAATCGCCCCGATCGCGAGCGCCAGTATGAAGATGCTATATAATATGTCCCTATCCAGATTTGCGGTAACGCTGGAATAGGAGAACATCTGATTGATCTGAAGCGTGACAAGCGCCAACAGCGCGAGAGCCAGCCCGTATACCGCGAGCGGATGAGCGAAGCGGGTCAGTCTCTGCACCGTATCATGGGCAAAACCGTCAGCAAGTATCAGACCGATTCCCACGACCAGCATAAGCACCAGCACCGTATTGCTCTCATGCTCCGCATAGACGAGCAAAGCCCAGCCAATGGAGAACATTGCCCACAGATGGGCTGCATGTCGCGAGCGCGTGAACAAGGCCGCTGCAGCGCCAAACAGCAATAGCAGCGGTCCGATCCAGCGATAGGTCACGTCATCATAGGACGACGTATCAAAAACGTAGGTCGAAAGATAAAAGCAGGCAACACCGGCGCCGAAAGCCGCCAGTACCGGCGCGCGTAGAAGAAAAGCCGAAACCAGAACGCCTACGGACCAATAGATTGCGGCGGAATGGATGTCGCCGGACAAATGATACATTTGCCCCACAAGCGCCAGCCCTGCCCCGAACGATGCAGCCCCCACAATATAGAGCGTAGCCGGAAACAGCTTGTCACCACGAGACTGCCGCCAGGCTCCACCGAGATAACTCACCCAAATAAGAACGAATATGAGGCCGATGCGCATGAGGCGCGGCATTTCCTGCCAGTTCGCGGCAACCAGCATGATAACGGCTGCGCCGAGAAGCAGCCCGCCAAGCGTGGCCAGAACGGAACCAAGGCTGAAGACCGAAGCGCGCTTTTCAAGGTCGGCATTCAGTTTCGATGCTGTTTCCGCATCGATCAGACCGTCCCGCTGCCATCTCTCGATCAGGCGTTCAACAGAAATGGAAAATGACAAATTAGCTCCTGGTCATTCTGTCAGTTGTTGCTGTCGCAACCGTAAGCGTTTGAGAACATATAGGAAACTGCGCTGCCGGCAAAGAGTGGATCAAATCGCTTTGCGGCAATTTTGTGCCATACCAGTCTAATCGATTTAACGTGTCGTGCAGAACCCGCAGAGCAGCTATGCAAACTCGGGTCTGCAACCTGCGAAAACAATAGCTTATATCATAGGCAACAAACGAGATGAATTGAACAGAACTCCAGTTCCTCAACGATGAAGGAATAGCACGATGAACCTCCTCCGCTCTTACAACAACTGGCGCCGTTACCGCGACACCGTCAATGAACTCAGCCAGCTCTCCACCCGTGAGCTGAACGATCTTGGCATCTCCCGCGCGGACATTCCGTTCGTGGCTCGCCAGACCAAGGCCCGTTAATTAACGAGCCTCACAGTTTCTCCCGATAGGGGTTTCTCCAAGCCTGGATCCTCCTCCCACCAGACTTGGTTCATCGCAGAACCATCCTCCTCCCAGGCTTTGCGATAACAAGACCGGTCCTCCTCCTCCCAATGCCGGTCTTACCATAATGGCATCCGTCGCTCCTCCTCCCGCGACGGATGCCATTTCTTTTTGCGGCTCGATTCCCATCCTTAGCAAGCCTTCTCCATTGAAGGCGTTCAGCAAAGGCGATAAGGGAATGGCCCATGTCAAACACATCCGATCTTTCTCCCGTTCACGTCGTCGGCGGCGGTCTTGCCGGTTCTGAAGCTGCATGGCAGCTCGCGCAGGCGGGCGTGCCCGTCATACTGCACGAAATGCGCCCCGTACGCGGCACCGACGCCCACAAGACCGAGCAACTGGCCGAGCTTGTCTGTTCCAACTCTTTCCGCTCAGATGATGCCGAAACCAATGCCGTCGGCGTTCTTCATGCTGAAATGCGCCTTGCCGGATCGCTCATCATGGCATGCGCCGATGCACATCAAGTTCCCGCAGGTGGTGCGCTAGCCGTCGACCGCGAAGGCTTTTCGCAGGCCGTCACTGCCAAGCTTGATGCCCATCCGCTGATTACAATCGTTCGGGAAGAAGTCACCGGCCTGCCGCCAGAGGAATGGGGAACGACCATTGTTGCCACCGGCCCCCTGACCGCGCCTTCACTGGCTGAGGCCATTCAGGCGCAAACAGGAGCGGATGCTTTGGCCTTCTTCGATGCCATTGCTCCGATTATCCATTTTGATTCGATCAATATGGATGTCTGCTGGTTCCAGTCGCGCTATGACAAGGTTGGCCCCGGCGGCACCGGAAAAGACTACATCAACTGCCCCATGGACAAGGAGCAGTATGAGACCTTCGTGGCCGCGTTGGTCGAAGGCGACAAGACCGACTTCAAGGAATGGGAAGGCACTCCCTATTTCGACGGTTGTCTGCCGATCGAGGTGATGGCCGAACGCGGGCCGGAAACCTTGCGTCATGGGCCGATGAAGCCGATGGGCCTTACCAATGCCCATAATCCGACTGTGAAGGCTTATGCCGTCGTACAGCTCCGTCAGGACAATGCGCTCGGCACGCTCTACAACATGGTCGGTTTCCAGACGAAGCTGAAATACGGCTCGCAGACCGGCATCTTCAAGATGATTCCGGGTCTCGAAAATGCGGAATTCGCCCGCCTCGGCGGCCTTCACCGCAACACCTATCTGAATTCTCCCCTGCTGCTCGATGGTACGCTTCGCCTGAAATCACGCGAAACACTGCGCTTTGCCGGTCAGGTGACGGGTTGTGAAGGCTATGTCGAATCGTCAGCCATTGGATTGCTGGCAGGTCGTTTCACTGCGGCAGAAAAGCTGGGGCAGACGTTGACGCCGCCTCCCGAAACAACCGCGTTCGGTGCCCTGCTCGGTCATATAACGGGTGGGCACATCGTTGCCGACGACGAACCGGGCAAGCGTTCGTTCCAGCCGATGAATGTGAATTTCGGCCTTTTCCCGCCCGTCGATGTTCTGAAACCGGAAGGCAGGCGTCTGCGCGGCAAGGAAAAGACTGTTGCCAAGAAACGCGCGCTTTCCGCACGTGCTCTGGCTGACTGCCGTCAATGGCTGGGCTTAGGGCTGGGCTCAGGGCTAGGACCGGCTGAGTGATATTGCGATGGGCTTCGGTTCGATTGAACTGAAGCCCATCGGTTCCGGCTACTCAGAAGTTGGCTCTGAACATGAGCCATTGCTTCCGGATGGCTGAAATGTCCGCCACCGTTTCCGCAGCCTGTGCGCTCAGGCGCTCGATAGCTCGCAGATAGGCCGGAACAAGCGCCAAAGGCAGAAACACCGGAACAAGGCTCTTCGGCAGCTGTGACTTGTTCTTCTCGAAAATCGCCAGATGTTCACGCGCGAAAGCCAGCATGATGCTGATCGCGCGCTCGACAGCAGCCTTGTCTTCGCCAGCAATAAAAGCCTCGCGTGTCACACCGACTGCCTGCAGCATATCAGCGGGAACATAGAGCTGCCCACGCCGCCGATGAATAGGCATAAGGCGAAGCAAGCCGGTTACGGCCTGTGCCACGCCAGCATGGCCGGTTATTTCCGTCTGTGCCTGCGCGGCATCCCTGTCCAATATAAAGCCGGCTAACTGGATGATTGCCGATGCGGTTTCCCCGCAATAACCTTCCAGATCATTACGGCTGGGCATCGGATCGTCATAAAGATCGAAGATGCGCGCTTCGCAATAATTGTCGAAAGCAGTTCGCGGCAGCTCATATTTTTCAATGGTGTTGATCAGCGCTGCGGCAACGGGATGTGCTTCAGCACTGCCCCTCGCCTCGCCATTGATGAGATCGCGCCACCATTGCAGCCGGACTTCGCCCGGCAGCGGTTCGTGGACTAGATCACGGATACGCGCAACTTCGGCATTAAACGCATACAACGCAGCCAGACCGCCACGACGATCCTCCGGCGCATAAAGCACTGACAGATAGCGGTCCCGGTCAGCTTGGCGAAGCAATGCCAGGCAATGTGCCTCATTCTCGTTCATGATGTCAGTCTACAGCAATCAACGCTGCCGCGACCGCACGATCTTCGGCCAAAAGCACATTATAGGTGCGAACGGCGGCACCTGTGCTCATGGGATCGGAAGAAATGCGGTGTTCGCGCAGGATAGCGCGCACGTCTTCGGGAATACGGCGCAGATCCATGCCCGTCCCCACCAGCAGAATTTCAATATCGGATGCCTGCTCAAGGATCATCTTGAGATCGGCTTTCGCCAGTATCGGCGGCGTCGCAGGTTCCCAGCCATGAATGCCGGAAGGCAGGCAAAGAATGGAACCGCGATGCGACATTTCGGCAAAGCGGAATCCACCGTCGCCATAGGCGTCAATGGGAGCACGGCCCGGAAAATGGGCCTCGCGTATCTCTATCCCTTTGGCCATTTTCAGCTTTCCAAATTCAGCGATTGTGCCAGTTCATCATCCATTTGATCGCTGGATTCATCCGGCCCACGCGGCTTGAGGCCGAACTGAACCAACAATGGAGCGGCGATGAAGATCGATGAATAGCTCGCAACAATGATCCCGACGCTCAGTGCCAGTGCAAAGCTGCGGATATCCGCGCCACCGAAGGCATAGAGCGGAATATGCGCGAGAAAGGTCACAAAGGACGTCAGCAAGGTACGCGACAGCGTCTGGTTGATTGAGGCATCAATGATGGCAGGCAGTGGCGCGCTTTTATAGACGCGCAGGTTCTCACGCACGCGGTCGTAAATCACCACCGTATCGTTCAGCGAATAGCCGATGATCGTCAGAATTGCTGCAACGCTCCAAAGATTGAACTCCATGCGGAAGACAATGAACATGCCCGCGAGGATGATGACGTCGTGCAAGGTTGAAAGCACCGCACCAAGCGCGAGCTGCCAGCGGAACCGGACCCATACGTAAATGAAGATACCGATCAGCGACAGAATGACCGCCAGAACTCCGGCACGCGAAAGCTGTTCCGAAACGGTCGGCCCGACGACTTCAACGCGCTGGAATGAGTAGTCCTGCTCGAACTCTCCGCGCAGTTTCACCGCGACGGTTTGTTCGGCATCGTCGCCGACTTCCTGACTGCCGATAATGACAAGAGCAGAGCGCGGAGACTTTGCCGGCAGAACGCGGGCGCTGTCGATATTGAGTTCGGTAAGACGTTCGGTGATGTCTTCAATATTGGCGTCACCGCTGCGGGCCTGCAGTTCAACCATCGAACCGCCACGGAAATCAATGCCGTAGTTGAAGCCGATATTGACGAACAGCGCGACCACGATAGCGCAGGCCAGCACCGAGATGCCAAGCGTCACGAACTGCAGACGCATGAACGGAATGTGCGTTACAGTCGGAACCAGTTTCAGACGACGTTTCGGCACTTCCTTCGGTTTGGCTGTGCGCACCCACTGCGCGATCAGCAAGCGGGTGAAGGTGAGCGTCGTGAAGAGCGTGGTGCCGATGCCGACCGCGACCGTCAGCGCGAAGCCATGAACCGTTCCGGACCCGAGCAGGAACAGAACGAGCGCTGCAATAAGTGTGGTGAGGTTTGCGTCGATGATGGTCGAGAGTGCGCGATAGAAGCCGGATTCCATCGCCTGGACAACGGAATAGCCCTTGCGGCGATCTTCGCGCACACGTTCGTAAATCAGGATGTGGGCGTCAACGGCCAAACCTATGGTCAGTACCAGACCGGCAATACTGGCGAGACTGATCGAAGCGCCGATCAGCGAGAGTATCGCTGTCAAAATGATAATGTTAACGGCCAGTGCGACCATGGCGATCACACCGAGGATACCGTAGGACAAGATCATGAACAGGCCGACGAGCAGTGCCGCAAGCAAGGCTGCCAGTGCGGCCGCGCTGGCATAGTCCTCGCCCAAAGCCGACGCAATCGTGCGTTCTTCCAGAACCGTTACATCTTGCGGCAGCGCGCCGGAACGCAGCACAACGGCCATATTGTTGGCTGCCTGAAGATCGAAAGCGCCTGAAATCTGCAGCTCATTCGTATCGAGCTTCTCATCGACGGCAGGCGCGGAAACGATCTGATTGTCGACGACGATAGCAAAGCTACCACCAACCAGATGCGATGTTGCTTCGGCAAGATTTTTGCGGCCTGCATCGTCCAATGTCAGCGTGATGACAGGTTCACTATCGTCATCCGACAGCGTCGCCTTGGCATCCGTCACATTGGCACCAGTCAGGATCGGTTGCTTCTTGACGAGATAGCCGACAGGCGGATCGTCATAGGAATAGATGATTTCACTGTCAGCGGGCGGCGTGCCGCGAATGGCATCATCCGGTGACATGGTGCTGTCGACAGCGCGGAAAGAGAAATTGCCGCGAACGCTGAGAATGTCTTTGAGAAGCTGCGCGTCATAGACACCGGGAACTTCAACCCGAATCTGATTGCGGTTTTCCTCTTCGACAAGAGGTTTGCCATAACCAAGCTCCTCCAGACGCTGCCGCATGATATTTGCGGTGCGCTCGAGCTCCCCTCGTCCGGGATTCTGCACCTGCAGGACCAGACGTGAGCCGCCGGAGAGATCGAGTCCAAGCGCGATCTGCTGCTTCGGCAGGAAATTTGGCAGTTTTGCCAACGTTTCACGCGAGAAAAAGTTAGGGGATGCGATGATGAAACTCACGAGAACCGCGAGCCAGATCAGGGCAGATTTCCAGCGTGAAAAATAGAGCATAGAGCAGCAATTCCGTATCAGCTTGGATAGAGCATGCCGGAGTTCACTTGTTGCGAACCGCTCTCCGGCGTCGTGGCATGCGCATCGTATGTTAGCGCTTACCGAATAATGCGCAGGCCCCGGTTATGGAAATCTTACCGGGGCCTGCGTGTTGTAAAAAGAATTACTTGTTCTTGTTGTCGGCGACGGGCTCGCCCTTGACGCGAACATCCATCAGCGTGCTGCGCATAACGCGGATGCGCACGCCTTCAGCGATTTCGACTTCAAGTTCGTTGTCATCAACAACCTTCTGAACCTTGCCGACAATGCCGCCGCCGGTCACGACGGTATCGCCGCGACGAACCTGGGTCAGCATTTCCTGACGCTTCTTCATCTGGGTCCGCTGGGGGCGGATGATAAGGAAGTACATGATCACGAAGATCAGGATGAACGGCAGAATGCTCATGAGCATATCTGGTCCAACAGCGCCGCCGGATGCCTGAGCGAAAGCCGGTGTTACGAACATTAGGAACTCCTCTGAAGTCTCGAAGACAAATTATTATCGGCATTACAATGGTTAGCGCGCCAAATGCAACCGGCGATGATCCCGCCTGCGCCAAGGTCGCACACTTTTCGCCTCCGCTGTGACATGTTAAGCCGTTAGCCCTATCATCAGGGGCATGAAATGACGACCGAAGACATACTCAGCCAGAAACTGGACCGTTTGATCGCCGCTCTGGAACGCATTGCGCCGCCGGAAGCCAAAACACCAGATCTTGATGCCGCAGACTGCTTTGTCTGGGCTCCCGAACGACTGACCCTGGATCCGGTCAAGCGCGTCAACCGCGTGGATATCGCACTGATCCGTGGCGTAGATTTGGTACGTGATCAGCTCGTGGACAATACCCGGCGCTTCGCAAAAGGATTTCCGGCAAACAATGTTCTGCTCTGGGGTGCGCGCGGCATGGGCAAATCCTCGCTCGTCAAGGCTGCACAGGCAAGTGTGAACGCTGAAATGGCGGATCGCGCTCCGCTCAAGCTGATCGAAATTCATCGCGAGGATATCGATAGTCTTCCGACATTGATGAACCTCATCAAGGATACGGACTATCGCTTCATCCTGTTTTGCGACGACCTTTCCTTCGATCATGACGATACGTCCTATAAATCGCTCAAGGCCGCGCTTGAAGGCGGCGTAGAAGGTCGTCCCGGCAATGTGATCTTTTATGCGACCTCGAACCGGCGCCATCTGATGCCGCGCGACATGATCGACAACGAGCGCTCGACGGCGATCAATCCTTCGGAAGCGATTGAGGAAAAGGTATCCCTGTCGGACCGTTTCGGCCTCTGGCTCGGCTTCCACAAATGCAGCCAGGACGATTATCTCGCGATGGTCGATGGCTATGCGGCCTATTTTAAGCTGGCTTACGATCCGGCCAAGATGCATGCCGAAGCGCTGGAATGGTCCACCACGCGCGGAAACCGTTCGGGGCGCGTTGCCTGGCAATATATCCAGGATCTGGCAGGTCGCCTCGGGATTGCAATGTAAAGAAGACGGAACCAACCAAAAAAGAAAGGCGGGCTTTTGGCCCGCCTTCTTTCATTATTAAATTTTGATCACGTTTCCAGATACTTGGAAGGATTGACCGGGGCCGAATTTTTGCGCACTTCGAAATGCAGCTTCGGGGATTTCGCGTTGCCGCTCATGCCCGATTTTGCAACTTCCTCGCCGCGGCGAACCTTCTGTCCGCGCTGGACCAGTATCTGGCTGTTGTGACCGTAAACGGTGACGAGGCCATTGTCGTGGCGGATCAGAACGGTCTGTCCGAACTCCTTGAGACCGTCACCGGCATAGATGACAACGCCGTTCTCAGCAGCTTTCACCGATGTGCCTTCCGGAACCATGATGTCGATACCGTCGCTTACCGATGTACCGTCGCGCTGGCCAAAGCTTGCGAGAATACGACCGCGTACCGGCCAGCGCATCTGTGAAATACCGGTGGAAGAAGGCGCTGCCGCCTGATCCTTTTCGGCATCTTCGATCACCTTGTTGCTCGCCTGTGGCGGCGTGTAAGGCTTCACATCGGCGTTGGCGGCTGGTGCGGCAGCCTTGGCCGGGTTTTCCGGAGGCTGTGAAACCGCTGCGACCTGCGTTGCATTGCCCGCTGCAGCAGAAGGAATGACGAGCGCCTGTCCGACGCGGATAGCGCCGTTCGATAGACCGTTTGCCTTCTTCAACTGCTCGACAGGAACATTGTGCTTCTGCGCGATGGAAAAGAGCGAATCACCACTCTTAACCGTGTAAGTACCGTTCGGCGCCGGCGGCGTCGTAGCATTTGCGCCTGCTGAAGCCATATCGTTCGCCGAAGGCTTTTTGCCGTTGACGGCGGGCGCCTGCGGGACAACCGCGATATTATTATCCGTTGGCCGGGGCATGGCTGGGTTCGTCGGAAGCTGCCCGAGAACCTTTTCCTGCGCACCGTTTATGGTGTTGCGCGTAGATGTTGCTGCGCTGGCGACTTTGGTTTCTGCTGCATTGACCGTGTTGTTCACACGGTTTGCGGCCATGTCCTGCGCCTGCCCGACCTGATTCTGAATGTTATTGGATGCCGCTGCGACCGGAGCCTGAACCGACTGCCTTGCCGCCGCGACCGGTGCTGCCATCGGCGCCGAAGACACCGGAGGCAATGAATTGCGCTGAACGGAACCGCTCGATGCGGGAGCCACGGGAGCCGCAGATGCATAAAGATCGCCCGCCGGCTGCTGTGCGACACGCTGACTGGACGTAGAGCCCGTACTGATACCATCAGTGAAGCGCATCGTATCGGCACTGCACCCGGCACCAAAACCGGCAATCAGAACGATCGCGACATTCCGCAGAAGACGTTCAGACGTGTGCTGCAAAATTTGTAAACGCATGTTCAACTCGCCCATACTCGAAACTCAGTAAGGTGATTAAAACGCGTTAATGTTACTCTCTGGTTAAGAACGGCAAATCTTCGAAAAAAGATTCACCAATTAAATACCATAAGCGCACAAAGCGACCGAAAGCCCTCCTTGGCACTGCCAAAGGGAGCCTGATGGCCATCATTTTGATGAATCGATACGCGCTCCGTTCACAGAACGGACGAAACGCCCTCGATGAAAGGCTGATAGCGGACCACCATCAGGTCCTCCTGCTCGAATCGGCTGCCGACCTTGGCGATACGTGTCATGATCTGTCGACCATCTCCTGGACCGATCGGAGCGATCAGCACGCCATGCGTTGCCAGAAGATCAACGAAATGACGCGGCACTTCGTCGAAGGCAAGCCAGATCAGGATGCGATCAAAGGGGCCACCCGGCATTCCATGGCGACCATCGGCATGTTTGACCATGATGTTTTCGCGCTTAAGCGACACGAATTGCTGCAAGGCGTGGTCGCAGAGCTTGCGATAACGTTCGACCGTTGTGACACGACCGGCGAGCGAAGACATAACAGCAGCCGTGAAACCGGAGCCGGTTCCGATCTCCAGCACACGATGGCCGGGTTCCAGCTTGAGCGCGGCGATGGCGCGAGCCTGATCATCAATGCCCTCCATATACTCGCCGCAGTCGAGCGGCGCAGTACGGGAGCTGTAGGAAAGATGAGACCATGACGACGCGAGAAAGCTCTGGCGTGGTGTGGACTCGATGGCTGCAAAAAGGCGCGGATCGTCAATCCCGTATCCGCGCATTCGCATAACGAAGGATGCGAATCCTTCTCTGTCCGAAAGCCGTGGGCGCTCAGACGCTGCCTGCCTCATGCTTCAACCCCAAGTGCTGCGCTCAATTCTGCCCGAACCTTATGCGCGGTCAGATCGAGGTGCAACGGGGTTACAGAAATGCAATCGGAACGAATGGCTGCGATGTCGCTGTCATCCGCAACCGGCGCCTTGCCACGACCAAAATGCAACCAGAAATACGGGAAGCCACGCCCGTCGCGACGTTCATCCAGGCGGGCATCATGGCTGAGCTTGCCTTGAGCTGTGACGCGCGTTCCCTTGACTTCATCCGCACCGCAGTTCGGGAAGTTGAGATTCAACAGGACGCCTTCCGGCCATCCTGCCTCCATCAGCTTTTTTATAAGGTCAGGCGCGTGCGTTTCCGCCGTTTCCCACGGCACGATGCGGCGATCGCCTTCATATTCATATTCCTGCGACAGCGCGATAGACCGCACGCCGAGCAACGTGCCCTCCATGGCGCCGGCAACCGTACCCGAATAGGTGACATCGTCGGCAATATTCGCGCCAGAGTTCACGCCCGAAAGAATGAGATCAGGCGCATCCGGCAGAACGTGGCGCACACCCATGATGACGCAATCGGTCGGCGTGCCGCGCAATGCGAAATGACGATCATCGATCTGGCGAAGGCGAAGCGGTTCCGACAGCGTCAGCGAATGCGCGAGGCCGCTTTGGTCGGTTTCCGGAGCGACAACCCAGACGTCATCGGAGAGCTTGCGTGCGATCCGCTCCAGAACTGCGAGGCCTTCAGCGTGGATACCATCATCGTTCGTCAGCAGAATTCGCACGTCGTCACTCCTTCATTTATCAATAAATGTGATTCACGCAGCTTTCTCTATCCGCGTGAGGCCGCCCATGTATGGCTGCAATGCTTCAGGAATATGAATGCTGCCATCTTCTTCCTGATAATTTTCCATGACGGCGATCAGCGCGCGTCCGACGGCGACACCCGAACCGTTCAGCGTATGCACAAAACGGGTCGACTTCTCGCCTTCCGGACGATAGCGGGCGTTCATGCGACGGCCCTGGAAATCACCGCAGACCGAGCAGCTGGAAATTTCGCGGTAGGTGTTCTGGCCGGGCAGCCATACTTCAATATCGTAGGTCTTCTGTGCGCCGAAGCCCATATCGCCCGTGCAAAGCACGACGGTGCGGAACGGCAGGCCAAGGCGCTTCAGCACTTCTTCTGCACAGGCGGTCATGCGCTCATGCTCGTCAACCGAGCTGTCGGCATCGGTGATCGACACCATTTCCACTTTCAGGAACTGGTGCTGGCGCAGCATGCCACGCGTGTCGCGACCGGCAGAACCTGCTTCCGAACGGAAGCATGGGGTCAGCGCCGTGTAGCGCTGGGGAAGCGACTTGGTATCGACGATTTCATCTGCAACCAGATTGGTCAGCGGAACTTCGGCGGTTGGAATCAGCCAGCGACCATCCGTCGTGCGGAACAGATCTTCCGAAAATTTCGGCAACTGGCCGGTGCCATAGACAGCTTCATCGCGCACCATCAGCGGCGGCATCGTTTCGGTATAGCCGTGTTCCATGGTGTGCAGGTCGAGCATGAACTGGCCAAGCGCACGTTCGAGACGCGCAAGCGGTCCCTTCAACACGGTAAAGCGCGAACCTGCAAGCTTTGCGGCGCGCTCAAAATCCATGTAACCGAGCGCCTCGCCCAGCTCGAAATGCTCCTTCGGCTGAAAGGCAAAGTTTCGCTGGTTGCCGACGCGACGAACTTCGACATTGTCGCTTTCGTCCTTGCCGAGTGGCACGTCTTCGAGCGGAATATTGGGAATGGTCGACAGAGCGTCGTTCAGTTCCTTGGTCAGGCGACGCTCTTCGTCCTCAGCCTGCGCAAGAAAATCCTTCAACTCGGCAACTTCGGCCTTCAGCTTGTCAGCCGTCGCCGCGTCCTTCGCAGCCATGGCCTTGCCGATTTCCTTCGAAGCGGCATTGCGGCGCTCCTGCGCAGCCTGAACCTTGCCGACATATTCGCGGCGTTTTTCGTCCAGCGTCATCAATTCGGACGACAGCGACTGAGCCCCACGCTTGGCGAGCGCTTTGTCGAGGGTTTCAGGGTTTTCGCGAATCCATTTGATGTCGAGCATGGGAAAAGCCGTTTCGTGAAATTGAACAGAAGCGAGGCCGCACAACCTGCGACCTCACAGAATCATAGTGACGAATCAGGACGATGAAGCGTTGTTTTCAGCGTCGGAAGCTTCCTGCGCCTCATCCCGCTTCTTCTCGATCATGCGAGCCACGATGATTGAAATCTCGTAGAGAAGGATTGTTGGCAAGGCAAGGCCGATCTGGCTCGCCGGATCGGGCGGGGTCAGGACCGCTGCAACGACGAAAGCAATGACAATTGCATATTTGCGCTTGTCCTTCAGGCCAGCCGACGTCACCAGTCCGACACGGGCCATCAGGCTCGTTACCACCGGCAGCTGGAAGACCAGACCGAACGCAAAGATGAGCGTCATGATGAGGCTCAGATATTCCGATACCTTCGGCAGGAGAGAAATCTGCACTTCACCGGCGCCGCCAGTCTGCTGCATTGCGAGGAAGAACCACATCACCATCGGCGTGAAGAAGAAGTAGACGAGCGCGCCGCCTGTCAAAAACAGGATCGGCGATGCAATCAGGAACGGCAGAAACGCCATGCGCTCGTGCTTGTAGAGGCCGGGCGCCACGAACTTGTAAATCTGTGCTGCAATGATCGGAAATGCCAGCACGATGCCGCCGAACATGGCCACCTTCACCTGTGTGAAAAAGAATTCCTGCGGCGCGGTATAGATCAGTTCCGCTTTCGAGCGATCCATGCCCGCCCAGTCGAGCGCCCATTGATAAGGCACGACAAGCAGGTTGAAGAGCTGTTTGGCAAAAGCGAAACAGAAAATAAACGCCACGAAAAATGCCAGAATTGCCCAGATCAGGCGGCGGCGCAGCTCGATCAGGTGCTCAAGCAGAGGCGCTGCGCTCTGTTCGATTTCGTCCTCGTCGCGTGTCACGCTTTGGTTCCTGTCTTCTTCGTGGTCTTCTTGGCAGTTGTGGCGGCAGCAGCCTTGACCGTTCCAGCCTTTGCCGTTTCCGCTTTCGCCGCTGCGAGCTTTCGGGGAGCAGGCTTTGCAACGGAAGCCGCCTTCGGCGCAGCCTTCGTTTTGGATACAGTGACTTCGGTCGCTTTATTCTCTGCCTTCGGTGCAGTCTTTCGGGTCGCCTTCTTGGGCGCTGCGGCTTTTTCCACAGCAGGCGGAACCGGTGCGCCACCGGCATCAACCGGTGTCGTCACTTCAGCGACTTTTTCGGGTGTCGCCGGAGACATGGAAGACGTGGACTGAAGGCCCGAGCGCAGATCCTCGCCCGCACTTCGAATCGGATCGAATACCTGCGTGATCTTCGAGCGCGGGTCGAGCTTGCGGGTCTCGTCGATGATGTTCTTGACGTCGTCAAGCTCAGCCTCTTTCAAGGCTTCATCGAACTGCTGCTTGAACTCATTGGCGGTGGCACGCATGCGCGCTGTCGCCTTGCCGAATGCACGCAGCATTTTCGGCAAATCCTTGGGACCGACCACCACGATCATCACGATCGCAATAATCAGAAGTTCAGACCAACCGATGTCGAACATATTCTTGTTACCCCGCGCAATTCGCGCGCGCGTCCCGTCTTTCGGCGGAAAACCGCACTTGTAAATGGCAAAATATGCTGCGCGCGCTTGCACGTGCGCAGCATGCTTTATCCGTTAGATCAGGACTTGGTGGTTTTCTTGACGTCGTTGACGGTTTCGTCAGCCTTGGCGTCGATCGTACGACCCGAATCCCGCGCGTCATCCTTGGCGTCTTCGTCGGACATACCCTGCTTGAAGTTCTTGATGCCCTTGGCAACATCACCCATCAGCTCGGGAATCTTGCCGCGGCCAAACAGAAGAAGGACAACCGCCAGGACGATCAGCCAGTGCCAGATGGAAAAGCTACCCATTTTATTCCTCTCATTGCCGCGAACGCGCGGCATGTTCCTGCAATGCCAGTTACGATTTAAGCGCTTTCAACAAATCTTTCAAACAGAAGTGTGACGGTGAACGGCGTTGCGACAAATAAAATTGGCTCCAAAGGCCATACTGAGACTATTCACCGCGCGGGGCGAGCAAGCCAAGGCTCTCCAGATCGATATCTTCGAGCGGCTCTTCGTCTTCTGTCAGCTCATCCGGGTCGATATTCGGCACCGGAACGGCAAAGCTCGATGGCATACGTGCCGAGAGCAGCCCTGCCCCGCGCAGCTCTTCCAGTCCCGGCAAATCGCGGATTTCCGGAAGGCCGAAATGGTCGAGAAACGAGTCGGTCGTGCCATAGGTGACCGGACGACCGGGCGTACGGCGGCGTCCGCGCAATTTGATCCAGCCGGTCTCCATGAGGACATCCAGTGTGCCCTTTGAGGTCTCCACACCACGGATATCTTCCAGCTCGGCGCGCGTGACCGGCTGGTGATAGGCGATGATGGCAAGCACTTCCATCGCGGCGCGGGACAGCTTGCGCTGCTGCACAGCTTCGCGGCTCATAAGAAAGGCGAGATCGGGTGCCGTACGGAACGCCCACGCACTGCCAACCTGGACAAGGTGCACGCCGCGCGTTTCATATATTTTCTGCAAATGTTTCAAAACTGGCGCGACGTCAACATTGGCAGGCAGACGTTCAGCCAATGCGCGTTCGGAAACCGGTTCAGAGGAGGCAAAAACAATGGCCTCGACAATGCGCGCAAGATCAGCAAGCCCCTGCGTCAAGACAGAAACTTCCGTTTCGATCTGATCGTCGTCACTATCGATTTCAGCCAGATTTCGATGTTCCGCCTCAGACATCCTCGTCCTCATCTAATTCGCTGATATCTCCTGTCGCCCGGATATAGATCGGCTCGAAAGGAGCGTTTTGCCTGACTTCCAGTTTGCCTTCACGCACAAGCTCAAGACTGGCGGCGAAGGAACTCGCGAGCGCCGAAGCTCTTTCTCGGGGCGAAAGCGCATAATCGATCAGGAAGCGGTCGAGAGAAATCCAGTCGCCCACCGATCCCATCAAACGCACGAGCGCCACACGAGCTTCCTTCAATGACCAGACTGCGCGCTTGGCAATCTGCACCTGCGACACGGCCTGTCGCTGGCGCTGCGAAGCATAGGCGGTAAGAAGATCGTACAGCGTTCCAGAAAACTGGCTGGTCCTGTCCACCATGACCATTTCCGGCATACCGCGCGCAAAAACATCCCGCCCCAGCCGGTTGCGGTTGACGAGTTTCGCCGCCGCATCGCGCATGGCTTCCAGTCTCTTCAAACGGTAATGCAACGAAGCAGCCAGTTCTTCGCCGGTCGCTCCATCATCGCCCTGTTGCTTCGGGATCAGCAGCTTCGATTTGAGATAGGCAAGCCATGCAGCCATGACGAGATAGTCAGCCGCAAGTTCGAGGCGCAAGGCGCGTGCCTGTTCCACGAACACCAGATACTGCTCTGCAAGCGCAAGAACGGAAATACGGGCGAGATCGACGCGCTGGCTCCGCGCAAGGTGGAGCAGCAAATCAAGCGGGCCTTCAAACCCCTGCACATCGATGAGAAGCGACGGTTCACTTTCGCTACGCTCGGAATCGCCCTGCCACAGCGCATCCATCGGAACGAGCGTGCCGTCTTTGCCGTCTGTGTCTGTTCCCGATGCCGCCAAACCCGTTTCCCTGCTGATAAGATCCACCGGCGGATCAGTCCGCCGGTGAAGTCAGTTTACCAAGTTTTGACGATTACGCTATCAGTTCGAACATGGCGTTGAATTCTGCACGCAGTTCGTCCTCATCGGAAAGATCGGGATCGCCTGCATAAACTTCGGCCAGATCGGCACGACGCTTCGCCTTGCCTTCAAGAACCGGCACACGCGCTGCAACCTGCTTCAGTTCTTCCATCACACCTGCGCAATAGAGAACCATATCGCAACCGGCACCGATGATACCGTCCGCAATGTCACCGAGTCCGCCTGAAAGCGCCTTCATGGAAATGTCGTCGCTCATGACAAGACCGTCGAACTGGATGACATCGCGAATGATCGTGTTGATGACAGTCGGTGACAATGTCGAAGGGCGCTGCGGATCGATGCAATCGAATACGACATGCGCCGTCATTGCCATTGGCAGGTCATTGAGCGCCTTGAACGGCACGAAATCATGCGCAACCAGCTCATTCAGGGGAACCGTGACACGCGCCAGCTCCTTGTGGGTGTCGGCAAACGCACGGCCGTGCCCCGGCATATGCTTGACCACAGGCAGCAAACCACCGGCAAGCAAGCCTTCAGCAGCAGCTCGCCCCATTTCTGCAACCGCCTGCGGG
The DNA here is from genome assembly GCF_038433355.1 of Brucella cytisi. NCBI lineage: Bacteria > Pseudomonadati > Pseudomonadota > Alphaproteobacteria > Hyphomicrobiales > Brucellaceae > Brucella > Brucella cytisi. Next base: position 415,386 of record NZ_JBCAUP010000002.1, read on the forward strand.
TTCTTGGAATAGGCTCGCGCGCCGATAACATCATGTGCGCCTTCGACGGGCACGTCCAGAACCGGCAGGCAGTCCACATTGACGCCAACCTTCAGCAAATCGAATGCATGCAGGCGGGCATGAAGCCATGCAGCTCGCAGACCTGCTTCGCGATCACGTGCATAGATCGCACCAACTTCCGAGGCCGAAGGATAGTTTGGAACGAGCGGCGGGCGAAGGCGCTGCACGCGTCCACCTTCCTGATCGATGAAAACCGGCGTCTGGTGCCGGCCCGTCAGGTCGCGCATGTGCGCCGTCAGCTCGGAAACCTGTTCCAGACTTTCGACATTGCGCGCAAAAAGAATAAAGCCCCAAGGTCTTTCATCACGGAAAAACGCGATTTCGTCCTCGGTCAGTTTCGTTCCCGACACACCGGCAATCCATGCCTTGCACTCTTTCATGCGCTCTTCCCCAAAATTGTCTGGAAATGCTGTACTCAAACAACCCTGCCCCGGTTTAACCGAAAAAATCAGGGCTTGGTAGTGGACCAAGAAAAAGGGCGACCGAGGCCGCCCTTTCAAACTTATAGCCCAATAAATTATCGCGTTACCAGACAGCTACCACCGGCAGACTTGAGACGTCCGCAAAGTGCGGATGCATCTTCCTTGGAACCACCCTGAACACGGACACGATAGTAGGTGCCCTTGCCCGGAATGTCGGCACGCTTGATGTCGACGCTGCGGCCACCGATTACGCTGCCATACTTTTGGGCCATATTGGCATAGGACTTCTGTGCCAGCTCGGCAGATGGCTGCGAAGCAATCTGGATGAAATAACCGCCTGCACCTGCTGCCGATGCAACCTGCGGCGCTGCCGGAGCAGGATTGGTTGCAGCGGGGGCCTGCGTGCGCTGCGGAACATTGCCGACGATGTTGACCGGTTGTTCAGCAGGCCGTGATGGCACCACCGGAGCACGGACAGGAAGACGCGGCGCTTCCGCAGCCGGCTCAGGCTGTTGTGCCACAGGAGCCGGTGCAGGTGTTTGCGCAGCCGGTTCTGTCGGTGCATTGCCAGCGGCCAGCGCAGCAATTTCATCACCACCGGCGGGAGCCGCCGGCTGAGCAGTGTTTGCTGGTGGCAGCTGCGAGGCTGTTTCCTGCGGAGCCGGAGAAGGTTGGACAATAGAGCCGTCTGGACGAACAATCATGGTTTCCACTTCGCGCGGCTGGACCAACGGCGCATTGTGGTTCGCGTTCTGATTCTCGGCCGAAGCATTATTCGTCACTGGCGGCTCGTCAGGCGTATTGTCCGCCATGTTCTCGCTGTCATCCGTGCCGGAAATGTCCACTGGCTCTTCACCGGAAGTAATCAGAGACTTTTGTTCCGGATTGTTCGGCAGCGTACCGGCAACGCGGTCATAAACTGCCTTGTCCTGGTTCGGTACCGTGGCACCGCCCGGATTTTCCGGCTGCATTTTGATCGGCTGATTGTCGGCACGAATCACGACCGGCTCACCGGACCCGCTACCTCCGAGGAAGTGATAGCCGATCCCGCCAAGAAGCACCGCCGCACCGGCCACGCTGGCCAGAATAAGACCACGACGGCCACGAACCGGGCGATTACGATAAGCTTCGGCAGCGCTGCCAAGATCATCCTCCGCCTGCATCGCAGCGCGTTCGCCAAAGTCGCCTCCTTCAAGGGTCTGTGCACCCTGGGCTGCCCAATGGTTATAGAAGTCGTCTTCATTGCCCAACGGATTGGAGGCTTTTGGCTGTGCTGGCGCCTGGGCTGTTGCCTGTGAGCGGCCATACGCTCCCGCAGCTGCGGCAGCGCCAACGCCCACTGCTGCAGCACCGACAGCAGCACCAAGGCCGGCGCCGGAGTTTGGCAGATAGCTCGAAGCGCTTTCGCGGAATATGTCCTCAAAAGCCCTGTCAGCTTCGCTCTGTGCGTCTGTTTTTGCCGATTCATCCACACCAACCGTGTTGAAGACCTCGGCGAATTCGGCTTCGAGATCAGTCAAACCGGCGTTGGTTTCTTCTTCGCCGTAGTTGATTTCCGGCAAATCGAGGGAATGCGTCTGCTCGACCTTTTCTTCGGCCACGCTCAAGGTTTCGACTTCGGGCGCCGGGGCGCTGACCGCAACCGTATGAGCACCGCCGAACTGCTGGAACGAAGTCGATGAAGAACGGTAATCGTCGTCCGAACGCACCGCATGTGCGTAGGCGGTGGCTTCTTCTTCAGGTTCCGAGCTCAGATCGAGATCATCTTCCATGAAGAAATCATCTTCGCTGAAAGCGTTCTCATCCTGAATGCTGGAAACATCGCCGGACGTTTCGAAACCGAAATCATCTTCCGAAAGGCTGATTTCATCCAGCTCCGAAAGGTCGTCTTCGGTTCCTTCAGCAGCGATTGCAGCTGCTGTTTCCTCAACATCGAACGAAAAATCGTCGTCGAAAGAGAAATCGTCGTCGTCAGCGAGCGAAGGCGCTGTTTCTGTAACCGGCGCATAGTCAGCCTGCGGGGCTGCCGCCACTGCGTCCTGCCCAGCGATGCCCGAGGAGAAATTGCTCCGCGTATAGTACGGATATCCTGCAGGCACGACCTGAGGCTGAGGCGCATAGGTTTCAACGGGTGCAGCCGTCTGTGGTGCGGCATCATAAGCCGGCTCATCGAGCTGCAGATCATCGAAATGCAAATCTGCAAGCTCGGTCTCGTCTTGATATCCAACATTCTGCACCGGCACCACGTCGTGGTGGACGTAGGGCTCCTCTGCAGGCGCGACATGGGAAAACCGGGTCTCGTCGTGAGACACTGGTTGCGGCTCATCGCCGAGAAGGAGATTTTCCAGCTCGTCCTCAAGTGAAACCGGCGCAGCGGTGGCATAGGACTGTTCGGCAGGCTCAACAGCCTGAACGTTCCATTCATGATCGCGCGCAGGCTGATAAGCCTCTTGATGCGGCTCTATGGCTGGCTGATAGATGGTCGGATCGTAATCGGTCTGATCGACATGAAGCGGCTCGACAGTTTCCCGGCGAGCGTAGACCGACGACGATGCAGCATAGGTCTCTTCGTTCGAATCGCGCGCAGCCGAATAATCACTGTAGTCGAATTGCGGCACAGGTTCAGTGCGGTCAGCTTCTTCGAACTCAAGTGCTTCGAATGAGGGCGTTTCCAATTCCGGCGCCTGCTCATCTTCATCCATTTGAAGATCAAGCTCGTCTTCCAGAGCCGAAGCAAGTTCTTCCTCATGAATCAGAGGCTCATCCAACAGATGAGAATCATCTTGTGCAGGGGTCGCTGCGAACTGGGACTGGTCCGTAGGCTGAGAATAATCATTGAAGTCACCGAGCAATTCGCGCTCCAGATCCAGCGATGGATCGAAGCCCGGCTCTGTCCGGTTATCTTCAAAGTAACTAGGTCGGCGCTCATTCCAAGCGACGTTGTCATCAGCAGGCGTGCCGAAGTCCATGATCCGCGACAGTTCCATCAGTGGATCGTCTTCGTGCAACGGACGCTCGCCGTAATTACGGGGATTTGCACTGCTGTCCGTCATAGCGTGTTCCTAACTCAAACCCTGGACGTCGCAAGACGTCTCCATACATTGCTTTGTAGCGAGGCAATGTGGGCAAAAGTTGACGGAAGTTTCCTGCGCCAGAAGGAAGACCAATGACTTGCGTTCATTATGGCCTTCCACCTGTTCGACTTGCCAACTTTTGCCTTCAATCAGTCTTTCGACCTGAAAAGCTTCGTGACAGTCGCCTGACCTCTGAAGTCATCTCGAACCACATAGTGCGGCCCGTGAGCTGCGGAGACCATTCTTCGAGTATAATCCATCTCAAAAGGCTTTCACCTTCGAACTATACTCTAGCGCATTTCCGTTGGAGCGTCCGCACCGATTATCGTCAATCCGGAAGTCAGCACATCGGAAACAACCTGTACCAGCCCTAGCCTGGCTAATGACAAGTCTGGATCGTTAACCTTAATAAAACGTAAGTCCGGGTTCTCTGTGCCTCTATTCCACTGTGAATGGAACGCGCTGGCGAGATCATAGAGGTAAAAAGCAAGCCGATGCGGCTCCTGATGAATGGCCGCAGCCTCGATCAGACGCGGATATTCGGCAAGCTTGCGAACGAGTGCAATTTCGCTCTCATCGGTCAGCTTGTCGAAATGCGCAGCCATACCGACTCGGTCGAGATCGGCGAGGCCAAGCTGATCGGCAGCCTGACGGAAAACCGAATGGCAACGTGCGGAAGCATATTGCACGTAGAAGACCGGATTATCCTTCGACTGTTCCGTCACCTTGGCAAAATCGAAATCCAGCGGCGCATCGTTCTTCCGGTAAAGCATCATGAAACGAACCGGATCGCGGCCGACTTCATCTACGACGTCGCGCAGCGTGATGAATTCGCCTGACCGCTTCGACATGCGCACAGGCTCGCCATCACGGAACAGCTTGACCAGCTGGCAGAGCAACACCGTCAGCTTCGCCTTGCCGTCGGAAACAGCCCTTGCGACCGCTTCCAGACGCTTGACGTAGCCGCCATGATCGGCACCCAGCACATAGATCATCTCGTTGAAGCCGCGGTCGTACTTGTCCTTGAAATAGGCCACATCGCCTGCAAAGTAGGTGAAAGCGCCATCGGACTTCATCAGAGGACGGTCGATATCGTCACCCACTTCCGTCGAACGGAATAATGTCTGCTCGCGATCTTCCCAGTCTTCCGGAAGCTGACCCTTCGGGGGCGGCAGCTTGCCCTTGTAGACATGGCCCTTGAGCGTCAGATCGTTGATTGCATTGCGAATCGCCCGTGCGTGATCAACATGCAGCTTGCGCTCGGAGAAGAACACGTCATGGTGCACGTTGAGCGCATCGAGATCGGCGCGGATCATCGCCATCATGGCATCGATCGTGCGATCCTTTACGAGAACAAGCGCTTCGGCTTCCGGCATTTCCAGAAGCTTCGAACCAAATTCCTTGGCAAGCTCCTGCCCGACAGGAACGAGATAGTCGCCGGGATAAAGACCAGACGGAATTTCACCGATATTTTCACCGAGTGCTTCACGGTAGCGCAGCATGACGGACCGCGCCAACACATCGATCTGCGCACCGGCATCGTTGATGTAGTATTCCTTGACCACATCATAGCCTGCAAATTTCAGCAGATTGGCCAGAACATCACCCACGACTGCGCCACGGCAATGGCCCACATGCATCGGGCCCGTCGGGTTTGCCGAAACATATTCGACATTGACCTTCGATCCTGCACCAAGCTTGGAGCGACCGAAATCCTTACCTTCATTCAGCATCGCCGAGAGTTCGCGTTGCCAGTAAGTGGCCTTCAGACGCAGATTGATGAAGCCCGGACCGGCGACATCAACCGTCTCGACGTCGGTATCCGAGGCAAGAGCCTTGGCGATGCGACCGGCAAGTTCACGCGGGTTCTGACCGACGGCCTTGGAGAGCACCATCGCAGCATTGGTTGCGATATCACCATGGGAAGCATCTCGCGGCGGCTCGACACCGATGCGCGAAAGGTCTAAATCGCCACCGTCTTTCGGTTTCAGATCAATATCTTGCAACGTCTTTTTGATACGTGCGTCGAAATCTGCAAAGATATTCATGGTCTGTCCTGTCAGGCTTACGCCGGGCTTTGTTTTGTCGCATTGTCCGACGCAAAACCGCTTCGCACTTTTGCTGGAAATGCTCTAATCCTGTACGGAATCCGGTCAAACTGCCGATAGATGCCGCTTCGTTTGGCCCCCGATTAAGCTAAATCGGGTGTGTGGTCAAACAATCGTCGGTGTTCTCGCACGGCATAATTGTCAGTCATCCCGGCAAGATAGTCAGCGACCCGCCGCGCCCGCGCCGCCTCATCCAGCGTCTCGCAGCCCGATTGCCACTCTGACGGCATGATCGACGGATTGGTGAAACAGGTATCAAAAAGATCCTGCAATATCTTGTCGGCGGCATGTCTGCGCACCACGACGCTGTCGTGGAAATAGAGATTCTTGAACAGAAACCGCTTCAGCACTTTTTCGTCGGTGCGCATGGTATCGGAAAACGCCACCAGTGCGTGCGACTGGCCATGCACATCTTCAACGCTCTGCGGTTTTGCCACTGCCAGACGGCGCTGGGCCTCCTCGATCACATCTTCCACCATGATGGTGATTTGCCTGCGCACCAGCTCATGTCCGGTTCGCACGGGATCGAGACCGGGATAACGCGCCCGCACGAGATCGAGCAGGCGTTTCGTCAACGGCACTTCGTCAAGTGCATCAAGGCTCAAAAGCCCTGCCCGCAAGCCGTCATCGATGTCATGAGCGTTATAGGCAATATCGTCGGCAATGGCCGCGCATTGCGCTTCGAGACTGGCGAACCGAGTGAGCTCCAGATCATAGCGTTCATTGAAGTCGAGGATCGGCAACGGAACAGCGGCATCCGGATGTGCTGCATGAGCGCCCAACAGCGGCCCGTTGTGCTTGACTAGCCCTTCCAGCGTTTCCCACGAGAGATTAAGCCCGTCGAAATCGGCATATCGATGTTCGAGCTTGGTCACGATCCGGAGCGACTGTGCATTATGGTCGAACCCGCCGAACGCCTTCATGCGATCGTTGAGCGCTTCCTCGCCCGTATGGCCAAAGGGTGTGTGGCCAAAATCGTGGACAAGCGCTACCGCCTCGGCCAGATCTTCATCGAGCCGCAATGCGCGCGCCAACGCACGCGCAATCTGGGCGACCTCTATCGTATGCGTAAGCCGCGTGCGGTAATGATCACCTTCATGAGCGATGAAAACCTGCGTCTTATGTTTCAGACGACGAAACGCTGTGGAATGGATGATACGGTCGCGATCGCGCTGGAATGGTGTGCGGGTCGGGCTTTCCGGCTCTGGCACCAGACGACCACGGCTCCGTGCAGGATCACAGGCATAGGGCGCGCGTTCGCGATAACCGAAGCCTATTCCTTCCAGCGACATTGCGATGCATCCTTCACTGTAATATGATTACACAAAACTGGCGCGAATATTGACTTCCGCAGTTCGCGTTCATAGCTATCAGCTAATCATGAAGGCAAGTATGCGGCTATCGGAAATCTGGAGAAATCACCCGGTTCGATATTCGCAATTGCAAACGGAACAAGGCAGATGACAGGCATTACCGTTTCAGATTCCGCAGCAAAGCGGATCGCCAAGATTCTCGGATCGGAACCGGGAAAGACTGCCCTTCGCGTTTCTGTCGAGGGCGGCGGGTGTTCCGGTTTCTCCTATAAATACGATCTGGTTAATGAGCAGACCGACGACGACATCGTCATCGAGAAGCTCGGCGCCAAGGTGCTGATCGATTCCATTTCAGTTCCCTATATGGATGGTTCGGAAATCGATTTCGTCGACGATCTGATGGGACAGTCGTTCCAGATCCGCAATCCGAACGCCACTTCGGCCTGCGGCTGCGGAACCAGCTTCGCCATCTGACGGGCGCGCGAATACGCGAATAGAAGATTTAAAACCGGCTGCCATGTGGCGGCCGGTTTTTTCATGGCTGCCGGAACACAACCGGCCTCAAACCTTTACCGAAGCGACCGTCGCTTCGATGTGATCCACCAGGGCATCCGGCAGGCCGAGACGACCAGCCAGCATATCCAGATATCCACGTTCAGCCCTGTTATCGGGGTCTATTGCAAGACGCGAAGCCGTATAAAGCTCGACCTTCTGCTCCTCAGTCTGCGCGGCTGAAACCAGAACATTGAGATCAACGGGATCGGCAAGCTCCTTCTCAAGGAAGGCTTCCGCCTCGTCATCAAGACCGGAAATCTTCACCTTCTCCATGATGCGAGCCCGCTCGGCATCATCAATATGACCGTCGGCTTTCGCGGCGGCAATCATCGCCTGCACGAGTGTCAGCGCAAAACTGTTGCTCATAGCGGGAGATTGCGGGTGAAACGGAGAATCGGCCGGGGGCGGAGGAAGAAGCTCGGGCTCCTTCGCGACCGGCTGTTCGGCCGTCTGCGGTGCCTGACCGGACTTGTAATTTTTGTAGGCAAGATATCCCAATCCGGCGATGGCAGCGATGCCGCCGACGGTCGCCACATTGCCCGCGAGCTTGCGCCCGGTCTTCGTGCCAAGAATGGCGGCGGCAATGGCTCCCGTTGCAAGCGGGTTCTTCTTTGCCAGGTCTGTCACCTGCCCGGCCTTGTCGCGGACACTTCCCGACGTACCGGGTACTTGTGATCCCAGAAACTGCTCGAGAAGTTTCTTGGCGTCGAACATTCGAATATCTCCTGTTTGGCTCCTGTCCAGAGCAAATAGGAATGCAAAACCGCCAATACAAATAGTCTTGAGCCGATTTTTCCCCGGATATCGAAATTGTGGCCGATGAAAAGCTGTGACGCGCGATTGCGCCCTGCTTGCCCTCACCTCCCCAAGCGCATAATCATAGCGATATGAAAATCGCGACCTGGAACATCAACGGCGTCAAAGCCCGTATCGAGAACCTCCAACACTGGCTGAAGGAGTCCTCGCCCGATATTGCCTGCCTGCAGGAAATCAAGTCGGTCGATGAGCAGTTTCCGCGCCTGGAGATTGAAGCGCTCGGCTATCATGTGGAAACACACGGCCAAAAGGGCTTCAACGGCGTCGCGCTTCTGTCCAAGAAATCACCGGATGAGGTCAATCGCGGTCTTCCCGGCGACGATGGCGATGAGCAGGCGCGCTTTATCGAAGGTGTCTACTCAACAGACAAGGGCGTTGTCCGCGTCGTTTCACTTTACTTGCCGAACGGCAATCCCGTGGACACGGAGAAATTTCCATACAAGCTTTCGTGGATGCAGCGGCTTGAGCTGTGGGCGAAAGATCGCCTTGCTCTTGAAGAACCTTTGGTGCTTGCCGGTGACTATAACGTCATTCCCGAGCCGGACGATGCCAAGAATCCCGAACAGTGGGTGGGCGACGCGCTCTTCAAGCCACAATCGCGTCAGGCATTCCGCAGGCTTGAAAATCTGGGCTTTACCGATGCAATCCGTGCATCAGCCGACGATCGCGGGATTTACTCGTTCTGGGATTATCAGGCTGGTGCCTGGCAAAAAAACAACGGCATCCGTATCGACCATCTGATGCTGTCGCCGGAGGCGGCCAATCGTTTCATATCGAGTGATGTGGAAAAGCACGTCCGTGCGTGGGAGAAGCCATCCGACCATGTGCCGGTGACAATAACGCTTTCGGTCTGAGAACTGACGCTAAATCAAGACCATAGCGTTTCCAGCTAAATCAGAAGTCGCCTTTGGTGACGTAGTCACTGGAGAGCGCAATCGCATTGCGACGGTCCGCTTCGCCGGCAATCGAGAATGCCTGCTCCTGCATATCGCGTATCCATGGGCAATCTTCGGTCGGGCAGCGTTCGAAAGCTGCGGTCATCATAGCGAGGCCACGAACGGTCTTGCCTGCTTGAAACAGCATGTTGCCGAGCATGGCTTGCGCACCGGCATTACCCTTCTTGGCGGCAAGCTGGAACCAACGTGCGGCCTGAATGGAATTGCGTTCTCCGCCGTCGCCGTCGAGCAGCATTTTACCAAGCTCGAACTGGGCAGCGGAATCACCAAAATTCGAGGCGGCCTGCACATAGAGATTGCGTGCCATACCCGGATTGGCATTGACCGGCGAGCCCGGAATGCCGCGCTTCACATAACCTGCAAGCGCCACGAGAGCGTCAGCCACATAAGAGTCGTTTTCCGAACCCGGTTCCGAACCTTCGCGAACGATCTTTTCGAAAATCTTATAGGCTTCATAGTCATTTTCCGGCACGCCGTCGCCATCGGCATACATGCGGGCCAGTTTCCACTTCGCACCCTGATGGCCGCGATCCGCAGCATAACGCAATGCCTTGATCGCTTCGTCCTTGTGACCATTCTTGTATGCGGAAAAGCCGAACTTGAAGAGTTCAAACGGGCTTCTCGACTTTTCGGAATCGTCATTAAGGTCGAAAGCAAAGGCGCTGTTACAGGCAATGGCCAAGCCGAGAGCCATAGCAAGGGCGCTATATGAAAAACTGCGGATACGCATCACAACGCTGGTCTTTCACATTCAGAGGAAACATTCATAGAGGACAGAATGCACGCTGTTTTCGTCAAGACTGAGACCCGATCTTGGCCGAAAAAAGCCTTACCATCATTGGAAAGAATAAGGGGTGCGCGAACAGGGGTGATCCTGTTCCCAATCCGTTTGCTGTGCAACAACGCGCCCTTCGTCATTCCTGCCTATCCTGCTGGAGCCTGACAGCTCTCAATACTTTGGTGGCTTCTGCCTTTCCATGATCGGTGACGCCAGTTTGTGGCGGGAAATGGGCAAAATGTGCCTCAGCTCTTTCTAACCTAAAGCAACGGTAAAGACTGTTGCTAATTGACAACAAACTGACTGTTGTTCCGATCAACAATCTGCTCTTGTTGACGTCAGCGACAGGAGCTCGCAGTCTGCGCAAAATGAAGGATGCCGGGGAGTCGCGAAGCTATCTATGAGCAAATACCGTCGCCCTTACAGACGTCCCTATCGTCCGGCTCGCAAAAGCAACAGCATAAGCTTTCGCAGTATCTTATTGACTATATTACTATTTTCTTTTTTAGCCGTGCTTATCGCCTATCTGCCAATCCAATCGGCGCCTAAAGAGGCATTGAACGGGCCGGTCTATGTGATTGATGGCGATACTGTCGTTCTCAGCAAGAAACATATACGTCTCAAGGGTATCGACGCACCGGAGATGCAACAGCAGTGTGTTCGGGCAGGAACCCCTTACGATTGCGGCAAGGAAGCCCGCAACATCTTGCGGGCCAGAATCGGGAAGTCCTCGATTCGGTGCGAGAAAGAGGGACGAGATCAGTATAATCGCGATCTGGCGCGCTGTTATCTTGGGGAAACCGACCTCAACCGCTGGATGGTTGAACAGGGCTGGGCCGTCTCCTACGGCGATTATCAGCGGGAGGAACGCGACGCCCGCCGCAACCGGCTTGGCATCTGGGCCGGTCAGTTTGAGCAACCGTCCCTATGGCGCAAGGACCATCGCGATCTTGAAATTGAACAGCCGTCCGGCCGCGAACCGTTGCTGGCTGTAATCGGCGATGGCTTTACCTATATTAGGGAACATATTCGAACCTTCATCGAAATGATCCTGCCCCGAAACTGATAGTATTCATGGAAAAACTGGACGAACTCAGTTACTCGATCCGGGCTTGCCGCATCTGTCGCGACACACCGCAGTTTCCGCCGCCCCTACCGCACGAGCCCAATCCCGTCTGCATCGTCTCGGATACAGCGAGAATTGCCATTTGCGGTCAGGCTCCCGGCATTCGCGTGCATAACACCTCCCTGCCGTTCAACGACCCGTCTGGCGATCGCCTGCGGCAATGGCTCGGCGTCTCACGTGAGGAGTTTTATGATCCGTCACGCTTTGCCATCGTCCCGATGGGCTTCTGCTTTCCCGGTTATGACAAGCATGGCGGTGATCTCCCGCCGCGCCGCGAATGCCGCCAGACCTGGCATGACCGTGTTTTCGCGGCAATGCCGCAGCTGGAATTCATTCTGGTCGTAGGACAATACGCTCTTGCCTATCATCTGCCCGACTATCGGGGCCGCAATCTGACTGAAACCGTCAGGAACTGGCGGTATTTCTTGGAAACACCCAATCCGGCGGGTCGAATCGCCCTGCCCTTGCCGCATCCATCCTGGCGCAACAGCGGCTGGCTCAAGCGAAATCCATGGTTCGATGCTGAAGTTGTGCCCGTTCTTCAGGCAAAAGTGCGAGACCTCATCCAAGACGATAAATAATTTTTACTCCATTCGTTTTCATCAGAATATTTTTCCTGTAACTTCGGATCATTGCGAACCATAAGGTATGACGTTTCACCTATTCGCACAGTTCGGGAAACGATTTCTAAAACCGGGAACGGAAACGCATGGACAGGCTCGACAGGAAGATACTGCGCTTATTGCAGGAAGACGCGACACTTGCGGTGGCAGACGTTGCCAAGAAAGTTGGCCTTTCCACGACGCCATGCTGGCGCCGCATCCAGAAACTTGAAGAAGATGGCGTCATCAAGCGCCGTGTCGCCATTCTCGATCCGATCCGCGTCAATGCGCGGGTGACGGTGTTCGTATCGGTGCGCACAAGCTCCCACAGCCATGAATGGCTGAAGCGCTTTTCCGAAGTGGTTCAGGAATTCCCTGAAGTCATCGAATTCTACCGCATGAGCGGTGATGTGGATTATTTGCTTCGTGTAGCCGTGCCGGACATCGGCGCTTATGACGCTTTCTACAAGCGCCTCATCAGCAAGATCGAAATTCGCGACGTGTCTTCGTCCTTCGCCATGGAGCAGATCAAGTACACCACCGAATTGCCGCTCGACTACATGGTGCTCGACAAAGACAACAACTGATGTTTTTAAGCTATTGATTTAAAAGAAAAGCCCGCCGAATGGCGGGCTTTTTTGACGATGCGGTGACCGTTATTTCGAACCGGATATTCCAGCCTGTTCGAACGTGGCCATGCCGCTGTGGCACAGCGCTGCCGCCTTGACAATACTGGCTGCGAGCGCCGCACCAGTTCCTTCACCAAGGCGCATTCCCATATCAAGAAGCGGCTGCTTGCCCATCTTCTCCAGAAGCTTGCGATGGCCCGGCTCGGCAGAAACATGGCCGAACAGGCAATGGTCGATGGCTTCCGGATTGGCGGCATAGAGAATAGCTGCGGCAGCGCTTGCCACAAAACCGTCGACGATGACCGGAATTTTCTCCATGCGTGCCGCCAGAATTGCACCGGCCATGGCTGCGATTTCACGACCGCCGAGACGGCTCAGCACTTCCAGCGGGTCCTGCAGGTGTGCCTGATGGAGGGCTACGGCCTGACGAACGGCGGCGAGTTTCCGCTGCAGCAGTTCACCCGTTGAGCCCGTGCCCGGCCCTACCCAGTCTTCCGCCGTACCACCGAAGAGCGCCAGCGCGATCGCTGCGGCAATCGTGGTATTACCGATACCCATTTCGCCGATGCATAGGAGATCGGTTCCACCGGCAATCGCTTCCATGCCGAAAGCCATGGTCGCGGCGCAGGTGCGCTCATCCATGGCCGGTTCTTCGGTAATGTCACCGGTTGGATGCTCCAGCGCCAGATCGAAAACCTTCAGCCCAAGATCGTTGGCAATGCAGATCTGGTTGATGGCTGCGCCACCGGCGGCGAAATTCTCGACCATCTGTGCCGTGACGCTTGGCGGAAATGGCGTGATGTTCTTGGCCGTAACCCCGTGATTGCCTGCAAACACCGCCACCAGCGGGCGATTGATCTGCGGTGTGCGCTTGCCGGTCCATGCGGCAAGCCATGCCACGATGTCTTCCATGCGTCCGAGCGAACCTGCGGGCTTGGTCAGTGTAGCCTCACGCTCGCGAACAGCCCTTTCCGCTCCGAGATCAGGCCCCGGCAGATTTCGGATCAATTCTCGGAAATCGTCAAAAGGTAGACCGCTGGCGCTCATAAGTTCAGTCCAATCAATGATGGGAGGTGTAAATTCGTTGGGCCCGTCCTATAAGCACTGACGCGAATTTTCAAATCACCTCTTTGAGTTGAAGCAACATTGAGGCGAATTATCGCGGAAATCCGTTTCGGGAAACAAAGTGGAACAGTCACTTGCAGCGAAATAGTCTCATTGGCGACACGATCCGGAGTCTGGGCTTTCTAAGCCGCCTGCCGCTTCCACAGAGATGGTTCGAGAACGGCGATGATTCGTTGCCGCGCAATGCCCGTGCCTTTCCTCTCGCGGGAGCAGTTCTGGGCCTGCTGGCAGGCGCTGTGCTTTTCATCGCCTATAAAGTGAACCTGCCACCCCTTGCCTGCGCGCTGCTCGCGATTGGTGCCCTAGCGGCTATGACCGGCGCGCTCCATGAAGACGGTCTGGGCGATACTGCTGACGGTTTCTTCGGTGCTTCTTCGCCTGATCGTCGGCTGGATATCATGAAAGATTCCCGCATCGGGACTTTCGCCGCGCTGACGCTGATTGTCTTCGTCGGTTTGAAAGCGGCTCTACTGATGGCGATCATCAACCGCGCAGGCGCGGGATACGCAGCGCTTGCGCTGGTCGGCTGCGAGGCGGCAAGCCGATCAGGCATGCTGGCATTCTGGCACGCCCTTCCTTCCGCGCGTCCCGGTGGACTGTCCGACAGTGTTGGCCAGCCACAATGGGAGACCGTTGTTTGCGGTTTCGGGATTGGGCTGGTCTTTCTTGTCTTCACGTTCATTCCAGTGGGTGGATTTCTCTCGCTCATCAATGCGCTTGTGCTGGCGACAGGTCTGCTTTTCGGCTTTGCCAGACTTTGCATCGCAAAAATCGGCGGACAGACGGGCGACACGCTAGGCGCGGCGCAGCAGATCGGTTCGGTTGCCGTCCTCGCCGGGCTTGTCATGGCCCTTTGATGCAACCACATTGCATTCATGGACACGACAACCATCGAATCCCCGTGCATATTGGTTTGCACGATAGATACGGAAACCGGCTTCTGTCTCGGCTGTGCCCGGACGCTGGATGAACTCGCACGCTGGTCCAGTATGAGTGCAGAAGAGCGAATGGCCGTCTGGGCGCTTCTCGCCGACAGGCATGAGATTATTGTAGAAAAGAGAATTGGCTGATGGGGCGCTTTTTCTGGCTCATTATTGCGGCAGTCGCGATTGTTGTCCTGCTGCTGATGTCCAACAATGACGGCGGCTCAACGCTTGGCATGGACAATGACGTGTTTGCCCGCGCAGCCTATCTGGGCATTTGGGGCGTCGTGCTTGCCGCTGGCTTGCTCGGCTCCGGCATCAAGCTGACCGACTTTGCGCGCAATATGGCCATGTGGGCCGTAATTATCCTCGGTCTCGTCGCTGGCTACCAGTATCGTTATGAGCTGCAGGACGTCGCGAGTCGGGTCACGGCCGGGCTAATCCCCGGCAGTCCTATTTCGGGCCGCAATGCCGATGGTGCCCTGACTGTCACGCTTGCAAAGGCTGCAAACGGTCATTTCGAGGTCAACGGGCGCGTAAACGGCGAACGCGTTCACTTTCTGGTCGATACCGGCGCATCTTCGGTCGTCCTGTCCCAGCAAGATG
Organism: Brucella cytisi; assembly: GCF_038433355.1. Lineage (NCBI taxonomy): Bacteria > Pseudomonadati > Pseudomonadota > Alphaproteobacteria > Hyphomicrobiales > Brucellaceae > Brucella > Brucella cytisi. The sequence continues at coordinate 430,479 of NZ_JBCAUP010000002.1, forward strand.
CAGAGCGCGCAGGCATAGACACCGCCTCGCTCAACTATTCCGTTCCGATCATGACGGCCAATGGCACGGCAAGTGCAGCAGTCATCAATATTGCTACATTGCAAATTGGCGATATCGAACGCCAGAATGTGCGCGCAATGGTGACGAAGGAAGGCCTGATGACCGGCAGCCTACTTGGCATGAACTTCCTGCAAACCCTCGGCGGGTTCACTGTCCGCGGCGACCAGCTTATTCTGATTAATTAGAGTGCATCCCGAAAAGTGTGAAACGGTTTTCGGATAAGATGCGCGTTAAAACAAATACTGAGAGCGCCGATCTGATCCAATCAGATCGAAACGTATTCTAAGCAGCTTCTGCTGCCGCTTCAGTCACGACGGCATAGGCCTGACGCAGCACGTCGCTGTTTGCGCCCGGCCTGGTGGCGTCTGTCGAAAGGATTTGCCGCCAGCGCCGCGCGCCCGGCTGTCCGGTAAAAAGCCCGACCATATGGCGGCTCACATGCGAAAGCCTGCCGCCTGTCGCGATATGGCGATCAGTGTAAGCGCACATTTCATCGATGATATCAGCGATCGAGGTATCTGCCTGATCGCCGCCATAAAGGCGCGCATCCACCTCCGCCAAAATCTCGGGGTTATGGTAAGCGGCACGACCGAGCATCACCGCATCGACCGTCTGCAAGTGCTGCTCTGCTTCGTGCAGTGTATTGATCCCCCCGTTGATGCCTACGAAAACATCACCAAGCCGCGCCTTGAGGCGATAGACGCGATCATAATCGAGTGGTGGAATCTCGCGGTTCTCCTTGGGCGACAATCCTTTCAGCCAGGCCTTGCGGGCATGGACCCAAAGCGCATCAGCGCCCGCGTCAAGCGTCAGATCGGTCAAAGTGTCGAGCGCAACTTCCACATCCTGATCGTCAACGCCAATACGGCATTTGACCGTAACGGGAACGGAAACGGCCTCTTTCATGGCTGAAACGCAACGCGCCACCACATCCGGGGTCTGCATGAGACAGGCTCCGAATGTACCGGACTGCACACGATCCGACGGGCAACCGACATTGAGATTGATTTCATCATAGCCGTAATCGGCACCGATCTTCGCAGCCTCTTTCAGCTTCACCGGATCGGAACCGCCGAGCTGCAGTGCCACAGGATGTTCGGCAGCATCGAAACCCAACAATCGGTCACGCGGGCCGTGAATGATGGCATCCGCCACGACCATTTCAGTGTAGAGCAATGCGTGCCTGGAAAAGAGCCTGTGAAAGTAGCGGCAATGTCTGTCCGACCAGGCGATCATGGGCGCAACAGCAAAGCGCACATCCGGATAGTTGCGTTTTTTTGATTTTATTTCAGTCATTTATACAACAATCCTGAGAATGCGATTCAGTCGCAGTCGACGCTTTCGGCATTTATTTGAATTCGGAAGGATGCCAAAAGCCACAATTGATCGAAATGATCAAGTTTCACCAATATTGCAGTCGCTCCTCAATATAGTGAGCCGAAGCGAATTTTCATACCCGATGTGGGGACTCTGGCTGCTCCAAAGACTGTCTTCTCACCCAATAAACATTATGATCAATCACAGAAGCATTCTCCCGATTCTCATCTGCGTAGCTAAAGGACATTCAGCGTGACCTCCTTTTCCCCTTTCGGCAAATCATTCGATGCGTTTCTTTTCGACATGGACGGCACGATATTGAGTTCCATTGAAGCGACCGAACGTGTGTGGAGCGAATGGGCGATACGTCATGGCATCGATCCGGTCACATTCCTGCCGACGATCCACGGTGTCCGGGCAGTCGAAACCGTCCGTCGCCTCGCTCTGCCGGGCGTGGACCCGATCCGCGAGGCGGAGATATTGTTTCAGGCCGAAATGGCGGATCTAGACGGTATCGCACCTATCGACGGCGCGTATGACTTTCTCAGTTCATTGCCGCAAGACCGTTGGGCAATCGTGACCTCGGCGCCACTTGAACTTGCTACCCGCCGCGTCGCCGCAGCAGGACTGCCGATGCCAAAGACCATCGTTTCCGCCGAAGATGTAGAGCGTGGCAAGCCGAGCCCCGAATGTTTCCAGCTTGGCGCGAAACGACTTGGTTTCGATCCGCACAATTGCCTTGTATTCGAGGATGCGCCAGCCGGTATCGTTGCCGGAGAAACTGCCGGTGCAAGCGTTGTCGTGGTCACCGCAACGCATCCGCACTCCCCAAAGACATCCCATCTGAGCATTGAAAGCTATCGCTCTCTGCAGCTCGATATTCTGGATGATGGCAGACTGGCGCTGGAACCGACCACGCCAATCCCGGTAGGTTAGATAACCCGCCGTCCCTCTCGCCAGACGGTGCGGATGATCGGAACGTGATCGGCAATCTGTACACGAACCAGATCTGCCCGCTTGCCGGCAACGATCTCGCCGCGATCATCCAGCCCTACCGCTTTGGCGGGGTTGGCGGAAACCAGACGAATGGCTTGAGGAAGCGAGATATTTTCGACGACATCAGCGAGAAAAAACGCCGACTGCATCATGCTGGCCGGAATATAATCCGACGATATGATATCGAGATGCCCGGCTTCGACCAGCTCGCGCGCAGACACATTTCCCGAATGCGAACCGCCGCGTACGACATTCGGCGCCCCCATAAGCACCGACATTCCGGAATCTTTTGACGCTTTCGCAGCTGTATGTGTCGTGGGAAATTCCGCGACGCGTATTCCCTGTGCCTGTGCTTCCGCGACATGCTCTGTCGTCGCGTCATCGTGGCTCGCCAGAATAACCCCGCGCTGGTGGCACAATTCGGCAATCGCCTTGCGTGTCGGCGCGGAATATTGCTGGGACTGCCCGATGCGCCGTTCGCAATAAAGCCGGAACTCTTCTTCCGAGAATTTCAGCTTGCGAATAAAATATGTCTTGTAGGTTTCGATATCCGTAAACTGACGCTGCCCCGGCGCGTGATCCATCAGCGATACCAGCCTGACCAGCGCCTGATTGCCAAACTGTTCGAAGGCAGGAAGGCAGTCGGGTGCGGAAACCTCGCAACGCAAATGCAGGAAATGGTCGGCGCGCAGACGGCCCGCGTCGCGGCCTTCGGCAATCGCCGACGATAGCTTGCGCATATCGTCGATACCCGTATCGGCGTCGTCATCAAAGCCAATGCGCAATGCGTCGAAGACGGTGGTAATCCCTGAGGCGGCAATCTGGGCATCATGCGCCTGCACGGCGGCAATAGGGTTCCAGCGCACCTTTGGGCGCGGAGCATAGTGTCCTTCGAGATGATCTGTGTGAAGCTCCACCAATCCCGGCGTCAGGAAGTCGCCTTCCATATCCTCGCCAATACTGGAGTTGCCAGTAGAGATATCGGCGATCTTGCCGTCGACGAGCTTCAGCGAACCGAGAACGACATCGTCGGAGAGCACGATACGGGCGTTGCGCAGAACCGTTTCATTTCCCATTGCTTACGGCCTCCCAACCGCTCGTGAGGCCCGAGCAGACGCAACCTTGCCACCGGTCAGAGGATGCAGCGAATGAACCTCGAAGGGAGCCCCTTTCTCAGGTTCCACGAACAGCGCGAGATTCGCAACCTCTACGGCGTCGTCCAGCAGCGGCGTAAAGAATTCGTCCAACGTCCGCTCCACGCGAGCGCGATCTTTCTCCTCAACCGGGCCGGTCAGGGTCATGTGAAAGCGGAACTCCTCGAAAACATAAGGATAGCCCCAGCGTTCGATGTTGTGCCGCTGTGTTTCGCTGAGACGCTCCGGTCGCCGCTTTGCAATTTCCGCCTCAGTGAGCGGAGCGCGAAACCGGTCGAAGGCAACGACAACATCATTGGCGAGCTGGTTCAGCTCAGCAACCGGCTCTTCCGGCACGAGAGCGAAGAACGGGCCAATTGCATGCAGCTTCAAACGGGGAATGACGACCGGTGACGCCGACGATGCGAAATGCATCAACGCGGAAAGCAGGTCATTTTCAGTATGTTCTTCATCCAGACGGAACGGCGCTTTCATAGTCGCATGAAAACCATAACGGCGCGGCTCTTCGGTCAGCTGGGCGACTTCAGCGGTCGCGAGTGAGCGAATCGCGGGCATTTTGACCGGCTCCCCGCTGAACGCATTGCGCCCGAGCCAGTTTGCGGCAACCTTCAAAAGCGCATCATTGGATGGCGGCGTGAAATAAATCGCATAACGCATGTCAAATCCTTGGCTGAGGTTCGCTACACGACGTCAGCGGAACTCCAAAATATCAGGTAATGCATCGTGCTTTTGAAAAGCTATCCCGATTTTGAGGGCGATGCAGTCGGGGGATGCTTACACAATGAATGTGGCAAGTCGATAAAGGCTGGATGACTACCGACAAACCAATTTTACATAGCGGCAAATTAGTATAGGCGTTAGCCCCATTGGAAGTGAGGAGACTGAAATGGGCGGATTTGCGTCTATCGGCGAATGCATGATCGAGCTTTCAGGCAATGAAGGCGATCAATGGCGCATGGGTTTTGCGGGTGATACGCTGAACACCGCCTGGTACATGCGGGCACTGATGGAGAAATCCTACCCTGTCGAATATGTGACCGCTTTCGGCGAAGACAGCTTCTCCCAGAAGCAGCGCGTATTCCTGACATCCAATGGAATTGGAATCGCCCATAGCCCCATTATTGACGGGCTTCATCCCGGTCTTTACGCAATCACGCTCAACGGTGCCGAGCGTTCCTTCACCTATTGGCGGAGCGACGCCGCTGCAAGGCGTCTCGCCAGCGACCGCGAAGCTCTGGAAAGAAGCCTGACCGGCCGTGACATCATCTATTTTTCGGGCATTTCAATCGCCATCATCCTGCCCGAGCATCGCGACACATTTTTCGATGTCTTGCGGGAGTGCCGCGCCGCCGGCTCAAGAATCGCGTTCGATCCGAATTTCCGCCACCAGCTCTGGCCCGACCGGAAAGTCGCGCAGGAGATCATCAGCGAAGCGATGCGCATTGCGGATATTGCCCTACCCACATTCCCCGATGAACAAGCGCTCTTTGGCGACAAGGATGCCACCGCCTGTGCAGATCGCCTTGCCGCACTCGGCGTGAAAGAGATCGTCGTCAAGGACGGCACCGAACCGGCTCTGGTCGTCTCCGGCGATGAAAGAGTGTCAGTACCAGCCGTTATGGCGCAAGCCGTGGACACCACCGGGGCTGGCGACAGCTTCAACGGTGCTTATCTTGCTGCGCGATTGAACGGGCTCGCGCCGGTGGATGCAGCCCGCAAGGCGCATCTGGTTGCAGCGCGTGTCGTTGAGATACGCGGCGCGCTCGCTCCGATGGAAACCGCACGCGCCGCTTTTTCTGATTGATTATTTTTCGCGTGAAAAGCTGAAATGGCTGGTCTGGGCGTAAATCTCGCCCGGACGCAATATTGCCTGCGGGAAATACGGATATTCCAGCGATCCCGGCCATATCTGCGGCTCAAGACAGAAACCCGCGTGTTTTCCGTAAGGCTTGCCCATCAGGCCGATGCAATCATTGGCCATGGTGTTACCCGAATAGAACTGAACGCCCGGTTCTGTCGTTGATATATCGAGACGAATACCGGAACGAGCGCCCTTGACCGACGCGCATGGGCGCAATGGTCCCCGCGCTGCGGTCAGGCAGAAATTGCTGTCGTACTGGACCTGACTGCCATTCTCCTCAAAGCGAATCGGACGGAACTCCCGGAAATCGAAAGGCGTTCCTTTGACCGGCAGAACGCGTCCGTCCGGAATGAGAGCATCATCGACCGGCATAAAGGCGTCGGCTTCGATCTTGAGCTGATGATCGAGAATATCGCCCTCGCCGCCATCATCGAGATTGAAGTAGCTGTGATGCAGCAGGTTGCAGACGGTCGGCTTGTCGGTCACTGCTTCCAGCCGCACGATGAGCGTCCCATCCCCGGTGAGCATATAGGTACAGCTGACATTCAGGTTGCCGGGAAACCCCATCTCGCCTTCGGTTGCCACTGCCGCAAGCGTCACGAAATCCGGACCGTTTCCGGTTATCTTCCAGACGCGATTGCCGAGCCCCTTGCTGCCGCCGTGCAGATTGTGGCGACCTTGAAAATTCGGCTCTACCTCGTAAGTCGTTCCGTCCAGATCAAACCGGGCATTGCGAATACGATTGGCCGAACGACCCGCAATCGCACCCAGATGCGGTGAATGGGCCGGATAATCGGCAAAGTCGCGATAGCCGATCACCAGCGGAGCCGCATGGCCCTCCATGCGCAGATCCTGAATGGCTGCGCCCCAATTGATGATCCTGGCCGTCAGCGGGCCATTGGAGATCGTGAGCCGGTGAACCACCTGCCCGTCCGGTGCATATCCAAAGATTTCCGAATTCACTTTTGCCCGCCTGTCAATGATGCAGCGATGAGATGCTCATGAAGCCGCATCATCGTGCAGTACGCAAGACACATCGTGATCAAATAATGATTTTGAACCAATCTTGATTGAATGCATGAACAAGTAGTTTTCACAATATTTTTTTCTGAAGAACCAATGGTATCCTGAGCTATAAATTACTGTTTTTTATCGATAAATACTAAACTAGAGCCTTTTTCAATGAAATAGAATTTCCAGAAAGTCATGCCTTATATTTTTAGTGAAGAAGGCGGATATGCTGACAATCCCGCTGATCCCGGCGGCGCAACCAATATGGGTATCACCATCGCAACCCTGTCCGCGTGAGACGGACATCAGGTATCGCCCGAAGACGTAAAGGAAATGACGCCAGCAACTGCCACGCAAATCTATCAGGCGCAATTCTGGAACAAGATAGACGGAGACAACCTGCCTTCGGGTCTCGACTACGCTCTGTTCGACTTTTCGGTCAATTCAGGTCCCGCACGCGCGGCAAGGATGCCGCAAGGTATTCTGGGCTTATCCGAAATGGAATAATTGGAGCGCAGACGGTTGCGGCCGCCAATATGCGATCTACCGACGAGGTCATCAATGCTTTGTGCGATGCACGCGCATCCTGGCTGGAAAGGTTGTCTACAGCCTCGACCTTCGGGAAAGGCTGGCTCGCCCATGTCGAACGGGTGCGTTCTCGCGCTCTGGCGCTCGCTGCCAAGCCGCAGGACCGACGAATGATATCTCACCCAAGGCCCGTCAGGGCGATATGGCCGTCACATCTGTTTTGAAGCACCCGGAAGCTTTGGGGACAATGGGGAGCGTGGCATCAGGCCTCGTGGCAATTGCATCAGGGAATGGCCCTGTGCAATACGCACTGGCAATTGTGATGATCGCCTGTGCTGCGGTTGGTCTTTGGTATTTTGTGAGACGCGTCAGAAACGAACCCTAGCCCAGTTGTAATAACTCAGTTTTGAGAATATTTCCAAAATTAGAGTTTGTCTTTATGTTGCGCTTCGCATGTTGCGCGCCTTATATGCGGTTTTGAAAGCTCGGTGACTATGAAAGTAATATGACTTTCCCTATCACCGGAAAAACGCTAGACACGCGCAAACAGTCAGATACGTGCCAACTGTGGCACCGCCATGAATAAAGGAATCGAAACTTGTCCTCTACTTTTGACAAAGTCGCCGACATCATCGCCGAAACCAGTGAAATCGACCGTGACACCATCACGCCGGATAGCCACACCATCGACGATCTGGGCATCGACAGCCTCGACTTCCTCGACATCGTCTTCGCCATCGACAAGGCTTTCGGCATCAAGATTCCGCTTGAGCAGTGGACCCAGGAAGTGAACGAAGGCAAGGTTCCGACCGAAGAATATTTCGTTCTCAAGAACCTCTGCGCAAAAATCGATGAGCTGGTTGCAGCCAAAAAAGGCTGATCCGGCACATAATATGGCGGTATTGAGGGGTGAACAGAAATGTTCGCCCTGATTCCGTTTCTGGTAGCGCGAATTTTTCGCGTGTCAGAGCAGTCTCAGCATCGACGGACAAACGGGACCCATGCAGAACAATAAAGTCGTCATCACAGGTATCGGCATCATCTCCTCGCTCGGCGAAGGGGTCGATGTGCATTGGAACGCTTTCTCGAAGGCTGGCACTGAGCCGCGCCTCGAAAAGGAAGCCTTTGCGCCTTACACTGTTCATCCATTGGGTGAAGTGGACTGGAGCCTGCAGATTCCAAAGCGTGGCGATCAGCGCCAGATGGAAACCTGGCAGCGCCTTGGCACCTATGCCGCAGGGCTTGCTCTGCAGGATGCTGGCATGAAGGACGACGAGGCGCTTTGCGCGACCATGGATATGGTCGTGGGGGCCGGTGGTGGCGAACGTGACATTACCGTCGATATGCAGATTCTGGACGAAGGCCGCACTCGCAACGATCGCGGCGTCATGCTGAACGAGAAACTCTCGACCGAACTGCGCCCTACCCTGTTTCTGGCGCAGCTTTCCAACCTGCTCGCAGGCAATATTTCGATCGTCCACAAGGTGACCGGTTCTTCGCGTACCTTCATGGGCGAAGAAGGTTCCGGCCTTTCGGCTATCGAAACCGCAGCCGCGCGCATTCGCACGGGTCAGAGCACCCATGCGCTGGTTGGCGGTTCCTACAATGCCGAACATTTCGACATGATTCTCGGTCACGAGCTTGGCGGGCTACTCAAGCATGATGGCTGGGCACCGCTCTGGCAGCGCGACGGTTCGGCTGGCGGCGGCATGATTTCCGGTTCCGGCGGCGTGTTCCTTGTACTGGAAAGCGCTGACCACGCAGCCAAGCGCGGTGCGCGCGCTTATGCCGAAGTTGCTGGCATCGAAAGTGCACAGATCCGGCGCGACAATGCCGATCTTACGAACACCATCCGTGAACTCATCCTTGCAGCCAATGACGGCAAGGACCCCTCCTATGTTGTTTCCGCCGCTTCCGGCGCCCATGAAGCGACCGGCGCAGAGAAAACCGCCCTGGACGCTCTGTCAGCCACTTATCGCGGCATTTCCGGCCTGACCGGTCATTTGCGCGAAGCGCAGTTCCCGCTGGCGCTGGCACTTGCGGCCATATCCGTTTGGAAAGGCGAGGCTTTTGCACCGCTGGATGCATCCGAAAAGGATGCCAGTCGCCCAATCAGCGAAGCAATTGTCACCGCAGTCGGAGCGACTCGTGCCGAAGGCGCAGCAAAGCTGGTGAGAGTATAAGATGACGAAATATACAGACCATCTCGGCCGTCCCATTGTCGCCATCACCGGCGCAGGTGTGGTTTCCTCGCTCGGTCAGGGCAAGGAAGACAACTGGGCTGCATTGACCGGCGGAAAATCGGGTATCCATGCCATCACCCGCTTTCCAACCGACAACCTCAATACACGCTTCTCCGGAACTGTCGATTTCCTGGCCGAAAGCGATGTGGGTGCATCGGCGCTCTCCGAAGCGCTGGCCCGGCTCGCAGGTGAGGAAGCTCTCGCACAGTCCGGCCTTTCGTCTACCGATTTCGGCGGTCCGCTTTTTCTGGCAGCTCCTCCGGTCGAACTGGACTGGAAAAGCCGGTTTGCACTTGATGCGACCGTGAAGAATGAAGGTCCGGCAAGCTATCCGCTCCTGCTGGAAGCCTGTCGCCGCGCCCGTCAGAATGACCTCTTCAATACGACCCAGTTCGGCTATATCGCTGAACGCCTGTCGGAAGCTTTTGGCACGCGCGGCCTGCCGATCACGCTTTCGACCGCATGTGCCTCGGGTGCGACTGCGATCCAGCTCGGTGTCGAAGCCATCCGTCGTGGCGAAAGTGATCGGGTACTTTCCATCGGAACCGATGGTTCGGTCTCTGCCGAAGCCCTGATCCGCTTTTCGCTGCTTTCGGCCCTTTCCACCCAGAACGACAAGCCGGAAAAGGCTTCCAAGCCTTTCTCCAAGGATCGTGACGGTTTTGCCATGTCGGAAGGTTCCGGCGCGCTGGTGATGGAATCACTCGAAAGTGCTGTTGCACGCGGCGCCAAGGTTCTGGGCATTCTGGCCGGTTGCGGCGAAAAGGCCGATGATTTCCACCGTACCCGTTCCAAGCCAGACGCTTCACCTGCCATTGGCACGGTGCGCGCCGCATTGGCCGATGCCGGTCTGACCGAAGAGCAGATTTCCTATATCAACGCCCACGGTACCTCGACGCCTGAAAACGACAAGATGGAATATCTGGCGCTTTCGACAGTATTCGGTGACAAGCTTGCCTCCATCCCGGTTTCCTCCAACAAGTCGATGATCGGCCATACGCTGACCGCCGCGGGTGCTATCGAGGCAGTCTTCTCGCTGCTGACGATCCAGACGGGCACCCTGCCCCCGACCATCAATTATGACAATCCGGACCCGGCTGTTCCGCTTGATGTCGTGCCGAATGTGAAGCGTCAGGCAGAAGTTTCTGCCGTGCTTTCCAACTCGTTCGGTTTCGGCGGACAAAATACGAGCCTTGTTTTGGCGGCAAATCCGAATTAATCGGTCCGACAAATACGAATTTGCCGATGATCCCGGACGGTTCGCCGTTTCCGGGATTATGTCTTGAAAAGGATTACTTCATGCGCGCCTTGCAGCTTCTCGACGATCGCCGCCTTGAAATCACCGATATCGCACCGCCGCCTGCCCCCGGCATTGGCGAGGTAACCGTGAAGATCAAGGCCGTTGCGCTCAACCACATCGACGTGTGGGGCTGGCGCGGCATGGCGTTTGCCAAGCGCAAGATGCCGCTGGTTATCGGTGCGGAAGCTTCAGGCGTTGTGGATGCTGTCGGCCCCGGCGTTTCCAATCTCCTGCCCGGTCAGCTCGTCTCGATCTATGGTGCGCGCACCTGTGGTCTTTGCCGCGCCTGCCGCGAAGGCCGTGACAATCTGTGCGAACATGTCGGCGGCGTGCATGGTTTCCATCTCGACGGCTTTGCCTGCGAGGCAGTGAACCTGCCTGCCCGTCTTCTCGTTCCGGCACCTCCCGGTCTGGATGCCATCGGCGCCGCCGTCGCCCCTGTAACCTTCGGTACGGTCGAGCATATGCTGTTCGATAATGCCAAGCTTGAGCCCGGCGAAACCGTTCTCGTTCAGGCCGGCGGTTCCGGCATCGGTTCAGCCGCGATCCAGCTTGCCAAGAAGATGGGCTGCACGGTCATCACCACGGTAGGTTCTGACGACAAGATCGAGAAGGCCAAAGCGCTCGGCGCCGATCACGTCATCAACTACCGGGAAGACCGCTTCGAGGGCGTGGTGCGCAAGCTCACCAAGAAGAAGGGTGTAGACGTGGTGTTCGAGCATGTCGGCGCGGATACCTGGGCCGGTTCGATGCTTTGCATGAAGCGCGGCGCGCGCCTCGTTACCTGCGGTTCGACCTCGGGCGTCTCGACAAACATGAACCTGATGCAGCTTTTCCAGCAGCAGCTCAAGATTCTGGGTTCCTTCGGTTGCCGTATGGAAAACATGGCCGACGCCATGCAGAAAATGGCGCGCGGCATCGTGCATCCGGTCATCGACACCGTGGTCGGATTCAACGATATCGACACGGCGCTGAAGCGCATGGAAGGCCGCGACGTCTTCGGCAAGATCATTCTCGAGATCGACTGAGTCGCCCACGTCCATGATGTTCAAGCTGAAACTTCTGCTCTTCCGCTGGACCCGCAAGCTGAAGCAGTTCAACTACTGGCTCTGGGCGCAGGCCGTCTTTCTGCTGCTTGGCCTGCTGCGCCTTTTTCCGGCGAAGGCTGCAATCAGCTTTTCAGCCAAGGTGGCCCGTCTAGTCGGGCCGCTGACGCCGCGCCACAAGGTTGCCACCGATAATCTGTGTCAGGCTTATCCTGAGAAAAGCGACGCGGAAATCGAGGAAATCGCCCGCGAAATGTGGGAATCGATGGCGCGCCTTCTCGCGGAATATATCTTCCTCGACGCCGTTTTCGACTTCGACCCCAATGCCACAACGCCGGGCCTGGTCGAAGTGGAAGGCATTCCGATTTTCGAACGTCTCCGCGACGAGAAGAAGCCGCATATCTTCTTCACCGCTCATACCGGTAATTTCGAGCTTCTGCCGATCTGCGCCGCCACATTCGGCCTGAATGTCACCGCGCTGTTTCGCCCGCCCAACAATCCCTATATCGCCAACAAGGTTCTGAAAGCCCGCCATACCAATATGGGCCATCTCGTGCCTTCCAAGGCAGGTGCCGCCTGGGCGCTTGCGCATATCCTCGATGAAGGCGGCAATGTCGGTATGCTGGTGGACCAGAAATTCCGCCGCGGTGTGCCTTCCACCTTCTTCAATCGCCCGGTGAAAACCAATCCGCTACTGGCCAAGCTTGCGCGGCAATATGATTGCGACGTCTATCCGGCACGCTGTATCCGCCTTCCCGGCGGGCGTTATCGTCTCGAACTCTATGAGCGCATGGAATTGCCGCGCGACGACAAGGGTGAGATCGATGTTGCCGCAACCGCACAGCTGTTGAACGATACCGTTGAGACATGGGTGCGCGAATATCCCGGCCAGTGGATGTGGTTCCACAAGCGCTGGGGATAGGATTCTTGCCCCTCATGTGCTAGGGGCTGGCCAAAGTTACGGAGATCACATATGCGCCCCATCGCCATCGCCCCGTCCATCCTTTCCGCCGATTTTGCCCGTCTTGGCGAAGAAGTCGACGCCGTGCTGGAAGCCGGTGCCGACTGGGTGCATATCGACGTCATGGACGGGCATTTTGTGCCGAATATTACTTTCGGTTCGCAGGTGGTGAACGCGATCCGCCCGCGCACCAAGGCATTCTTCGATGCGCATCTGATGATTGCGCCCTGCGACCCGTATCTGGCCCCGTTTGCCGATGCTGGTTGCGATCTCATCACAATTCACGCCGAAGCCGGTCCGCACACGCACCGTTCGCTGCAGTCGATCCGCGCTCTCGGCAAGAAAGCCGGTCTGGCGCTTAACCCGGCAACGCCCGCCGAAGCGCTGACGAACGTCATCGATGATGTCGATCTCGTCCTCGTCATGACCGTCAATCCCGGTTTTGGCGGCCAGAAGTTCATCACGCCGATGCTCGACAAGATCAAGCGCGTCCGCGAAATGGTTGGCGACCGCCCTATCGACATCGAAGTTGACGGCGGTATTACACCGGAAACCGCAGGCTCGGTCGTTGCCGCTGGCGCCAACATTCTCGTGGCCGGTTCTGCGGTCTACAAAGGCAACTCCGTCGAGAGCTACCGCGCCAATATCCAGGCGATCCGCGCCGCTGCCGAGGCCGCACGTAATCACTAAACTCCGTCCGTCTATTCCATTCTATAGGATGCACTCATGATCCCGCGCTATTCCCGGCCTGAAATGGTCGCCATCTGGTCGCCCGAAACGAAGTTCCGCATCTGGTTCGAGATCGAAGCCTATGCCTGCGAGGCGCTGGCGCAACTCGGCGTCATCCCGAAGGAAGCGGCGAAGACCATCTGGGAAAAGGGTAGCGTGGCGAAGTTTGACGTCGCCCGTATCGACGAGATCGAGGCCGTCACGAAGCATGACGTCATTGCATTTCTGACCCATCTGGCCGAATTCATCGGTCCGGACAGCCGCTTTGTGCATCAGGGCATGACCTCGTCGGACGTGCTCGACACCACGCTCAACGTCCAGCTCGTACGCGCTGCCGATCTGCTGCTTGCCGACATGGACCGCGTTCTGGAAGCTCTGAAGAAGCGTGCTTTTGAACACAAGGACACGGTTCGCATCGGCCGCAGCCACGGCATTCACGCCGAACCGACCACAATGGGCCTGACCTTCGCGCGTTTCTATGCAGAAATGCAGCGCAACCGCGCCCGTCTCGTCGCAGCGCGTGCCGAGATTGCGACCGGCGCGATTTCCGGCGCTGTCGGCACCTTCGCCAATATCGACCCGCGCGTTGAGGAATATGTCTGCGCCAAGCTTGGCCTCGAAGCCGAGCCGGTTTCCACGCAGGTCATCCCGCGTGACCGTCACGCCATGTTCTTCGCGACACTCGGCGTCATCGCCTCGTCCATCGAAAATGTCGCCATCGAAATCCGCCACATGCAGCGTACCGAAGTTCTGGAAGCGGAAGAATTCTTCTCTCCGGGCCAGAAAGGTTCGTCGGCCATGCCGCACAAGCGCAATCCGGTTCTGACCGAAAACCTGACCGGCCTCGCCCGTCTGGTGCGTATGTCGGTCACGCCCGCCATGGAAAATGTCGCTCTCTGGCACGAACGCGATATTTCGCATTCGAGCGTCGAGCGCGCCATTGGCCCGGACACCACCATCACGCTCGACTTCGCGCTCAACCGTCTGGCTGGCGTGATCGAAAAGCTGGTCATCTACCCGGACAACATGCTGAAAAACATGAACAAGTTCCGCGGTCTGGTGCATTCGCAGCGCGTGCTTCTGGCGCTCACTCAGGCAGGTGTGTCGCGTGAAGATGCTTATCGTCTTGTGCAGCGCAATGCCATGAAGGTCTGGGAACAGGACGCCGACTTCCTTGAGGAACTGCTGGCCGACACGGAAGTGCGCGCCGCGCTTTCCGAAGACCAGATCCGCGAAAAGTTCGATCTCGGCTACCACACCAAGCATGTAGATACGATTTTCAAGCGCGTCTTCGGTTAAGATTTCGGCTCTGACGGCCTGCAAATCGCGTCTTACTGCGCTTCCGGTGCTCACGTACCTCAGATACGCTGCGCTCTGGTTCTTGCAAGTCGCGATTTTCGGCACGTCATAACCAAAATCTGCGCCCCCTTTAATTGGTTCATAATTTGAATCCGAAAAAAGCCCCATGTTTATGAAAACATGGGGCTTTTTACATTCCGGAGACGGGCTGGTTTACGCCTTGGTCTTGATCGTATTGACCACGTTGCCCCATGGGTCCACGAAGGTGCTGTTATTACCGCCACGCGTGTCTTCCAGCTCAACCCAGCCGAGGCCGGTCCGATCCTCGTCACGCTTGCCAGCACCGGCACTCTGCCAAGCATTAGCAGCGATATGGTGATGGTAGCGCCCGGTGGACATGAACACAGCCCGGTCACCATAGGTTTGAACAGTTTCGAGGCCGAGTTCATTGTGCCAGAAGGTTTCGGCTTCATGCGCATTGCCGACGCGCAGATGAACGTGACCAACCACGGTGTTTTGCGGTGCGCCGTCCCATTCTCCGCCCTCGCGCTTGATGACATCGAGCAAATTGCTGACATCGAGCGGATCGGTGCTCATGGCAACACGGTCGCCATTCCATTGCCACTCATTGTTCGGACGATCTGAATAGATTTCGATACCGTTGCCCTCGGGATCGGTCAGATAGATGGCTTCGCTTACCTTGTGGTCCGATGCACCGCTGACCGGCAATTGCTTGTCGATGGCGCGGCGCGACCAGCGCGCAAGGTCGCCACGTGTCGGCAGCAGGAATGCGGTGTGATACAAACCGGCGCTGCGTGGGTCGTCCGGCCTGGCCGCCGAAAACTGTTCAATTTCCATCAGTTCGCGGTCACCTGCACCGAGCACAATCGACGCGCCGCGACGCGTCATCTCGCGCAAGCCGACGACATCGTGATAATATTCAGCCAATGTTTCAGCATCGCGCGCCTTCAGACCAACGCGAGCCACACGCATTGGCGTGGTCATTGCGAATGGAAGCGGAGCAACCGTACGTTCAGTTTCGACTGCGGTTGCTCCCAAATGCTGTGTCATGTCGCCCTCCTTCGACGGCATTTCTGCGCGAACAGGAAGAATGTTGGCCATGGCAGCAGTCCCGGCAGCGCCGAGGATATTACGTCTGCTGATTGTCATGCCAGTCTCTCCGCCGTGTTTCAAATCTTGCCTAAACATCACCATTTGGGACATGTTTCACAAGATCACGATCAGCGAACAGGCTGTTCATCATTCGCATGCCTTCTATACCAAGCATACAACAAGCACGGCTTGAAGAAGTTACAAAGCCTCTCTAAATGGGAAGCCATGAAAGTCAAAGACGCAGATATCCTCATCATCCCCGGCTATACCAATTCCGGCCCCGACCACTGGCAGACCCGTTGGGAGAGCAAACTCTCGACGGCGCGGCGCGTCGAGCAGGCCGAGTGGACCAAACCTGTTCGCGAAGACTGGATTGGTGAAGTGGTAAAGGCCGCCAATGCGGCAACCAGGCCGATTGTTCTCGTCGCGCATTCGCTCGGCGTTGCAACTGTAGTTCATGCCTTGCCGCATTTTCAGCACAAGGTGGCTGGAGCCTTTTTCGTGGCGCCTCCGGATGTTTCCAACGACAAGATCCGCCCCAAGCATCTGATGACGTTCGGCCCCTACCCGCGTGAACGTCTGCCATTCCCCACGATCACCGTGGTCAGCCGCAACGATCCCTTCTCCAGCTTTGAAGCTGCCGAAGATGTCGTGAAGGACTGGGGTGCAATGCTGATCGACGCTGGCGAATCCGGGCATATCAACTCGGAATCCGGGCATGGACCGTGGCCGGAAGGCTCGATGGTGTTCGCCGAGTTCATGACGCAACTACAGGCGCCCAAGCATCACTGACCAGAAAGGGAAACAGAATGGTAGGACACGCTACCATTCTTCCCATCGTACTTCCAATCGCCCGCCCAAGGCTCGCACCCCCGGCTAATTGCCTTGAAGTTTGGATAGTTGCAACGATAACCGCGTGTTTGAAAATATCGCCCGGTACCAGCCTCGTCATCCAAATCCCGCATAATCCAGTTTATTTCGTAACAGCGGCTCCTGCACTGATCAAGTGAGAGAACGCCGGTAACCTTGTAGGGCTTCTTCTTGCGTCGATAATTATAATAACGCGCTGCCGACTGGATTTTCGACCAGTCTACACCGGGAAAAGCATCACATGTTTCTTCCCGCTTGCTTCTGGATAGAGTTTCCGCAGTTTTTGTTTCGCAGACCATCCCCAACATAATTTCTTGGGAACAAGCCCTAGTTTTTGGCAGCGTGTCTGCACTGCTTTTCTCGACCGGGTATCCAGAACCTGGCAAATCGTAAAATAATCGGGATAGAAAAACTGACATACCCAGTCTTCGTCATCAGTCCATAATCGATGCCCGCTGATCGTGAACCCGGAACGCAATATCCTTAGACGAGCCCGCTCCGCCAAGGCCGCATTTCGCGATAGATATTTGAGGTCCATTGAGAAAACACCGACGAGCTAGTTTTTCTTCACTTTCATTACGCGGAAGGAGTTGAACGTGTCGGCTTTGTCAGTAAAAGCATCCACGATAGCTTTAGGGAGAGCGTTCAACTCTCTCAGTTTATAAGCAAGGTTCGCAAACTCCAGTTTCAGCCATTCTATTTCCTGGCCCCGGGCTTCCAGGATACGTGCTTCGATTTCCGCTTTCTGACGGAGAAGATCATCAAGTTCAGACATTCAAATCCCTCGAATAAGCGCGCAGATAAAGACGTTCGCGATGAAATTGCGTAGCTAGCAGTTGATGCGAACTTATCGGCCCATTCACCGGGCTTCCAGTTGCAATTGTTTGGGCCCAAACATTCCGGTGAGTCCACTGTAAGCAAAAGAAAAGGCGGGGCATCAGCCCGCCTTTTCTTGTTGAATATCTTGCAATGGAATTAGTCGCGAACCGCTTTGGTCAGCGTTTCTGCTGCGAGCCGGATATAACCGCCATCATTGCTGAGTGTCAGGAAGCGGAAACCAAGCGGAATGTAGCGACGCGCAAACTCGGGCGAAGGTGAATAAATACCGGCGATCTTTCCTGCCGCAGCAGCTTTGCGGGCAATATTGCCGATAGGTTCCACAATCGCATCCGAATTCGGATTTGCCTCACGCCCGTTGCTCCACGCAATGGAGAAATCCGCGGGGCCGACGAAAACGCCGTCGATGCCGCGAACATCCAGAATGGCATCCAGCGCATCGTAGGCATCGCGCGTTTCAATCATCGCGAAGGCAAGCGTATCGTGATTTGCGGTGGTCAGATAATCGTTGGAACCCGGTGCGCCGTAATCCGCATTGGCCCGGAATACGCCCCATGAGCGTTCGCCCACCGGCGGATATTTCATGGCGGCTGCAAACCTGCGGGCATCCTCGACGGAATTGATCATCGGAGCGATGACCGCCTGCGCACCAAAATCCAGCGCACGGCTTGCCATGTCGAAGCGTCCGACAGGAACGCGCACGACCGGCGGCTTGCCAGCGTTCAGGATAAGGCCGAGAGAACGAAGAACACTCGCCTCGTCGTGGCCGCCATGCTGCATGTCCAGCGTTACGGCATCGAAGGCGCTATGGGCGAGAATTTCGACCGTCAGGGGTTCGGGAAGGGAGGACCATGCAGAAAGCACTGTTTCCCCGGCGCGAAGGCGCGAAGACAACGACATTCGAATTTCCTTTATTTCAAAAGGATCAGGGCGGAAGTGCTATCTATCCTTCCGCCCCGAACCATCCATCAATCCTGCTTTACCTGGCGGATTGCCTCTTCAAGGAAAGCAAACATCTTCTCACGAATAACTTCGTCTGCAACGCTTACACTTGCCGCATCGAAGTCGGCGCGCACCTTGCGGAAAACATCCTCATCGCCAGCTTCTTCAAAGTCGGCGGCAACGACTTCCTTGGCATAGGCTTCGGCATCCGCATCCTTCTTGCCAAGCTGGTCTGCGGCCCAGAGTCCCAGAAGCTTGTTGCGGCGTGCCTCCGCCTTGAAGCGCAGTTCCGCATCAAGCGCGAATTTCTTTTCAAAAGCGTCGCGGCGATCATCCATGCCAGTGGTCATTCATAAAGCTCCCAGACTTACAAGTTAGAAGAGATCGTCATCCGTTCTCTTGCCTAAAGCTGGCAAGGGGAGCAAGATTATACAAGAGCTAAAGACTACTTTCTTGCGACTCATGCATAAACTTGCATCAGAAACAGCGAAAACGGGGGAACGGGCACAAAGCAGGATTGTTAAAAGCCCACAATTGCTATAGGTAGCCCGCGAGAATAGCGGCTTAGAGCCGATCACCATAAATATGGAAATCCGAGAAAAGCCATGAACCGTCGCCGCCGTATTTACGAGGGCAAGGCCAAGATTCTTTATGAAGGCCCTGAACCCGGTACGCTCGTCCAATTTTTCAAAGATGATGCAACCGCTTTCAATGCAAAGAAGCATGAAGTCATCGACGGAAAAGGCGTGCTGAACAACCGCATTTCCGAGCATATTTTCACCCAGCTTAACCGCATTGGCATTCCAACTCACTTCATCCGCCGCCTCAACATGCGTGAGCAGCTGATCAAGGAAGTGGAAATCATTCCGCTTGAAGTGGTTGTGCGCAATGTCGCTGCCGGTTCGCTGGCAAAGCGCCTTGGCCTTGAAGAAGGCACCGTGCTGCCGCGCTCGATCATCGAGTTCTATTACAAGGCTGACGCGCTCGACGACCCGATGGTCACCGAAGAGCATATCACCGCTTTCGGCTGGGCAAGCCCGCCGGAAATCGACGACATCATGGCGCTCGCCATTCGCGTCAACGACTTCCTGACCGGCCTGTTCCTCGGCATCGGCATCCAGCTTGTCGATTTCAAGATGGAATGCGGTCGCTTGTGGGAAGGCGACATGATGCGCATCGTCGTCGCAGACGAAATTTCTCCGGACTCAGCGCGTCTTTGGGACATCACCACCAATGACAAGCTCGACAAGGACCGTTTCCGCCGCGACATGGGCGGACTGGTTGAGGCCTATCAGGAAGTGGCTCGCCGTCTCGGCATCATGAACGAGAACGACACGCCGCGCCCGGCTGGCCCTACACTTGTGAAGTAAAATGATCCGCCCAGCCCAGAAGGGCACGATCCCGAAAAGTCGACACGGTTTTCGGGATCATGCCAAATCAAGCCTTCCGGGCTGTTTCATTCGTTCTAAAATTGCAGGAACTACAGAGTGATCAAGGCACGCGTCACCGTTACACTGAAAAACGGCGTTCTCGACCCGCAGGGCAAGGCAATCGTCGGCGCGCTCGGCAGCCTCGGTTTTGACGGCGTCAACTCGGCCCGTCAGGGCAAGGTTTTCGACCTCGAACTGAATGGCTCCGACAAGAGCAAGGCCGAAGCCGACCTGAAGGCCATGTGCGAAAAGCTGCTCGCCAACACGGTGATCGAAGACTATTCCATCGCCATCGGCTGATCAGGCAAAGGACAGAGACGCTCATGAAATCCGCAGTCATTCTCCTTCCCGGCCTCAATCGCGATCGCGACATGATCGCAGCACTCACCAAGATCACCGGACAGGCACCGGTGACCGTCTGGCAGACCGATACGAGCATTCCCGACGATGTGGACCTGATCCTGATTCCGGGCGGCTTTTCCTATGGTGACTATCTGCGATGCGGTGCGATTGCAGCCCGTATGCCGGTGATGCAGGCCGTTCGCGAGAAGGCCGATAAGGGCGTCATGGTCATGGGTGTCTGCAACGGTTTCCAGATTCTCGTCGAAGCCGGACTTCTGCCGGGTGCATTGATGCGCAATGCTTCGCTCAAGTTCGTCTGCCGCGAAGTAAAGCTCGAAGTGACCAACGCCAACACGTTGTTCACGCGCGGCTACAAGCCGGGGCAGATCATCCGCTGCCCGGTCGCGCATCATGACGGCAATTATTTCGCCGATGCCGAAACGCTGAAGCATCTCGAAGGCGAAGGCCAGGTTGTGTTCCGCTATGCCGAAGGCACCAATCCGAACGGATCGGTCAATGACATTGCCGGTATCGTCAACGCACGCGGCAATGTGCTCGGCATGATGCCGCATCCGGAAAACCTGATCGAATCCGCGCATGGCGGTGATGACGGTCGGGCGCTCTTCGCTGGCGCGCTGGGCCTCGCTGCATAAGCTGGTACACAGATAAACGGAAAAGGCGGCTCGATTGAAGCCGCCTTTTTTATTGCGCCTGCTCTGACGCCTCAGCTGCAAAACTGCACTGGCAAAGCATCTATTTTCGTGGCAGCTTGACTTCGGGAGGGTCCTGATCAAGGAGGAATCGTCAGGATCGCCCCATATTTGTTTCATGCGCTATCCAGGCAGGAGCGTTCACACTTTTGCTGGAAATGCCTCGCACATTTTAGCGATAACGAATCAGGGGAACTTCATTCATGCAGCTTTATTCCAGACCTCTTTCCCCTTACTCGGCCTTTGTCCGCGGGGTTCTTTACCTGAAGGACCTGTCGTTCAAGCCGATGAACATGCCCTACCCGTTCCCAGCCGATTTCGGCAATATCACACCGCTCCGCCGAGTTCCTGTGCTGATTACCAGTTCCGGAGAAACGCTGTACGAAGGGACGGTGATCGCCGAATATCTCGAAGATCATTTTCCCGAAATATCCGTGCTGCCCGGAACGCCGCGCGAGCGCGCACTTATTCGCCTCCTTGCCCGAGTGACGGAACTGGACGTGCTTGGACCCACGATGAAGCTTTTCATCCTTTTGAGCAAGCCCGAGCGCGACAATGCAAGCATCGAACGCCTGTTCGAAAAGATGCATACCGGCCTGAAAGTGGTCGAAAGCCGTCTCTCGGACAAAGCCTATGCCACTGGAGACGAACCGACCCTTGCAGATTGCTGGCTGTTGCCGGTGCGTTTTCTGATGGAACCGTTGAAGAAGCTCTCGGGCAAAGCGGATTTGCTGGACGAGTTCCCGAAGTTTGATGCATATGCCGCCAAGGCAAAACAGCATCCGGTTTTTGAGCGCATCTGGAACGAGATGGATGACGGACTGAAAGCTTTCATGCCGCAACTAGCCTGACACTGTTTACCCCCACCTCTCATGCGTGCCTTTTGAAGGCACGCACTATCGGAGCCCCTCCTTGAAGACCAAGACTTTCGCTCTTCTGGCCCTCCCGGCCATTGCATTGCTTGCAGCCTGCACTTCCAGCAAACCCACGGGGCCCATCGCCGTCGACGCCAGCAAGGCGGCACTGCCAACCATGGAGCGCATCGCGCTGGCAGCAAATAACTGCTGGTTCAAATCCAAGGACAAGGATTTCCGCGGTTACTCACTCGCGCCGGAACTGAATTCCTTCACCGGACGTCCGCGCATTCTGGTCGTGCCCGCCCGTAATCCGGCATTACGTCCGCTGCTCGTCGTGCAGGCGCAAGGCAATCCTGCACGCGTCGAGGCTTTCGGTCCGATGATGCAGGAAAGCCATGGCGGCAGGATCGCCGCCGACGTCAACCGCTGGGCTTCAGGCCAGAGCGGTTGCCAGTAATCAAGCTGTCGCGGAAAGCTGCTTTCCGCGACATACTTCAACGCAAGTGAAAACGCACCTTACGCGCTTCGCGCTCTGCTTCGTCGCGCTGTAGTCCGATATCGCGCAACTGATCGTCAGTCAGTTCGCCGAGGGCGATCCGACTGCGCCGCAGCATCATTCGATAAGACATCCAATCCAGAGCATTTCCAGCAAAAGTGCGAAGCGTCTTCGCAGGGAAATCAGTCCGCTGGACTGATTTCTTTTCCAGCTTCGATGCGTCGGACAATGCGTAAGAACAAAAAGAGACAACACGCCGTACATATCCGATCTGCGGTTGGGACGCCGCCATCAGATTGACCTGCAAAGCTTTTGGCAAATCCGTAATGCTATCAGCTACGGGCTCAGGAAGAATTGTATCTATTGTCTCGGTCTGCGGTCTAAAGTAAAACATTGGCTCGGTCCATTTCATTGCCAGTTGGGCCAGTTGGGAGCTGGGAAGCAGTCGAGACAAACCTTATGTTTAGCTCGATGTCTGCATTGTCACCAAGTAGCGACGAATTGACTCTACAATTGACTTGGCAATAGGTACAATTTATAAGTTGTCACCATGACAAATTGGATTCCAGATCTTGCCGGTAAATCCGGTCCATTTTACCTGCAGCTTGCCGATGCCATCGAAGAAGCCATCGGGAATGGTGGATTGCCAGCGGGTATCAAACTTCCTCCACAGCGCAATCTCGCATTCGACTTGAAGGTGACAATCGGCACAATCGGTCGTGCCTATGCTCTGGCCCACGAACGTGGTCTCGTGACGGGCGAAGTCGGTCGAGGAACTTACGTTCTGGGCGAAGAACCGGCAGACAACGCGCTGACCGCCTCTGGCATTGCTGGTACAAAGCCTGCCGATGTCCCTTCCGGGAAAATACGTTTCGACACGACTGCGGCGCCGGATGTCGGCCAGCATGAAGTTCTGGCCAAAATCAATGCCGACATTCATCGGGATTTTCCGCAGGATATTGCGAGCTATTCGCGCTATTTTCCGCAGCACTGGCTGGAAGCCGGGCAAAAATGGCTTTCGCGAGCCGACTGGCGACCAGATCTTGACAGCATTGTCGTTACCAATGGGGCGCAGGCTGCGAGCATCGCCATCATCACGGCCTTCACGAATCCGGGCGATCGCATCCTGTTCGAAAATCTGACCTATGCGCAGATCAGCCGCTCCGTGCGCCTTCTCGGGCGCCGTACCATTCAGGCCGGTCTGGATGAATATGGCCTGATCCCGGAAGAATTCGAACGGGCCTGCCGCCAGCAGCATCCGACTCTCGCCTTTTTGATGCCGACGCTGCACAATCCGACCCTGTCCGTCATGCCGGAAGAACGCCGTCGTGCAATCGCCGACATCGCAAGGCGTTACAATGTCTGGCTTATCGAAGACGATATCTATGGCATCATGTGCGACAGCCAGATTCCACCCTTGGCAAGCTTTGCGCCTGAACGCACATTCGTCGTCTCCGGTCTGTCAAAGGCCGTTGCCGCAGGCATACGCAGCGGATGGGTCGCCTGCCCTGCGCATTGCGCCCAACGCGTGAAGGTAACGCACAAGATGGTCACAGGCGGCGCAGCATTCCTGCTCGCTGAAACCGGCGCTCAGCTGGTGTTGTCCGGCGAGGCAGACGCCATTCACAGCAAATGCCGCGAAGAAACGGTCATTCGCGAAAAGATGGCGCGAGAAATCTTCAACGGTTTCGATTTCGTATCCTGTCCGACAGTTCCATTCCTGTGGATGGGACTGCCCGAGCCGTGGCTTTCGGGCACGTTCAAGGCGGCGGCCTATGAAAGCGGAATCCTGATCGACGACGAAGATGAGTTCAAGGCCGGACGTGTCGATCAGATCTATCACAGGGTCCGCGTTGCCTTCTCGTCTCCGGCTGATCGCAGTGTCGTCGAAAACAGTTTTCTGACGCTCCGTCGCCTGCTCGAAAACGAACAGGCGGGATATGAAGGGAGTGTCTGACAGGCTGGTTTCTTTTTATCGTTATTGATATAGGATTGAGGCTGGGAAAGCGGCATTTTCCTGTCGCACTTCATGAAAACTTAGGTTAAAGAGGCGCCTTGAAACCTTAGGTATCTAGCCTTCGGCAGAAGGTTTTCGGGTACCGCAGCCTGCGACGGGGTTCCCCATTTCCATGACTATTTCCAATACGCGAGACATCACGCCGGAATTGATCGAAGCGCATGGTCTTAAGCCGGACGAGTATCAGCGCATTCTTGATCTGATCGGACGCGAGCCCACCTTCACAGAGCTCGGGATTTTCTCGGCGATGTGGAACGAG
Source organism: Brucella cytisi (assembly GCF_038433355.1). Taxonomy (NCBI): domain Bacteria; kingdom Pseudomonadati; phylum Pseudomonadota; class Alphaproteobacteria; order Hyphomicrobiales; family Brucellaceae; genus Brucella; species Brucella cytisi. Next base: position 454,857 of record NZ_JBCAUP010000002.1, read on the forward strand.
CATTGCTCCTACAAGTCCTCCAAGAAATGGCTTCGCACGCTTCCGACAACCGGACCGCGCGTTATTCAGGGCCCTGGCGAAAACGCAGGCGTGGTGGACATCGGCGATGGCGATTGCGTCGTCTTCAAGATGGAAAGCCACAACCATCCGTCCTACATCGAGCCCTATCAGGGTGCAGCGACCGGCGTTGGCGGCATTTTGCGCGACGTGTTCACCATGGGCGCGCGTCCCGTTGCGGCCATGAATGCGCTCCGCTTCGGCGAGCCCGATCATCCGAAGACCCGTCACCTGGTATCCGGCGTCGTGTCGGGCATCGGCGGCTATGGCAATGCCTTCGGCGTGCCGACCGTTGGCGGCGAAGTGAACTTCGACAAGCGCTATAACGGCAATATCCTGGTCAATGCCTTTGCTGCCGGTCTTGCCAAGCATGATGGCATCTTCCTATCGGAAGCCAAAGGCGTAGGCCTGCCGGTTGTCTATCTGGGTGCCAAGACGGGCCGCGACGGTGTCGGCGGCGCGACCATGGCATCAGCTGAATTCGATGAGTCGATTGAAGAAAAGCGCCCGACCGTTCAGGTCGGCGATCCATTTACCGAAAAGTGCCTGCTCGAAGCCTGTCTTGAGCTAATGGCCTCCGGCGCAGTTATCGCCATTCAGGATATGGGTGCGGCTGGCCTCACCTGTTCGGCTGTCGAAATGGGCGCCAAGGGTGACCTCGGCATTGAACTCATACTCGACCATGTTCCCGTCCGCGAAGAGAACATGACGGCTTATGAAATGATGCTGTCGGAAAGCCAGGAGCGCATGCTCATGGTTCTGAAACCTGAGAAGGAAGCCGAAGCGCAGGCGATCTTCCGCAAGTGGGGTCTCGACTTCGCCATCGTTGGCAAGACGACTGACGATCTTCGTTTCCGCGTCATTCATCAGGGTGAAGAAGTCGCCAATCTGCCGATCAAGGATCTGGGCGATGAAGCACCGGAATATGATCGTCCGTGGATGGAGCCAGGCAAGCACGCGCCGCTTCCCGCGAGCAATGTGTCGCAAGTGGAAGATTACTCCACTGCCCTTCTCAAGCTGATTGGCTCGCCTGATCTTTCATCCCGTCGCTGGGTCTATGAACAGTACGATACGCTCATTCAGGGCAACTCGTTGCAGGTTCCGGGCGGCGATGCCGGTGTAATCCGCGTCGAGGGCCATGACACCAAGGCTCTCGCCTTCTCATCCGACGTGACCCCGCGCTATTGCGAAGCCGATCCATTCGAGGGTGGCAAGCAGGCCGTGGCCGAATGCTGGCGCAACATCACTGCGACTGGCGCTGAGCCGCTGGCATCGACCGACAACCTGAACTTCGGCAATCCTGAAAAGCCGGAAATCATGGGCCAGCTCGTCAAGGCTATCGAAGGCATCGGTGAAGCCTGCCGTGCGCTGGATTTCCCGATCGTTTCGGGCAATGTCTCGCTCTATAACGAAACCAACGGTCAAGCCATTCTGCCGACGCCGACCATTGCCGGCGTAGGCCTCATCCCTGACTGGACACAAACCGCCAAGATCGGCGGCATGCGGGATGGTGACACGCTGGTTCTGCTTGGTGGCGATGGCACACATCTCGGCCAGTCCATTTACCTGCGCGATCTGTTTGATCGTGCCGATGGTCCTGCCCCGACCGTCGATCTTACTCTTGAAAAGCGTAACGGCGAGTTCGTCCGCTCGGCCATCCGCAACGGTCAGGTCACGGCATGTCATGACCTCTCCGATGGCGGCCTGGCGATTGCCGTCGCGGAAATGGCGATCAAGTCCGGTAAGGGTGCAGAGCTCGATGGCGGTGACGGTCTGCCGCACGCAGTTCTTTTCGGTGAAGATCAGGCGCGCTATGTCGTCGCGGCTACGGCGGAAATGGCAAAGCTCATTGCCCTCAATGCTGAAGGCGCAGGCGTCCCGTTCCGCGTGCTCGGCACGGTTGGCGGCGACAGCCTGAAGATTGGCAACGTCGTCGATGTCAGTGTTGTCGATCTGACCGACGCCTTTGAAGGCTGGTTCCCCGGCTTCATGAGTGGCGAACCGGTCAGCGATAACTGATCGTATTTCTTTCACCTGAACTCTTTAGTTTACGCATTATCCGACGCATCGAAGCGGGAAAAGAAATCAGTCCAGCGGACTGATTTCCCCGCGAAGGCGCTTCGCACTTTTGCTGGAAATGCTCTAATTGCCGCCCAGATGGAAACCCTGTCCGGGCGGTTTGCTTGTCGGCTGTTTAAGCGTTAGACAGATGTTAGTTGACGTTCCACGATGGTGCGTTACGATTCGATAAAATGAGAAGAAGAAGCCGGAAACGGCGGGAGATTTTACATGGCTATGGACGCACATGAGATCGAAAAACTGATACGCGAGGGGATTCCTGACGCAAAGGTGACGATCCGCGACCTTGCCGGAGACGGAGACCATTATGCCGCCGAGGTTGTCGCGGAAAGTTTCCGCGGCAAGTCCCGCGTGCAGCAGCACCAGATGGTCTATGATGCGCTGAAGGGTAATATGGGCGGTGTGCTGCATGCACTCGCCCTGCAGACCAGCGTACCGGAATAACGGAAGGCCGTTCTGGGGGCCCCATTTCGATGAGCAAATCCTGCTGCGGCAAGATGCAGCTCCCCTTGATACGGATTTCTTGAGCATTTGACTTGCATTCGCCCCAACGGGGTGGTTACCAGCATTCAAATGACTATATTGGGAAAGACCTCCCTGTTTGCGTCGAAATTTGCCTCGACGTATTTGTTTAGCGCATAATCCTGTCCGAAAAGTCAGGCGACTTTTCGGGGTTATGCTTGGAAAGGACCGCAAATGACCGGCATCAACGATTTCATCGCGAATGAAGTGAAGACCAACGACGTCGTGCTTTTCATGAAGGGCACGCCGGGTTTCCCGCAGTGCGGTTTCTCCGGTCAGGTCGTTCAGATCCTCGACTATCTCGGTGTGGAGTATAAGGGCGTCAACGTTCTGTCTTCGGATGAACTGCGTCAGGGCATCAAGGAATATTCGAGCTGGCCAACCATTCCTCAGCTTTATGTAAAGGGCGAATTCGTCGGCGGCTGCGATATCATACGCGAAATGTTCCAATCGAGCGAGTTGCAGGCACTTTTTACCGATAAGGGTATTGCCACAAAGGCAGCTTGAGGATTAATTGCCGATTATACGGCTTCAGCCTCACCTTTTTCCAAAGGCGCCGTTCTACGGCGCCTTTTGCATTTGCTAGAGCGGTTCCAGTTAAAACAGAGCCGCTGGAATCGCTCTAAGTATTTTTCCGTCGCATTTCCTACGCAAAACCGCTTCGCACTTTTGCTGGAAATGCTCTAGATGCTGCAACGACAGATTTTCATCTGTCTGCTTCTGCTTTCTAAATTTTGTCTTTCGTATCGTGTCTCGCGACGCGATGCGCCACTTTGCCAAGGAATGCCAGTCATGCCGCTCGACATCAAGAACGGTTCGTCGGACCAGAAGACTTCCATGCGTGGACGCGGTGAATTCATCGCGCTCATCGCGGCGATCATGGCCATCAATGCGCTGGCGGTCGACATCATGCTGCCCGGCCTGCCGCAGATCGGTGCAAGCCTCGGCGTTCAGTCGGAAAACCACGTCCAGTTCGTCATCACTGCCTATCTGCTCGGGTTTGGCGTTTCGCAGCTCTTCTATGGCCCCTTGAGCGACCGCTTCGGCCGCAGGCTGCCGCTGTTCGCCGGGCTCGTCATTTACATTCTGGCAGCTCTGGGAGCGGCCATCGTCACCGATTTCACGACGCTTATCATCCTGCGTGTATTGCAGGGGCTTGGCGCTGCTGCCACGCGCGTGATCGCCGTATCCGTCGTTCGCGACAAGTTCGCCGGGCGTCAGATGGCCGAGGTCATGTCACTCGTCATGATGGTTTTCATGATCCTGCCCGTCGTTGCGCCCGCAACCGGCCAACTCATCATGCTTTTCGGCGAATGGCACCTGATCTTTCTGTCGATGGCCTTCATGGCATTTGTCATCGGTATCTGGGCGTTTCTTCGCCTGCCCGAAACCCTGCCTGCTACCAACCGGCGCCCGCTGACGGTCAAGAGTGTAATTGGCGGTTTCGGCATCGTTCTTTCGAACCGCGTCGCCCTGTTTTATATGCTCGGCACCTCGTTCATTCTCGGTGCGCTGTTCGGCTATATCAACTCGGCTCAGCAGATTTTCGTCGACATCTACAAGCTCGGTGCCTTGTTCCCGCTGGCTTTCGCTGCCGTCGCCATGACGCTGGCGCTCGCCTCGTTCATGAACTCGCGCCTAGTCGGTCGTTACGGTATGCGGCGAATTTCCCAGACCATGTTGCTGGTCTTCACCAGCTTCAGCCTTTTGTGGATGGTACTTTCGGTCACGATGGAAGGCCCTGTTCCCTTCCCGATCCTGATGGCGATCTACATGACCATCATGTTCTCGTTCAGCCTCGTGACAGCCAATTTCAACGCACTGGCGATGGAGCCGCTCGGCGAAGTTGCCGGAACAGCCTCCTCCGTTCTGGGCTTCGCTCAAACGGTGATCGGTGCGGCATTGGGCGCGATTATCGGTCAAGCCTTTGACGGCACCACAACGCCGGTTGCAACCGGCTATTGCGTGCTCGGATTCGTCGCGCTCGGCTGCGTTTTGATAGCCGAACGCGGACGGTTGTTCAGGGTGCAGAACCCGCCCGCCGAACATGTGATCTGATCAAATATCAGTCATAAACAATCAAAGCCCGCTAATAGTTAGCGGGCTTTTCTTATGCCATACACATGCTATCAGTGGGTGTTTCGGGAGCAAAAGCAGAACGCGCCGGCCAGCAGGCGCATCGGGGAGGATAAGCCACCTCGACTTTGGCAAGAGCTTTGCTCTCGAACCGGAGTGACACAAATGGGTTTCATACCCGTGAGTATCACGCTGACGATAAAGAAAACCCGCACGGGCTGGCAATGCTACGTGCGGGTCAGACTCTTTATCTAAGCGAAACGGGTTGGGAGTTCGCGCTCCCAACCCACTCCGCCAATATAGTGCCCAAGTGTCCAAAACACAAGCTGGGCCCAAGCGTTGCTAATCTTCCCACAGCGCGGCGTGAATGGATTGCCAGCTGTCCTTGCTGGGCGCGGCCAGAATACCGCCGCCGGTATGTGACGGCAGATAATCACTTCCATCCCAGCGCGCGAGATAGCCACCGGCTTCCTGATGGATCAGCGCACCGGGCAGATGATCCCACGGCATCAGCTTGTTGTAGACCACGAAATGCGCGCCGCCGGTGGCGAGGATGCGATATTCGTGCGCTGCACAGCGATAACCGATCTGGGACAGAAATTTCGTATGATTACGTGCCAGACGCGACCGTGTCGGCTCAGCCGTGTACTGCCAGGAAATCGAACCGGTCATCTGGTTGATCGAAGCTGGCTCTGCAACGCCGACCTTGCTCACATCTCCATTGGCGTGGCGGATGTAGCTTCCGCCTCCCTTTGAAGCCATGATCCAGTCATTACCGACGGGGTCATGAATGATACCGGCAACGGTTTCGCCTTTCGACACCACCGCAAGCATGACACCAAAGAGCGGAACACCAGATGCAAAGTTGAAAGTGCCATCGACGGGATCGATTGTGAAAGCAAGCTCCGCATCATCGAGGCCGGTCAGCAATGCCGGATTGTCCGAGCAGGCTTCCTCACCGACGATCACTGCATCGGCAAAACGTTCCTTGAGCTTGGCAGTGATGAACCGTTCAGCATTCACATCCGCTTCCGTCACCAGATCGGCGGGTGACGTCTTCTGCCGGATATCGCCGACGTCCAGCCTGCGAAACCGGGGCATGATTTCCTGACGCGCCGCATCTGCCAGCAAATCAGCCAGCCAGTCCATCTGTCCTTCGTCAAACCGCATGGTCACCCTCTCCCTCGCCATTCAGCATCAGTCCTGCAAAATCGAACAGTTTGCGATCCAGCAAATGGCTCGGACGCACATTCGTCATGGCGCGGATCATCGTGTCCTTGCGCCCCGGCATACGCTTTTCGATGTCGGTCAGCATGGCTTTCATCGCATTGCGCTGCAGCCCTTCCTGACTGCCGCACAGGTCGCATGGAATGATCGGAAACTGCATTGCGGTCGCAAATTTCTCCAGATCGTCCTCCGCAGCATAAGCCAGCGGGCGGAACACCATCAGGTCTCCTTCGTCGTTCAACAGCTTCGGCGGCATCGCAGCCAGACGCCCGCCGTGGAACAGGTTCATGAAGAAGGTTTCGAGAATATCTTCCCGGTGATGGCCAAGAACGATCGCCGAACAGCACTCTTCACGCGCAATGCGATAGAGATTCCCCCGGCGCAAACGCGAGCAGAGCGAGCAATAGGTGCTGGTTTCAGGCAGCTTGTCGGTCACGATCGAATAGGTATCCTGATATTCGATACGGTGTTCGATTTCATAACGATTGAGGAAATCCGGCAGAATGTGCTTGGGAAAGTTCGGCTGCCCCTGATCCAGATTGACCGCCAGCAGCTCAACAGGCAGCAGGCCGCGCCATTTAAGATCGAGCAGCAGCGCAAGCAGGCCATAGGAATCCTTGCCACCCGAAAGGCAGACCATCCAGCGCTCGCCGGACTTCACCATCGAGAAATCCTCGATAGCCTGCCGCGTCAGACGCAAAAGACGTTTGCGCAGCTTGTTGAACTCGACCGTGGTCGGCACATCGCGGAATAGCGGGTGACAGCCGTCGCTGCCCGCGTCTTCTGCAATATCTGGATCGAAAGCGTTCATGGTGCTTCCCGGAAAAACGATTGAAGATGTTGAAGGCTTAATAGCGAAAACTGGCTGTCGGGAAAACCGTCAAACAAGATTTCTTTATGATTGCGTGCATCAGCACACATCGACCACCCTTTGCCAGCAAAAATGTATGAGTGTTTGCAGCTGCCTTTTACTCTAGAACTCATGCAGGCATTCACGGATGAGATATCTATGGCTCAGTATGTTGGTTCTATAAGTGTTCTTCGGCGAAAGCCGCACATCATCGCGCTCCGAAAACTGTCCTTACTGTTATTCATTGGAGCATTGTTGTCGGCCTGCGCCACATATCATTCCGACCGGCAGATTGACGATACGCTCGGCCCTCCCGGCCCCATCGCCAAAGTGCCGGGATAAAAGCAAAGAAAAAGCCGCGCTGCAGTACAGCGCGGCTTTTCGATTTCGGCATATATCCAGCGCGCCAGAGCGCGCCTGGAATTAACGCGAATAGAATTCGACGACCAGGTTCGGTTCCATCTGGACAGCGTAAGGCACATCCGTCAGGGTCGGAACGCGGGAGTACGTCGCAACCAGCTTGTTGTGGTCGACTTCGATGTAATCCGGAACATCACGTTCTGCGAGCTGAACAGCTTCGAGAACGATAACCAACTGCTTCGACTTTTCGCGAACTTCAACAACGTCACCGGTCTTCAGGCGGTAGGACTGAACGTTGACGCGGCGACCATTCACATTCACGTGGCCGTGATTGATGAACTGGCGGGCAGCAAAGATCGTCGGAACGAACTTGGCGCGATACACAACTGCGTCAAGACGCGATTCCAGCAGACCGATCAGGTTTTCACCGGTGTCGCCCTTGCGGCGAGCGGCTTCTTCGTAGGTCTTGCGGAACTGCTTTTCGGAGATATCGCCGTAGAAGCCCTTGAGCTTCTGCTTTGCGCGGAGCTGTACACCGAAGTCCGACAGCTTGCCCTTGCGGCGCTGGCCGTGCTGGCCCGGGCCATATTCACGGCGGTTTACAGGGGACTTCGGACGGCCCCAGATGTTTTCGCCAAGACGGCGATCAATTTTGTACTTAGCGGATTCGCGCTTGCTCATCGCATTTCCTTCAAAAGGTTATAGCGCCCGGAGGCGCTGGAGGAAACGCGCCCTCCTCTGCCCTCCGTTTGAGAGGACTGACAGGATGAAGCGCGCGAGCGCAATCTTCATCCACGGGACACGTCAAATGAAACGCCGGTGCGAGAACGCGCCAGCGATGGGCGGCTTTTAGTCATGCAGCTGTTATCTTGTCAAGCTCAAGCAGTCGAAAAAGCCTGAAAAACCGGACCGCTGAGGGTGTTTCCTACCATTTGCTACGACCTGCCATCAAGCGTGAAGGAACGCCATCGCCTGTTTCATCATTAGTCATGACGGATCCGCAATTCATGAGGCATCAATGGCTTTGTCTTTTTTCCTGCCCGGCAAGGGTGCATTCACCGCTCTGATTGCCTTGGGCCTTGTTGCGATGCCGTGTTTTCCCGGCATCGATTCTGATCAGGCACAGGCGCAAACTTTCATCGAACGCATCCTGAAACAGGACGCCCAAAAGGCAAAACAGCATCGCAAACGCCCGGCGGTAAAGCGCAGCCAAAAGAAACCGGCTTCGAAACAGCAAGCGGCAACGCAATCGGAAAGCGCTCCGGCAAAAGCCGAAACCAAACCTGCTCCCATGATACCCGTTCCGACGCCTGCCCCTCGCCCGGAAAATACAGCAACCAAGGGGGCAGAACCGGAAACTCCACCCATTCCAACGGAAAAGCCGGAGGGAGAACCCGAAAATCAACCGCTGGCCAAGCCTGCTCCTACAACCCCGACCCAGGCAGACCCGCCAAAACCGGCTGATGATCCGAAGCCGATGGACGAAAAACTGCAAGAAGCAAAACCCGCCCCCGATCAACAGCCAAAGCCGGAAAAGGACGAGCGCGTCTATCAGGTATCCTGCCCGGCGCTGATAGCCGGCGAAGTAGAGGGCAAGCTGCTGCCTCCGATCAAGGATGGCGAGCAATGCGGCGCCCACTCTCCGTTGTCCCTGACCGCCATTGGCAAGGACGACCCTTTGAAATTTGCCAATGCCGTCACCACAAATTGCGCAATGGCAGTCACGCTGGCGCAGTGGAGCAGCGAGGTGACCAAGGCAGCCAAAGATGTTTATGGACCGGATTCGAAAATCGCTGAAATCGGCACCGGCTCGGATTACCAGTGCCGGAAGGTCAACGGCGCATCCACAGGACGCGTTTCCGAACACGCCTTTGCCAACGCGCTCGACATCATGTCGTTCAAGTTTTCGGATGGCAGCAAGACGGAACTGGAAAGCGGCTGGAACGGCACCGACAAGGAGAAGGCTTTCTGGCGCGCTGTGCATAGCGCGAGCTGCAAGCTTTTCATGACGGTAATCGGCCCGGACGGTGATGCAGCACATCGCACCAACATGCATCTCGACCAAGGCTGCCACGGCAAATCCTGTCTTGCGCGCATCTGCCAATAAGATATCGTCGTAACCGTTGGAAATTCATAAAAAAATCAGAATCGCGTCTGTAATCTCTATTTCATTATCGATTCAATTCCGCCGCCCGCCACCGAGCGACGGGTTTCCAGAAGGACATGGGCATGAAATCGACCAAATTTATAATTTCTGCAATTTTAGAGCGTTTCACCTTTTAACGGAACCATATCCGGCGTTTTCCAAATAGTTTTGGCATTCGGCGGGCTGGATGGTTTCGACCAGCCTGCCGATATGACGCCATGTGTCTTCGATGGTGCGCTTTTGTGCATTTCTCATCCAATGCTTGATCTTGGAAAAGGCTTGTTCGATCGGATTGAGGTCCGGCGAATAGGGTGGCAGGAACCAGAGCCGCGCACCGGCGGCTTTGATCAATTGACGGATGGTTGCCGACTTATGGCTGCCGAGATTGTCCATGACGACAATGTCGCCTGGCTTGAGCACCGGGACCAACTGCTGCTCGACATAGGCGCGGAAACACTGGCCGT